>JAZQHJ010000001.1:0-2695 GCA_045540515.1 Eubacteriales bacterium
TGTGTTTTACCCATTTTCTTACCCTCGGAGTTAAGAAGTAGAGTAATTGTCATTGCGTGTGCATCCTTGCCAAGCTTTTTACGAATAAGCTCTAAGTCGGATCGTAGCCATGTCGTTCTGTGAGCCAAGGAGTTGGGGAAACATGTTGTCTTCCTAAGACCGCTTTGGCCTCCGACTTTGTGTTTTACCCATTTTCTTACCCTCGGAGTTAAGAAGTAGAGTAATTGTCATTGCGTGTGCATCCTTGCCAAGCTTTTTACGAATAAGCTCTGTTCCACCGAGCATATTTGACCATTGGTCATCGCCACCAAATTGCATATTACAGCCATATCTTTGGTATAGCTCCAAAAAGTCGTAGGATTGCATTAGCATATAGTTGAATTCAAGGAAGGAAAGTCCCTTTTCAAGTCTTTGCTCGTAGCACTTTGCTCTTAGCATATTGTTAACAGAGAAGCAAGAGCCTATATCACGAATAAATTCAATATAGTTAAGGTCTAAAAGCCAGTCTGCATTGTTTACCATCATAGCCTTGTCCTCACCAAATTCAATGAAGAGAGACATTTGCTTTTTGAAGCACTCGCAGTTGTGCTCTATTGTTTCCTTTTGCATCATTGAACGCATATCGGTTCTTCCAGATGGGTCACCGATATAGGCAGTTCCACCACCGATTAGGGCAATTGGCTTATTTCCTGCCATTTGGAGTCTTTTCATTAGGCATAGTGCCATAAAGTGTCCAACGTGTAGGCTATCGGCTGTTGGGTCAAAGCCGATATAGAAAACAGCCTTACCATTGTCAACCATTTCTCTTATTTCCTCCTCGTTGGTCACCTGTGCTATAAGACCACGAGCAATTAGTTCGTCGTAGATTTTCATTTTAGTTTCCTCTTTGTAATGCTTTTAAAAATAAATATATTAAATTTTAGCAAAATAAAGTGCTTTTGTCAATATTTAGTGGCTAAAATCTTGTTGCGATATTCAATATTATTACTAATATCCTCTCCAAACCATAGGGGTGGCACAAAGGCGTTTGCATCATCAAGGCTTTCAAACTCAACCTCAACAACGACTAGCCCCTTGAATTTGCCCTCGTATATATCTAGCTCAGCCGTAAGCTTACCGAGTGGAATATAGTATCTTGTCTTTTCAATTAAATTACTTATTACCCTTTCAAAGTAGGCATCAGCCTCCTTTTTACTTACCTCAATTTCAATTTCCTCTCTTGCGACCATTCCCTCTCCTTTTTTAGTAAGGTAGTAGGTATCGTCCTTTTTTCTTATTCTTGTTTCGGGAGAAAAGCTTATATATCCTTGCACGATTTTACTGTGTCTTATGCCTGTTAAGTCAGGAATTTGCTCAACTAAAAATTTTCTTTCTATTTCCATATTTTGCTCCAAAAATTTTATATGTATATTTTAGCATTATTTATTGGATTTTAAAAGAGTTTATGCTAAAATAAAATTGATTTTTAAAAGGAGATTTTTTATGCTTACATTAAATTCAATTTTTTGTTCAAATATGATTATGCAGGCAAATATGCCTGTTCGCATTTTTGGTAATGGCTGTGGCGAGGTGAAAATTACCCTTAACGGCATTACTAAAAGCTGTGAGGCACAGGGGACTTGGCTTATAGAATTTGATGCCATTTCCTATGGTGGACCATATGATATTATAGTGGCGCTTGATGGTATTTACAGCACACTTAAAAATGTTTATTTTGGAGATGTCTATTTACTTGGCGGGCAATCAAATATGCAATTCAAGCTTTGGGAATCAAGTGAGCCTTCAGAAAATTACAAGGGTAATTCTAATGTGCGCTTGTTCACTGTTGATAGAATGGAAGGCGGAGAGCATTTTTGCTCGCGTGATGGTTGGGTTGAGTTAAGCAAGGAATCTGCACCTTACTTTAGTGCTATTGGCTATTATGTAGGACAGGGGCTTGCAAGTGATAAAAGAAAAATCGGTCTTATTGCCTGCTATCAGGGCGCATCGGTTATCCAAAGCTGGATGCCAAGGGACGTTGCTCTTGTACCTGAGTTTTACATTGAAAATCGTTTTGCAGACCACGAGTGGTTTCCTATTTGGAATGATGATGGTGTGCTTTATGATAACATGATAAGAAAAATTCTTCCATTTTGTCTAAGTGGTGTGCTTTGGTATCAGGGTGAAAGCAATGCAAGTGTAAGCGAGGCTGACATTTATTTAGATATGCTAAGTGCTTTAATTGGCGCATGGCGTAGGGACTTTAAAAATGATGGTCTTAAATTTGTTATTATTCAGCTTGCTGACCATCTTGACAGAAAGGGCTATGCTTGGGAAAAGATACAGGCTGAGCAAGTGCGAGCATCCAAGGTTATTCCTAATACGTACACGGTAATTTGCCGTGATGTATGTGACAATATTGACATCCATCCAAAGGAAAAGGACATTTTATCTCAAAGAATTATAGATATACTAAAATAAAGGAAAATTTTGCATAAAATGTTGTAATTACATATTGCAAACAATTACGCGAGTATGCTATAATATAATCGATAAAATTTGGTTTAAATTTTATATATTTTTTTGAAAGAGGTATAGACAATGCTAAAGTTTGAAAACAAAGCACTAACAGACAGCAAGTTAATTCTTGACTGGATTGAAGAAATGGCAGACATGGTTAACCCAGACAAAATTGTTTGGATTGACGGCTCAGAGG
>JAZQHJ010000002.1:0-7321 GCA_045540515.1 Eubacteriales bacterium
TCACAGAACGACATGGCTACGATCCGACTTCTACCAGAGCCTCCTGCAAATTATCCTGCTGATAAAGCAAAAAATAAAAAGTAATAATAAGGAGGTCCAATATGGCTTGGACAGGTACAAATAGAAAAGGGAAAACAGTTACCCTTTTAAATCCATCAGAAAAAGGACGCAAATATGCAACTGAATTGAAGTCTGACAAACGTCTTACAAATAATGGTGAAATAAAAAAGGACAAGGACGGAAAGCCTAGAAAACTTGGTAAGACGGGAAAAGATGCACAAGCTCGTGCTTATCGTAGTGGTTATCTTCAAGCACGAAAGGATTCTGCTAAGGCTTGGAAGTCAAATCACAAGAAGTAATTATGGCAAAAAAGAAAAAGCCTAAATTTAAGTGCACTTCTGAAGCACAGAAAAAGGCTATTAGACGGTCTTATGCAATAAAATCGTCCAAATGTAAAGGTAATAATGGCCTTTTTAAATTACACTTCAGACGTTATAAAAAACAGGAAGGGAAAAAAGGTGAAGAGGTTAGACATCCTAAATTGATTATAGGTGAATACGGTAACTACTATGATTTTATGGGTTTAACCGAATCAAATAAAAGAGGACATCATAAAAATATTAAACTTTTTCATAATCCAAAAAAAGGTGATAAAAGGTTTGTATATTTACGTGATGAAAAAAGACGGGATATAAAAGAAAATTTTTATCCTTATCCTGAAGCAAATTATTCTCTTTCTAAGATAGATGAACAAAGAATTTTGAATCATCTTGAAAAAAAAGAAAAGAAGTAGTTTTAAGGCGGTAGTCATTAGCTACCACTGATACTACTTCTTATACGCAAATTATATTTGCGTATTTATTATAAACTAAGTTGTTCAAAAAATCAATACTTATTTTAAAAATAGGAGAAAAAATATCATGACAAAAAGAATTATAATTTTAATTGTGTCTATTTTGTTAGTTGTATTGGCTGTATCTGCTATTGGCTTTGTAACTAATGGATTTAATAAAGATAAGGACACATGGGGTATCACCGAGGTAAACGAGAAGAATGCATTTAAAGCAGATGCATATATAATTAAGTCTGCTAACACAGGTGATGGCTACGAGGTAACGGTATCTGATGACGGTGAAATTAAGGTTAAGGGTACAAATAACTCTGGCGCAGAGGTTAAACTCGCAGTTCAAGAGATTGAGCTCGCTGCAGGTACATACACATTCACTTCTGGTGCTAAGGGAACCTCAAAGACATCATATTGCATGATACTTTCTGACGGTACAACTACACATTACGCTGATTTCTCTGGTAATACCTTTGAGGTATCAGCTGATACAACCTTTACTGCATACATTTTAATTCAGGATAAGGCTGAGATTAATGTAACATTTACCCCTGTTATTGTTGTAGGTGAAGAAGCAGGTTCATTCTTCGTAACAGCAGAATAATTTAATTACCTGGAAGGGCCGGGCAAACGCCCTGCCCTTCTTTTAATGTAAAGGAGTAATTTATGAAAAAAATACTAAGTTGCTTATTTGCGATTTTAATGCTTTTTTCACTTTGCGTTCCTGCTTTTGCATCTGATGGAGAGCTTGCATCCTCTTCCAAGGATATGAGTAGTACGACTATTCAATATGATTTTGAGCATGTTTTTTTAAAAAAGTTCCACGTTGGACAGTTTTATGAAAATAAGCTCAAGGGTCAGCCAGAGTTAATTACCATGGCAGAAACAGGCTATAAGCAAGGTGATAAAACTAATTTCAAGTTATTTTTCTATTTATATAATCCTACAAGGCTTGAAATTCAAAAAGATAGTGAGCTAAACACTATTCAAATATGTAGTAACCTTTACGCTTCCTCTAGTGGTGGTTACGATTATAAAAAGCATAATATCAAGCTAATTGATACATATGCAAATTCACTCAATAGTGATACACATACAAACGCTTTAATTTTAAAATATGAAATATCTGATTATTCTTCATTCAATATGAATTTTACCGAGGAAACCGAAAGGTTTTACTTAGTGAGTTCAATTGAGCTACATGTTGATGATAATATAAATGCATCTGATTTTCCAATTGGAAGCAAATATTATTATGCAACTAATAATGGCTGGACCTCGTATTATTCTAAGGAGCTTGACGTTCTTCGCTTTGAAGATTTAGAGTTTTCATATTATAGAGTACCAACGGAGGACCCTGATGTATTCAAGGATATTCAATCTGTTGTAGTGCCGATTCCAAACTCATATTTAAAAAAATATGATGATATATCACAGTTATCTGCTGTTTGGGAAGAGTGCTTTATGAAGCCTGCGCTTATTGTAAATGATACAGATATAGTAAATGCTTTCAAGGAGTTTTTGAACCAAGAGGATGTAAGTGCTCTTAATTATACATTTGGTTATGGCTGGGATGGGGTGTTTGATTCCTTAGATGATGACTATTATATGAAACATTTAACATTTCCTGTAAGAACTGAACATTATAACAAATTTGATTTTTTGTTTAATTCTTTTGTTGATATTACCGGAAATAAAGTTATGTCTATTACACGTGAATTTGTTCATGAAGAAATAGCATATAAAAATTTAATTGACAAGCTTTTATATGTTTATTATTCTAAGGATGTATTTAATAGCGATAAGGTCTGCGTAAGCTCAGAAGAGCTCATGAATGATCTTGATAATTATTCCTGGAGTGATGATGTGTTTGAAAGCATTGATAAAACACATTACGACCTTGATAATCCAGAGGTCCTTAATGTTACTCATTTGAACTCTCAAGACGTGTATCGTGTTGCTAAGTGGTATGAGCTATTTAAGCAGATGGTAAAGTTAGATACTAAGGTGTACTCTGATATTCAAAAGGTTAATCCTGATGATTTAAAATATAAGTCCAGTGGCGCAGATAAATTTGCTGAAAAATATTTTGTTTCTGAAACGGACTATGAAGATATATACAATCTACAAAATAAATATGAAGATTGTACATTATATGTATTTCATTACACAGTAACAGATTATATTACTAATCGTGCATATGTTTATAACTCAGAATCTGATGCACCTTTATGTGATGCGATTGTCGCTCAAGGTACAGCTATTCGTAATTTTGATTTCATAGACATAGCATTTGGCTCTGGTGACAGTGCTGTTGTAGTTCCTGTATCTAGTGATCCACAGAATTACATACCTGATTATACAGGAAACTCTTCATATCCGAAGCCTTCAGATAACTGGCTTAATGAGTTTATCAAGTTTTTGGAAACCGTGCTTGCAATTGTGGTTGTAATAATGATTTTAACTTTAATACTTAGAATTTATTCTATGTTTAGAGTTCAAAAAGTAAAGGTTAAGGAACCTAAAAATAAAAGGAGATAAAAATGAAAAAGAAAATATTATTAATGCTTTCAATGTGTGCTTTGTTAGTGTGCTTGTTTGTAATTTCGGCTAGTGCGACAAATGCTTTCTATTTTCCAGAAGATTTCGATTTTACTTCAGGAATTGCAATTACTAATTCAAAGTGTACCACAAATACTCATACTTGTGACTCTCCAGATTATAATTTTATGCTATTTTCGGATTATAATGATAATGCTTATTTTGTTTTTGGTCTAGAAGCTTTTAAGGACTTTGCTGATGATGGTACATATGAAAGTATGGTTGCTAATTATGAAGAGAAATATAACCAAACCGGATGTTCAAAATGTTGTGAATTATACTCCAATATTCCAGAATTTGTATATAATTATTTTTTGACCTTGGAAAGCATTACACAAGAAGATTTAACTGCCGAATATAATCGTGGTAAAGCTGCGGGGGTATCTCAATATAAGGCTAGTTCTGAATATTCAAATGCTCTTTCTACACAATATAATGAAGGCTATACACAAGGTAAGACAGACGGTGTAAATGAATACAAAGAGTCAGAGGAATATTCGAATGTTTTATCAACTCAATATAATCAAGGCTTTGAAGATGGCGAAGAAGTGGGTTATTCAACAGGTGTTAAGGAATATTCCGAATTGATTGCATCCGAATGGCAATCTTATTTGTCTCATTGTGATGCTTATGGTGAATCTATTACTTGTGAAGGTTTTGATTCTTATTTATATAATACTTGTTCTTCATCTGAAAGTAATATGTATTTATATAATCAATTTCTTGATACTAATTTAACTACATTTGAAGCTTTATATAATTCTGGTGCAGAATCTGCTTCTAGCTCTTCTTCTGGTTCGTCATCATCTCAACATGGTGGCGCTACTATTTCTGAATCTTCCAAAGGAGATAATTATGGGTCAAGCCACTATGGTGATGTTAGTACAGATTGTTGTTATAATCCTGGCTATATTGACGGAGTTGCTGACGGTGGAGCAAATTATAAAAATTCTGAATCTTACCAAGCTGATATAACTAATGAAATAAACTCTTATATGCAGTCAGAAGAATATCAAACTCTTATGAATGAATATTCAGAAGAGGTTGTAACTAATTATTTAAAGTCGGAAGAATATCGTACAGCTATTGATTCATCCTTTTTAGCTGGACAAGATGCAGGAGAGGCTGAAGCTTGGGAAAAGGCAAAGGATGAGGTTCTTGCCGAAGGTGTTCGCCAAGGATATTTGAATTATAAAGGTTCACAGGAATATAAGGATGCAATTGATTCATCCAAGACGGCAGGATATCTGGATGGTGTTGAGGATGGAAAAAATTCAGTTGTTGACCCTTCAGGAGTATTAATACTATTTGCAATTGCTATATTCTTAGGACTTATTATATTCGCTATTCATAAGAAGGTACGCTCTAAGAGAAGAAGATAAAATATAAAAAGCCATAGCATTTGTTATGGCTTTTTTTGAAAGGAATGTTATGAAAAAATTGCTTAAGGTTTTGCTTTTGATTGTAGCTATATTTATAATTGGCTGTTTAATTAATGCATACGTTCAAGCTTAGGGGGTAGTATGGAAAAATTCAAAAAAATATTTTCGTTCAAATATATATTTCATTTTTTATCGGTTACTGCTCTGCTTGGCTCATTAGTTCTTGTTTTTACAAAATACAAGGTTATCCTTAAAAGGTTTTGGACCTCTATTATTTATTTGAAGGATACCGTTGTCAATTGGGTAAACGTGCACATGCTACATAAGAGCTCCACTCTTCAGAGTGGATCAAGCTCGGTTGATACAATTGATATATTACCATTAGACGTTGAAAAAATAAAAGCAAAATTTTCAAATTATTTTCCTACTTTGTTTAATAAAGAGGTCTTTGTAGAATATTGCAAGGAATTTTTAATTAATTTTCTTTTGTTCTTTTTATACGTTGTTGTTATCGTAGCTTGCTTTGTAGCCTTGTTTACAATTGTTGAGTGTTTTGTTATGTCTCCTATATCAGAGCGTTTAAGAGGAAGAAAAACATTCTTTGTTAAGCTTTTTAATAAATACGTTGAGCTTCCTTTTCTGTGGCTCTTAAATAAGACTATTGAGCTTGTAAAAGAATTTTGCTCAAAGAGTTATTATAGAATTCCGTTTATAATAATTTGGTTGCTCAATTTTAATGTACTTACAATTATTGTTGAAATAGTTGCTTTTGTGTTCGGCTTTTCTGCTGTGTTTGAGTTTGATTTTATACTTGATTCAATTGCAAAGCTTTTCCTAGATGTAATGCTTGCGTTCTTAACCTCTCCTGTATCGGTGCTTTTAACTGTAATCGGAACAATAGTTTTCTTTAAGTTAAGAAAAACGGCTAAAAATCGTTTAGAAGACATGCTAGCTTACGATAAAGATTTTGTAAGGGGCTCTGCACCTTCTATTATGATATCTGGACACCAAGGCGCAGGTAAATCTAGGCTTGGCGCATTTATTCAAAGAATAATTGAGATAATTATGCATGAGGACCTTCTTGATAATCTCTATCAATTCCAAATGGAATATCCAGATTTTCCGTTTCTTATGTTCGAAGATGAAATCAGAGAGCAAAAGGAATTAGGAAAAATCCAAGGATTAACAGGAGTCCAGGATTATATAAATCGCAAACGTGAAATATATGAGGCTACAAATGACCGTGCTGTGTTATATGGCTATGAAGGATCGACACAATTTAATAATGGACTTTATTATGTTGATATTTTTGATATGCTTGTAGAATATGGTAAGTCCTATTATATTTATACAGATACTTGTAGCTTAATTGTTTCGTCCGTTCCTGTTCGCACTGATTTATATCAAGAGGATATCGGCAATTTCCCTCTTTGGAACCATGATGTGCTCAATCGAACTCCAGATGATTATGAGGAATATTCTCAATATTCAAAAGCACTTGTTTATGATGCTTTTCGTGTAGGTAATTTTGTTGATGATAATAGTAAGTATGCTGGAGCTTTCGAGTATGGAACTGTGTGGGAGCCTGAAAAGGACAAAGAGCGAGGCAACAAGGTTACAAACGCAAGATATGATGTGAACTCTGATAAAGCTAATCCACTTAATGACTTGTATTCATTTGGGCAAAAAATAAGAAGGCATGCATCTAATATCAATTTTAAATCCTTTTGGCGCTCAGGAGCTGACCTTCAGCGAACTAATTCATTGAATCTTGATGAAATGGACCTTTATGACAATTTGCAGATTCTAAAAAAAAATACTGAGCGTGTATCATTCCCTTTTTATTTTCTTTTTGAAATAATATTTGATATGCTCGATAGCGCATATCGTCCATTTATGGATAATATTCGATATTATGGTACAGAGTTTACTTTTCCTGCATATATTATGCGCAAGGCTTTTTCTCTTTTGTTTAGGCTTCAAATACGTATATTAAGTATTTATGGCTATTCAGTATATAAAGTAGGTAAAACTCAAGCTTGTCAACATGATAAAGAAAAAAGCGAGGAAAAAATATACTTTATTAACGCACTTGGTAATGCGAATATTTATAAATCAGATGCGCTTCAGCCTTTCTTTGCTGAACTTGTTCGCCTGGCAGGCGTTTCTCTTGAGGATTTTCCTGACCACGAAAGCTTGTATCTTGAAATTTTAAAAATGAAGGAAGAAGGAAGCTACCTGGGTGAAACATTATGTGAACTTATTCAAAAGCGAAAAGATAATACTAGTGCTTAATTGCAAAACCGTAAAGAAAATAACCACTTTCAACAAAATTTGAAAGTGGTTATTTTCGGTTTTGCCTGCACTATTATGGACCAAATAAAAAACAGGAACTAGCGAACTAGCTCCTGATGATTACTAACCCGAATACACCATTTACAGATATAAAATAGTGTGTTCGAGTAATTAAGGAATTGGCTCCCCCTGCTGGGCT
>JAZQHJ010000003.1:0-1737 GCA_045540515.1 Eubacteriales bacterium
CAGGATAGCTTAGAATCTCTACGTCACAAGCAAATGTTCCTTGCCGAGAAAATAACAGATAAAAAGATTAAATACAATTGGCATGAGGCCAAGGTATCACGTCTTGAAGCTGTATTTTCAAAGGGAGATAGACGCTTGTCCAAGGCGATTGCTGAGGCTGTAAAGCGTAAAATGATATTTGATGCATGGGACGAATGCTTTAATTACGAAAGCTGGATGAAAGTATTTGAGGATTGCGAAATAAATCCTGACTTTTATGCAAATCGAAAAATGAGCTATGATGAAATTCTCCCTTGGGATGTAATTGACATCGGCGTTAACAAAAGCTTCTTAATTTCAGAAAGCAAAAAGGCTTATGAAAGCAAAACCACTCCAAATTGCAAGGAAAAATGCTCTGGCTGTGGTGCAAACAAGCTTGGAAAGGAGCTAACATGGTGTCCGAAAACGAAATGATTCCTGTAAGAATTAAATTTACAAAAAAGGGAAATCTTATGTACATATCACACCTAGACCTTGCAAAAACAATGCAGAGAATAGTAGTGAGATCAGATATCAATATTTGGTACAGTGAGGGCTTTAATCCTCAGCCTAAGCTTGTTTTTGCAGTGCCACTACCCGTTGGTGTTGAGAGTGATTGTGAGCTTCTTGATATCAGAATAACAAAGCCAATGCCCCTTGATGAGCTAAAAGAAAGATTAGAGAATAATTTTCCACAGGAAATGAAAATTCTTGATGTATATACACCAAGCGTTAAATTTAAGCACATAGCTTATATTGATTACACAATAAGGCTTCACTCACCAAGCATAAGTAAGTCAACAGAAGCACAAATCAAAGAGCTTTTTAGCAAGGAATGTAATATCACTAAAACTACCAAAAGCGGAAATGAAAAAACGATTAATCTATGCGATTTTATAAGCTCAATGAGTGTAAGCTACGAAAATGACGATATTGTTATACAAGCTGTATTGTGCGCTGATAGTGAAAAATATTTAAACCCAGAGCTTTTAATTGATGCAATAAGGAGCAATTTGAACATTTTAAATCTTGGTACAACACAAGAGTATTATTCAATTTTAAGAAATAAGATGCTAAACAGCGATTTAACTGAATTTATTTAGGAGCTAGAATGAAAAGAGCTTTATTACTTATTTTAACAATAGTTATTCTTTTGGTTGCATTTTCAAGCTGTCAAATAACAGGTTGTAGCTATGCAGACCTTGACTATGAAAACTCTCTTAGATACCAAAAGGGTGGCGCAAGCATTGATGCCGATGTTACTCAAATTGAAATAGAGTGGATAATCGGAAGTGTAAGCATAGAATATCACGATAAGAATACCATTGAATTTTCCGAAGAATCCAATCTGGAAATTGATAACAAGCACACCCTTCGCTATTATAATGACGGCAACACCCTGCATATAAAATATGGCAAAAAGGGAAAGTTTGCATTAGGAGTAGGAGCAATAGAGAAGGACTTAACAATTAAGCTACCAAGGGATTTTTTATTAAGAGAGCTTGAAATTGATTCTGTATCAGCATCAATTTTATCAAATGAGCCTATAAGGGCAGAAAATATCGACATTGAATCTGTATCAGGTGGAATTGCCATGGCAGTTGATTCAGTAAGTGAAATTGAGCTTGAAACGGTGTCAGGAGACGTAGAGCTAAATGGCAACATCAAGGGAGCTAGTATTTCAAGCGTAAGTGGAGATATAAATATATCATCATCAGT
>JAZQHJ010000004.1:0-3686 GCA_045540515.1 Eubacteriales bacterium
CACCGTATTTTCTAAAAACGTTTTAGGCGACACAATGCTGTGCGATGCGTTCCACGATGTAGAAATCGCGCTTTACGATATAGACGAAAAAAGACTTGATGAGTCATATCTGCTCATTTCAAAAATGAATGACTCTATAAACGAGGGTCGTGCAACAATCAAAAAGTATTTAGGTGTTGACGAAAGAAAGGATGCATTAAGAAAAGCAGATTTTGTTGTTAACGCAATTCAAGTAGGGCTTTATGACCCTTGCACAATTATAGACTTTGAAATTCCAAAAAAGTACGGACTTCGCCAAACCATTGGCGACACTCTCGGTATTGGTGGCATTTTCCGTGCCCTTCGTACCATCCACGTGCTTAAGGATTTTGCAAGGGATATTGAAGAGGTTTGTCCAAATGCGTGGCTTTTAAACTACACAAACCCAATGGCTATACTGACAGGCTATATGCAAAGATACACCAAGGTAAAGACCGTTGGACTTTGTCATAGTGTACAGGTTTGCTCTGAAGGCTTGCTTAAGGGCTTGAATATGAGCGACAAATTGGAGGGCAGGCACGAGAAAATAGCCGGTATTAACCATATGGCTTGGCTTCTTGAAATTAAGGACAAGGACGGAAATGACCTATATCCTGAAATTAAAAAGCGTGCAAAAGAGAAAAATGCAAAAGAAAAGCACGGTGATATGGTGCGTTATGACTATATTGATAAGCTAGGCTACTATTGTACGGAATCCAGTGAGCATAACGCAGAGTATAATCCATTCTACATAAAGCCAAACAGAGACGATTTAATTGAAAAATTCAACATTCCTCTTGATGAATACCCACGTCGTTGTATAAATCAGATAGAGGGCTGGCAAAAGCAATATGAGGAGCTAATGTCAGGTGGTAAAATTGAGCATACTCGTTCAATGGAATATGCATCACGCATTATGGAGGCAATTTATACAAACAAGCCATACAAAATCGGTGGTAATGTTATTAATAACGGTGTTATTACAAATCTACCGTATGATGCTTGCGTTGAGGTGCCCTGTCTTGTTGACGGAGAGGGAATACACCCTACCTTTGTTGGAGAGCTTCCTCTCCAGCTTGCTGCAATGAATTCATCAAACATTTATGCTCAAATGCTTACAATTGAGGCGGCTCATACAATGGATAAGCAAAAGATTTATCAAGCCGCAATGATGGACCCACACACTGGAGCTGAGCTTTCAACTGATGAAATCATAGCACTTTGTGACGAGCTCTTTGACGCACACGAAAAAGCAGGATATCCAATATTTTAAGTTTGATACAAAACAATATATAAAGGGTCGCATTTCTTGTGAAATGCGACCCTTTAATCATTTTTATTTTAATATAAACAAAAATGACTAAGTCGGCATCACAATTCCGTGTGTCGGGCTTAGTCATAGGTGGTCGAAGTAGTGGGATGACTTCGCAATAAATTGCTCGTAACACTTCGCGCACAAATCGTGAGCAAGCTCCCATTTGCTTCACTCGCTAGGCGCACCTGATTCAACTTGCGTTGAAGACAGTCCAAAAGCGTCAACTAAACGAAAAGAACCCAAACCAAACACAATGTTCGATTTAGGTTCTTTTTGGTCGGAGTGCCCCAACCCCAGCAGAACACTAACAAAAAGTGTAATAAACCCTTATGACAAAAGGAGTTTTGGAGCTTTTTTGTGAGTCGAAAATTTTGAGAAAAATGTAAAATTACATACCAAAACGACCTCAAAAATATCACTTTTTGAAATTTGAGATTTTTATTTTAAGGGGGCAAAGACACAGATTTCAAGAGTGCAAAAAAGTAAAATTAAAGTTGCACTCTTTTGATTGAAAATCAGCAGATGTGCTGAAAATTTGGCACTACTGCTTTGAGAGGAATAAATTGCTCAAATGAGATTGTATAAGAAAAGATTTTATGATATAATAAAATTGCCTTACATCAAAAATGCTAAGCATTATTGCGGCAATTTCATTGATGGCTAAAAGGCTTTTCTTCACTAAAGCTTGAAAATCTACGTCTTGCGACGTTTCAACCGCACAAGCGGTTGCTTTTATGATATAATAAAATGTCAGTTAATCAATTAAAGAAGAAAGGTATGTATCAGTGATATGAAAAAATACGACATCCATATTCGTGACCCATTTGTTATATTTGAAAATGGACGATACTATATGTATGGAACACGAGGCGAAAATTATGGCATACGCGTTGGAGGCTTTGACGTTTACGAATCGTCTGACCTCGTTTGTTGGAGTGAACCAAAGCAATGCTTTGATTCAGTAAAATTCAATATGAACACGGGGGCAAACTGGGCACCAGAAGTGCATAAATACAACGGAAAATATTATATGCTTGCTTCGTTTCCAACTAAAAATGAAATGTTTGGAACATACATTTTGAAATCAAGCAGTCCCCTCGGTCCCTTTGAACCACTGACGGGGGATGCAATAACCCCACACGAGCAGAGCTGCATTGATGGAACTCTGTTTGTAAATGACGGTATTCCTTACATATTTTACTCACACGATTGGCCTGATAATTATGTTGCAGACGAGGGTGCGTATGTTGGTGAGATCTGTGCAGCACAACTGAGTGCTGATCTTACTCAAATTGTTGGAGAGCCGTGGGTTGTTTTCGCATCAAACGAATCGCTTATTTCCAAGGCAACCCCTGACCACAATGTTCTTGGTGGTCAAAATTGCGTGCGTTACGGCTCGGATGCGCCTTTCGTACAAAAGCTGTCCAACGGCTCATTACTTCTTACGTGGTCACCGTATTTGAATGACAACTACGTCGTTTTAAGCGCCGTTTCCCAAAATGGAAATATTAAAGGACCTTGGAAACATATTACCGAGATGCTATTTGATAAAGACGGAGGACATGCAATGTTTTTTGATACTCGTGACGGAAAGCGCTGTATGTGCCTTCATTCACCGGAACGAAAAATGTTTGAGCGTGCTCATTTTTTTGAGGTGAAAGAGATAGACGGTCTGCTTCGTGTTATCAAAGAGCTTGAAGCTCAATAGCTCGAAACTGAAAAAGCTTTAATAAGTATCAAAAATAATGAAAACGAAAAAAGACTACTCAATTTGAGTAGTCTTTTTTCAAATCTCCAATTCGGTACCATAATCCCGATAGTTCGAATTAGAGACGCGTGGTCGAGATGACAGGAAGCATCGCAACTTTGTTGCTCGTAACACTTCGCAGCCTCTGATGTGCAAGCACCTCTCGGCTTTGCTCGCTAGGCGAACCTGATTTGCGACAAGTCGCAAAGGCAGGTCGAATCGTAGTTACAAAACGGTCGGATGACAGGATGACTCCACTGCGTTCCGTTGAATTGCCCACGGCTTAGATTAGCAAGCTATCACGCCTTAGGGCAATTTTGCGCACCTGATTTTGCTATCGCAAAAGGCAGGTCGAATCGTCATCTCAACCACATAATACAAAAAGCACCATACCAAATGGTATAGTGCTTTTATGTGGTCGAGATGACAGGATTCGAACCTGCGGCATCATGGTCCCAAACCATGCGCGCTACCAACTGCGCTACATCTCGTTTTTTGATTGCCTACCTATTATAGCAAAAAGAAGTTGGTTTGTCAATAGTAATTTTGAAATATTTTTTATTAACCTTAAAACCTGCAAAAACAGGGTCAAAAATACTCAAAAAA
>JAZQHJ010000005.1:0-9215 GCA_045540515.1 Eubacteriales bacterium
TGATTTCAGTGGTTCAAAGTTCACATGCACAGTAAAAACAACTCTTCTTGGTAGCGTTAACACAGTTGAAACTGAGGGTAAATTCAAGGTTACAACAAACGATGACGACACTATGGAAATCACATTCATCACAGAGAATGATGAAGGCGAAAAGGTTGAAAACACTGTAACATATGAAAAGGGCGATGGCTACATCAAGCTCGGTGGCGTTGAGTACACAAAGAAATAATTAAAATAAAAAAAGGAACCCTGTTTCAGGGTTCTTTTATTATATAAAAACAAATCCCTACCACTCGGTAGGGATTTTAAATTATATATCATCAGAGCTTGAAATAATCTTTGAGCAAACAATATCAAGATTTGCATTTCTTACACGAATTTCATCAATGAATTCCTTTTCGTTGATGTTATTCTTAAATGTAATATTGTATGTAAGGTGAAGCATAGTTCCAAGGTTTTTTAGCTTAACATTGATAAGCTCGTGTCTTGTTGTGTATTTTTCAAAAATATCATCAAATAAGCCAGTGTAATCAAGTCCCTCAGGAATTACAATTTTAAGGCTTCTTTTGTTAGAGCTTGAACGTCCAAAGCCAGTGATATTGAAAATCATGCTTAAAATTTCAATAACTGCTACAAGAAGCACAGCAACCCAAACATAACCAAGACCAAGAGTTAGACCAACAGCCATTGATAGGAAAATGTGCGTAATCTCTCTTGACGTACCTTGATTTGAACGGAAACGTGTTAGTGCAAATACACCACCAACAGAAACAGCAGCAGCTAGGTTACCGCTTACAAGCATAATGAGCACTGCAACAATTGGAGGAAGTGTAGCAATTGTAATTACAAAGCTCTTTGAATAGTCATTTTTGAACATATAGCAAAGAGACATAATAAGACCTAGAAATAAAGCAAGACCTAGGCAAATAAAGAAGTCGCCGGTTGTCATTTGATAAACAACCATTTCGCCATCTAATGATTTTTCGAAAATGCTGGAGAATAATTCCATTTTCTGTTCACCTCATTTGAAATCATATTTTTATAAGCTGTACCAACCTTTGAAAAGGATGTTGGCTTAATATCGTACTTTGTCATAAGCTCCGCAAGCCATAATGGAACCGTTGCAGGAACCTTAATTTCCATAATAGTGTACCCCTTGGGTAAAAGCTGTTCTCCATAAGAGCCAAGCCTTAAATCTAAATCATCCTTGCGCCAGGTGATATTTTTATCAAAGGTTATTCTAATATCACTCGTTTCCTTATAAAAGAAAGCAGAACGGTCGTAGGAAATATAAAATGCAGGAGCAATACCCTTATAAAAATTAGTAAAATAATCAATTTCCTTAGTAATTTGCGTTTCGTTTTCAAGCTTTTTTCCATTACACAAATAGTCAATGGCATCAACATAAGGCATACTGATTCGCCTTTTATAAACTACCGATTTATACTTCCTTTTAATTTCAACAAAGGCAGTAGTATTATCAGTTGGAACTCCGTATGTACGAAGCCTTAGCTTTTCCTTGAAAACAGGCTTGTCATTTGAACGGACAGTTAAAAGGTATTCTGGGGTATCAAAATAAATGTTACAAATTTTTGTTTCACCGTATTTATCTGGTTCAAAATATTTATCTACCGCTTCCTTAATAACTGCATACTGCGTGGGACTTAACAAATACTTTTTTTCATAGCGCTTAAATGTAAAATTAAAAGCCATAATATCCCCCCTTGTAAGCCTTTTTACCTATAAATTTTAACACAAAAAGAGTATTTTGTCAATGAAATTGAATAACAATATACTAAATATTAGTAATTAGTTAAAAATAATTGTGCAAATTTACTATATTTAACTCAAAATATAATATCTTTCATAATCATTGATCTTGGAAAAATTTGTTTACAAAATTCATAAAATTATTGAGCTCTAACAATTGAAATAAAAAAATATGTATGATAAAATAGAAATAGAAATATACAGCAAAGGAGGAATGATTATGCATAACGTAATTGATTATGTAAAATGGCGTGGAGATGTTTCATTTGAAGCCTCCCCCCTTAATGAAATAGACAGCTTGATTTTCTGTGAGCTATCATACATACCATTTGAAAGATTTATTTCCTCATCAAAGCACGGTGAAACTCTTGAAGTGCTTTTTGCAAAATTTATTGCTCTCCCGGACAAGGAAAGAAAAATGGGAGCAATCATTCCAGACCAAGCTATTACAGAGCTTTTTAAAGAGGTTGCTAAATCCAATCGTTATAAAAGCGTTCGTGTAAAAAACTTCGTAAATACAGTGTGTAAAACAGCAGAAAAGCAGTTTTGTGCAATGACCTTTGTTTTAAATAGTGAATACTATTATATTGCATATCGAGGTACAGATGATAATATAGTCGCTTGGAAGGAAGATTTTAATATGGCATTTAATACGCCAATTCCTTCTCAAAGGGATGGAGCAGAGTACCTAGATGCAGTAGGAATAAAGACTAGGAGAAGACTCTATGTGGGAGGACACTCCAAGGGTGGAAATATTGCTGTGTATTCAGCTCTTTTTGCAAATGAAAGGGTAAAAAAAAAAATTATTTCAGTGCACAGCTTTGACGGACCAGGCTTCCGACCTGATTTTATTGAAACAATACATGATGATGAAACAAAGAGCAAAATTGTTAAATATCTTCCTCAGGCATCAATTATTGGTGTAATCTTTGAACCAATTAGCACCTGTAAGTACATAAAAAGCAAGGGCAAGGGAATGTATCAGCACGATGCCTTTAACTGGGAGGTTATTGGAACCGAGTTTGTTTATGTTAACGGACTTCTTAAGTCATCAATAGAGTTCCATGATATTCTATTAAAATGGACAGTTTCAATGAATCCTAAGGAAAGAGAGGAATTTGTAGGAGCACTATTCAGGCTTATAACCGTTAATGATGTTTCAACCCTTACAGATATCGCCTCAGAAAAGGTAAAGTTCTTTTTTGGACTATTCAAAGCAGATTCAAGCACAAAAAAGATTCTATTTTCTGCACTTGGTAAGCTTATGAAGCAAAAGAAAAATGTAAGCGAGGTAAAAAAGCTTCAAATACAGATACCTCCGAAGCCTAAAAAGACTAAATCTGCCAAGCAAAAAAAGAAATAAAAGCCACGCTAAATGCCGTGGCTTTTTACTTGCATATTTAAGTATTCAAGAGTGCTTTCTAGCTTACAAATATCAACAAATCCATCACCCATTACAGGGGATTCAAGTGTGAATGAGTTGTGATAATTTACCCTTTTTAGCTCATTAAATAAATGAGGAAAGTTAATTACACCCTCTGTTGGATGTAAAATAGGGCGGATTTTTGAAAAATCCCTTGGATACGATGAATAATCGCTTATATGTATATGCTTAATCTTATCCCAAATAGGCTCAGAAAGGGTTTTGTCAATCTCGTCGTGGAATGCTCCAAATCTGGTGTCAAAAATCAGTCCTATATTTGGATAAAGCGAAAGAATTGTATGCCAATTTTCAAGCCCTGAATGGAAAGCACAGGGAATGTTCTCAATTAGGAGCTCAATATCGTATTTTTTAAATATATCAATAATTTGTGGCAAAAAAGAAAGATTATATTCTATGTGGCTGTCGCTTTTTGTACTGCCCCAAAGGTGAAAAACACCCTTTTTTGCGCCTAGTCTTTTACCAAACTTACAGTTTTTCTCAAGTAGAGCAAGTGCTTCCATGGAAAGCTCATCATTGCACTCGGAAAGCATAACTCCAATTTCCTTATCGCAGTGGATAACATCAAAGGGAATATTGGCTGATGAAAGAACATTATATATATCATCAAGCTTATCATAAAAGGAGTGAGCAAACATAAACTCAGCACCATCAATTAAGCCCTTTTTAATAAGATTAGGAAAATGCTTAGCAACAAGAGTATAATCATTATTATTTATTCTTCCAACCATAACCCCTGTTGAGCAGTAAATCTTGCTCATAAAATCACCTCCCTTCGATTTTATCATAAAACAATTAAAACTTCAATATAAAAAAGACTTTTCAAATCCTAAAAAATATGATATTATATGAATAATAGGTTTTAAGAAAGGATATTCCAAAATGAATATAAGCTTAATTTACCCATCAATTGAGCATAAAGAAAGGCATTATTCTGGTGCTGATACACCATACATAACAAATGAGGTGCTAAATGATTTAGGCTTAAATGATATATTTGATTTAAGAAGCGGGATGCTATGCGACTTTTTCACAATGGATAAGGAAGTTATTGAGTATAGGCAAAGAGTTTTTGCTGACCTGCTTGGCTGTGAAGAATTATCTAGCATTTTAGTAAAGCTAAGCCCAATTATTTCCGACATTGCCGAGCTACGTAAGCTGTCTGCCGAGGTAGAGCAATCTGAATCATATTTATACGGAATTACAGAGGTAGAGCTTTATGTTTCTTGCATTGAGCTTTTGGAAAAGGAGCTTTTACCAATAAAGGACAAGCTTAAAAGCGAGGCATTTATAGCCCTTGCACAAAAGGTTGAGCAGGTATCTCAAAGCGAATACTACATTGATATAAACAAAAGAGTAGGACAGCTGTCATCAAGAGTAAGAGATATCAAAAGTGTAACAATCGGCGTAAACCTTGATGCTAGACATCGTGCAGAATCCGCTGGTATTATAAGCGTTAATACAGAAAGATTTAAGTCTGGTGCGTTGCTTCAAAAGTTTTTAAGATTAGATTTTAAAACAGACGAATATACCTGTATTGCAAATTTAGAGCCATTTTCTAAAAATGATAATGAAAATCAGCAAAATGCTCTAAGCAATGCATTTAACGGTGCTCTTAACAAAATTTTCAAATCATCAATACATTCATGGAAAAGAGTTGTACAGGCATACGTCCTTGACAGTGCAGACTTTTTGATTGATATTTTGCCTGAAATTGAATTCATCGTAAAGGCAACAGAGCTAATAAGCACTCTACAAAGCACAGGAAACCAAATGTGCTTCCCTAAAATTGAACCAATGGACCAAAAGGTTTTTGACACAAGGGGAATATTTAACCCGGTTGTTGCATACAAGCTGAATGAAAAAATGGTTCTAAATGACTTTAAATTTGATGAAAACGGTACGTTTTATGTTCTTTCGGGACCAAACAGAGGTGGTAAATCAGTAATAACCTGTGCCGTTGGATTAACCTTTGTATTTGCTCAGCTCGGCTTAATGACACCAACAATCTCTGCATCAATAAGCCCAGTGGATGCAATATTCACTCATTTTCCAGTGGGTGGAGAGGATACGATAGATAAGGGACGTCTTGGCGAGGAGTGTGCAAGACTTGATACCATTTTTGATAAGGTAACAGAGAATAGCCTTGTTTTACTTGATGAAACACTATCATCAACAGGCTCCTACGAGGCATCATACATTGCCTCAGAGGTCCTTGCAGGTATTGCTGTAATTAAATGCAGAGGAATTTTTTCAACACACCTTCATGAGCTTGCATCAATGATTGATGATATAAATCAAAAATCAAGTGAACGTGGTGGTGCAAGAATTGATACTCTCGTTGCAGGTATTGAGGATGGTGAAAGAAGCTTTATCATTACTCGTAAAAAGCCTGATGGAAAGAGCTATGCAAGGGATATTGCAAGTAAATATGGCATATCACTTGATATGATTTTAGAAAAAATCCAAAAAAATAAATAATTTTTAAATTTACTATTGCAATTAAAAAAAGTCTGTGCTATAATACAAGACGTGAATTTTAGTAGTTTAAGTTTTCTACTTCAATGGAGGTGTTAGAAATGGCAAAATGTTCAGTATGCGGAAAGGGAGTTGCATTTGGTCACAATGTATCACACTCAAACCGTAAAACAAACAGAACTTGGAAACCAAACATCAGAAAAGTAAAGGCTGTTGTTGATGGTACAAACAAGACAGTCAACGTATGCTCACGTTGCCTTCGTTCTGGTAAGGTAGCTCGTGCTATCTAATTTATCGAAAAATAAACACCGTGTATGCGGTGTTTTTTTCATTTTAATATAAGGAGAAAACCAATGCTTGCGGTAATGAGCCAAGATATTTCAAAGCAGTTTTATAATGTAACTGGAATAGATACATGTCCTTTAAAGCCGTATTCACAGCTTGATTTGCCAGTAGCCTCCCATGCAGATATGTTAATTTGCAAAATTGACAAAACGGTATTTTGCTACCACGATTATTACTTAGAAAATAAAGAAACATTTACAAAAATAGAAGAAAATGGCTACACATTATGCTTTGTATCAAAAAAATGCGATAAAAAATACCCAAACGATGTTGCTCTTAATGCACTAGTTATCGGCAAAAGAATTTTTTGTAAGAAAGAGCACATTGCAAAGGAAATAATAGAATACGCAAATTCAAATAGCTTTCAGATTATTGATATAAACCAAGGGTATAGTGCTTGCTCAACTATGGTTCTTAATGAAAATACAGCTATTACAGGTGATAAGGGTGTAGAAGAGGCTCTTTTAAGCCATGGTATAAGAACAGCATTCGTTGATACCACTAAAATAATACTCAATGGTTATAATTGTGGCTTTATTGGGGGAGCATCTGGTGTCCATAATAATAAAATTTACTTGTTTGGCGATGCTGAATTTTTAAAAGGTAGCCAACAAGCAATAATGCTTATCAAGGAGCTTGATTTTGAAATTGTTTCAATTTTGCACGACCAAGTGTACGATTTTGGAGGAATTAAGCTTTTTTAACCCTAAAAAAATACAAAAGTTCGTAAAAATACGGACTTTTTTATTTATTTATAAAATTATTTTGTATAAATACTTGGCAAAAATAAATTTATATGTTATACTTAAAATAAATATAACTTTATATAATAAAGGGGAAGGACTATGGATTGGATAAGAGAAACACTTCGTCACTACTTGTCGTTGTTTTCCGTTTCAATGAACGGTATCGTTAGTGTTTTAGCGAATATATTTGATATTCTTTGCTTAGCAATAGTGCTATATGTTGTTTATAAATTTGTAAAAGAGAGACGTGCAGGCAAGCTTGTGCTCGGAATCGGACTTTTGGCACTATTCCTCTTGCTTTGCAATTTGCTTTCACTAACAGCTATGAGATTTATTCTAAAAAGCCTATTTGAGGTTGGAATTGTTCTTATCGTTGTTTTGTTCCAGCCAGAGCTCCGTGCAGCGCTTGAAAAGGTTGGTGATAACTCAATCAAGGGCGTTAAAAGCTTTGGCGAAAGAAAGAATTCTACTCAAACTCTTGCAATGATTGATGAGGTTTCAAATGCTATTTTTGACCTTGCAAAAACAAAAACAGGTGCAATCATTGTTTTTGAGAGAAATACAAAGCTTGGCGATTTAATTTTAACAGGAACAGTTTTAAATGCTCAAATTAGCACATTCTTAATTAAGAATATTTTCTTTAATAAAGCACCACTTCACGACGGAGCAGTAATCATAAGAGACAACAGATTATATTCTGCTGGATGCTTGTTACCACTATCAATAAATCCTGATATTATTAAGGACCTAGGCACAAGACATCGTGCAGCAATCGGTGTTAGTGAAAATAGCGACTGTGTTGCAGTTGTTGTTTCTGAGGAGACAGGAATTGTTTCAATAACCCACGAGGGACATATATACAGAAATTTCACAAGAACAACAATGAAGAAAAAGCTTGAGGAATTTCTTATAACAAACACACACGATCAAAAGAAGAAGAAAAATGGTTCAAAGGCAAAGGTAAAGCCTCAAAACTAAGGAGATATAATGGATAAGTTTACAAAAACAACCGAAATAGATATTTCCGCAATGAACGATATGGAGGATGAAACTCCTAAGAAAAGTAATGTCGGAAAAATCGTTGCGATGATAATATGCCTAATTGCATCAATTTTCATTTGGTTGCTTGTTATGGAAACTGACGATACAAAAATCAAAAAGGAATATAAGGACATAACAGTTCAAGTCGTTTATGAGGCTGGGGCACAAAACCAAGGCTATGAAATAATTCCTGGCACTATGGATGTTACTATTGAGGCTACACGAAGCGATATGGCTGATTTGTCAAAGGATGGAATTTCCTTGACACTTTATATCACAAAGGATTTTAACTATGATTTAGCAGAGCAAAGACTCACGGTTAAGCCAGTAATTTGTGGCTCTGAAGAAGGCACATGGAAAATGGTTAGCTCTGCTGAGGTACCAGTACAAGTAATTAAGAAATGAAAATAATAATCGAACAAATTAAAACCTCAATAAATGCTGAGGACAATGAAATATTCGAGATTGCAAAGGCACGTATAGCAAAAGCACGTGCCTTTAAAATTTTTGAAATGTATATTTATAAGCGTTCAATTGACGCAAGGCACAATGATGATATAAAGTTCGTTTCATCTGTTTGCGCAAGCGTAGAAGCAACCAAAAAGCTACCAAGTGCTGAAAGCCTCGCTAAAAATGGAATAAAGCTTTTTGTTGAAGAAAATGTAGAATTTATTCCAAAAGCAATTCCAAATGCTCCACCACTTGTTGTTGGCTTTGGCCCTGCTGGAATGTTTTGTGCCCTAGGTCTTGCTCGTGCAGGCTTATGTCCTATTGTTATCGAAAGAGGAGCAGACGTTGACACAAGAGCATCAATTGTTGATGAGTTTAATCGTACACAAAGGTTTAACACTAGCACCAACATTCAATTTGGCGCAGGTGGTGCAGGTACTTTTTCTGATGGTAAGCTTACAACTGGTATAAACGACCCAAAATGCAATTTTGTGCTTAAAACCTTGTGTGAATTTGGTGCACCTAAGGAAATTATGTATCAAGCCAAGCCACATATAGGCACAGACCTTTTGCGAAATGTTGTAAGGTCAATTGAAAAGGAAATAATTCGCCTTGGAGGTAGAATTTACTATAATACCAAGCTAACTGAGTATAACAATAACATTGCAAATACTACAAATGGCACCTTTACATTTTCATCACTTGTTTTAGCAATAGGCCACAGTGCAAGAGATACATATGATTATTTACTTGCAAAGGGTGTTGCAATTGAGCCAAAGGCGTTTTCTGTTGGCGTAAGAGTTGAACACCTTCAAGCGGATATCAATGAGGCCCTGTATGGTAAATTTGCAAATGATAAAAGACTCGGCTCTGCTAGCTACAATGTTTCTCAAAGTCGGATCGTAGCCATGTCGTTCTGTGAGCCAAGGAGTTGGGGAAACATG
>JAZQHJ010000006.1:0-9304 GCA_045540515.1 Eubacteriales bacterium
ATGTGGAATGAGAAGTATGCAGGCCGCATTTTGCAGTTTAACAACTCGCGCGATGCATTCGGTACTGCTATGTACAAGCTCGGAATTGACGTAAATACTACCGATGTCAATGAGTGGAGAAGAGCGCTTGAGGAATTAAAAGTGCAGCAGCCCCATGTCCAAGGTTATGTTATGGATGAAATCTATAACAAAATGGAGGGTGGGGAGGCAGCACTTGCAGCTTACTACGCAGGAGATTGCCTTTCAATGATGGCAAATAACGATAAGCTTGATTTCTTCTATCCAAAGAACGCAAATGGAGAATATGTAACAAACATTTTTGCAGATGCAATGTGCATTCCAACAGCATCACAAAATGTTGAACATGCACATGCATATATCAACTTTATGCTAAATCCCGAGGCTGCTATTGCAAATGCCGAGTATATCTACTATGCATCACCAAACAAGGCAGTTATCGAAAGCGAAGAATATGCTGAATATATGGACTCTGACTATGACACAATTTACCTACCTGAATTCAATGAGGTAAGAGATAATGGTCAAACTGTAATTTCCTATATGTTTGAAAATTACGCATACAGGGATTTAACAGATGAAAGCAGAGCAAGATTAAATAGCCTATGGGAGGGCTTAAAGGTCGATTCTGCATCCTTTGGAGGACAAATTTATATAATTTGTGCAGTAATAATTGTCTTACTCGTAATTGTGTTTATTTATGCTTATATCATAAAACGTAAGAGAAGAAAATATTACTGGAATGCAGAAAAGCCAAAGCAAGGCTTCAATTCAACCTCAACCTACACAATTGTAAAGGGCGATTTTGAAAATACAGCCCAATACAATGCAGTAAAGCAGGATTATGGAGCAACAGGCGTATATACCGCAGTTGTACCAAAAAAACATCCAAAAAAGAGAAGCATAAGGCTTTGCTCAAAGGCTCAAAGCGATAATGTTTATTTACTGGGCAAAAAGGATGAATAACAAAAAACACCGACACGTGTCGGTGTGTTTTTAATCATTTTTTGCTTCTCGTTCTTCCTTGCGCCTTTTCTTTTCACTTGCATCAATTCTGTCAATATGAAAGCCGTCAATCTCTCCTCGTTGTATTGCACCCATAATTCTAAAATACAGTCCCGAATGCTCCTTGTCAAAGGTAGCAAGATAATCCTTCATTTTAGCTCTTTCTGTATTTCCGTCAGCAGGGCAGGAGCTTTTTACCACAGGCAAGGCTGCTCCCTTGGCAAATGACCTGATTTCTTTCTCGTGCGTGTAAACAAGAGGGCGTATCATTGTTATGTCCTTCCTTGAAAGATATGTAACAGGAGAAAATGAGCCGATTCGTCCCTCAAAGAAAAGATTCAGCATAAATGTTTCAACAACGTCATCAAAATGGTGTCCAAGAGCAATTTTATTACAGCCTGCGTCCTTTGACGCATCGTGAAGAGCACCCCTTCTCATTCTTGCACAAAGTGAGCAAGGGCTCTTTTCCCTTCGTACATTAAAAATAATCTCATAAATCTCGGTTTTGACGACCCTGTATTCTATTTCAAGCTCATCACATAGCCTTTGAATGCTCGAAAAATCACTGTCCTTAAAGCCCATATCAATGGTGATTGCAACAATCTCATAATCAATACCAAGCACTCTTTTCAGCTTAGAAAGAGCACAAAGCAGAGTAAGTGAATCCTTTCCGCCAGAAACACCAACGGCAATTCTATCACCCTTCTGAATCATATCGTATTCCTCGACAGCCTTTCTTGTATGACTAAGAATACGTTCAATGTTATCAAATTCTCTCATAGTAACCTCTTATAGCTTTATGCATAAACTCCTATTAAGGAGGAATATATATGGCGATTAAAATTTACATAGATCAAGGACACAATCCAAATCCACCCAACACAGGGGCAGAAGGAAACGGTTATAGGGAGCAGGACATAACCTACGAGGTAGGAATTCGTCTTGCAGAGCTTTTACGTCAAAATCCCGAATTTGAGGTGCGACTATCACGACCAAGCCGTCAAACACAGCTTGGCACATCGAATTCAGGAAGCTTAAGGGCTCGTGTAAACGATGCAAATAGCTGGGGGGCAGACTATTTTATAAGTATTCATGCAAATGCCGCAGAATCATCAGCACCTAATGGAACAGAGGTGCTAGTTTATACCTCTCCATCGGTTGCAACAAATCTTGCCACAGATGTTTTACAGGGAATAACGGATGCAACAGGACTCAAAAGCAGAGGGGTAAAGCAGCGTCCTGGACTTTATGTTTTAAGAAACACAAATATGCCCGCAATTCTTATTGAGCTTGGATTTATTACCAATCCTAGCGATGCAAGTCTTATGGCAAACAATCCATCATTATTTGCACGAGGAATATATAACGGAATCCTTGACTTTCTTAGTTTATCATAAATAGAATAAAAGTTCAACAAAAATCTAATAAAAAGCAGACGTTTGGCTAAAAAATCGCACCACGTGTACGAAAATTCCAAGCGTCTGCTTTTGATTTAACTCTTTTTTACCCTTCAAATTGTCTGCCAAGAAATGAGGCAGCCGTTTGAATGAGCTTGGCCTCTGCATCATTGTCTGTCTGCGTGGATTCATCAGAAACAATCATAGCAATACAGCCAATCACATCACCGTCCGATGAAATAGGCATAGCGTACTTAATAAATCCGCTTGTACCCTCACAAACAGAAATTCTTTCACTACCATTTTTGTGGCTATATAATGACCTTGACTCCATAAGGTTTTCAAACTCTGAATTTAGCTTTTTATCGGTGTACTCCTTTTTTGGAACTCCCGAGATAGCAACAACCGTATCCCTGTCAGTTATAACAATCGAAAGAGAACAAATCCTGTTTAATGTCTCTGCATACTGTGAAGCAAAGGTGGAAAATTCTCCAATCGGAGAATATTTCTTAAATATTACCTCGCCATCTCTGTTTGTAAAAATTTCAAGAGGGTCTCCCTCTCTAATTCTCATAACCCTGCGTATTTCCTTAGGTATAACAACACGACCAAGGTCGTCAATTCTACGTACAATTCCCGTAGCCTTCATAACAATCTCCTTAAATATTTTCGTTGCCTTGTTATTATTTGTGTAAATTTTCTATTTATGCATCTTTTTTAAAGATTTGCACTATATTTTCCAAAAACAGATAATAATTTTCCCATTCTATTGAAAAAGCTCTAAAATTATGATATTATATAGGTGTATTTTACTTTTAGTAAATTAAGGAGACTTGGTATGCTAGATTTTGCAAAGGAAAAGCAATTATGGGATAACGTGCGAAATAGTGAGGATTTTGCTCGTCACCGCATAGAAATAAAGAAGGTGTATGATTCTGCGTTTGAAGAAGCACCAAGACCACATACAGCAAAGGAAATTCTTGGTAAAAACGATAAGATATATTTCAGAAAGCTTGCTCAGCTTCAATCAAGCGTCCTAATGTCACTTATTTATCCAGACAACGAGGAGTATTACGATAATCTTGTTGAGACCATTTGGGCATATTGTAACGATTACACATGGGCACCACTTGGCCACTATAACGGATATTATGACAGAACTCCAGAGGACTACGACCCAGGACTTATTGATATTTTTGCAGGCTCCGTTGCCTTTTCAATGGCTGAAATCAAAAATCTCTTTAAGGATAGATTCCCAAGGCTACTTACTGACAGAATTACAGCAGAGCTAAGACGTAGAACCATCGATCCATTCTTAACAAGAAAATATTTCTGGGAAAAGCATCCAAATAACTGGTGCGCAGTTTGTATGGGCTCCGTTGCAGGCGTGCTTATTTACGAGGCACCAGAGATTTATATGGAGCAAATCGACAGAATAAACTCTGCTATGCAGGTATATATTGATAGCTATGCAGAGGACGGAATTTGTATTGAGGGTGCTGCATACTGGGGCTTTGGCTTTGGCTTCTTTGTTGTCCACGCAATGCTCCAAAGAGAGCTAACTAATGGCGAGTATGACTGGTTCAAGCAACCAAAGGTTAAGGCAATTTCACAGTACATTCAAAAAATGTTCCTTCAAAAGTCCGTAATTACCACATTTGGAGACTGCAACACAAGAGAGGGCTACTGGATAGGCTTGCCACACATTTTAAGAGATGTTTATGGCGATGATATTGAAAAGCTTCCAAGCGAGGCAGGAACAATAATTGCATATACCCACCTTGCATTCAGCTTGCGTTCAGTAATTTACTACAAGCCCGAATATGTTGCTAAGGAATTAAAGGAAAACGTAGTAAATCATACACAGGGCTCATGCTTCTTAACAAAGCGTACTAAAAATTACGGCTTTGCAACAAAGGGCGGAAATAATGGTGAAAGCCATAACCACATTGATGTTGGTAACTTTATTTTTGCAAGAAATGAAAAGCAAATTATTTGCGACCTTGGTGCTGGCTCATATGAGGATGGCTACCATAGCGATAAAAGATATACCTTCTATCACCCAAGCTCGGCATCCCACAATCTTCCAATATTCAATGGTGAGGGACAGGATAGCTATGCAAGAGAAAATGTAATCGTAGAGTATGACGATAACACAAGCACCGCAACGCTTGATATAACAAATGGTTATGGTGCAAAATGCGTTAAGAGAGTTATAAGAAAATACATTTTTACAGATTCAAGTGTTATGGTAAATGATGCCTACGACCTTGAACAGGGAACAAGCATAAGAGAGCATTTTATTTCAACAATTGAGCCAAGCGTAAATGGTAATATAGTAACCCTTGAGGACGTAACCCTTACACCAAGCATTGATGTTATGCCAGTTATCTCGATGGTGAATGTTAAAACCCATTTTGGCACAACCGTTGATGTTTACCAAATAGACTATGACCTACCACAAGGAACACAAGAATTTACACTAACCATAAAAACACCTAATTAAACGGAGGAATTTGCGTGAATATAATGATGTTTGTCTATATTGCCTTTGGAGTAATGGCACTTATAGGCTTTATCACAGGACTTATAAAAGGACTGTTCCGTTCCATGCTAGACGTTGCTTTTGTAGCAGTAAACGCAATCGCATCAAGCGTAACTGCGACAATAATTGCAAAAAATGTAGTTAAGCCCGAAAAAATAAGCGAGGTTTTAAGTGCACTAGTAGAACAGGTATCCTTCGACCCAGCAACGCTTGATACAATAAATCAAGCACAGACATATTTGAATAACCCCGACTCAAACACAACAGCAGTTAGCTTAATTGTAGCACTTGTTTCAGTTATAATTTTGCCACTATTATTTTTAATATTTTATATGGTGTTTGGACTAATTTTGGCAGTTCCAAAGCTCATAATTCAATTTATATTCATTCACAAGCCAAGAAGCAAGCCACTCAGATGGGGTGGCGCAGCCCTAGGTCTTGTATCAAATATAATTGCATTTGCTATATTCCTTATGCCAGTTGTCGGCTATGTAACCTATGCAAATGATACGCTTGAACAGGTAAAAACAGTTGAGGAGGCATCCGAAAAGCAGGAGCCAAGTCAGCTTGCGACAACAGCGGATAATATTCTTTCCATAACAAAGCCAATTAAGGACGATTTTGTTTCAAAGACAGTTAGCGCCCTTGGTGGCAGAGCAATGTTCAATTCCTTAACAACAATAAAAATTGACAACACCAAGGTTTCACTTGTAGGCGAAACAGATTGTGCTATCAAGATTTACGCAGAGGTTGGACATTTCCAAGGACCTGTAAATGAATATGGTAAGGAGCAAATAGAGGCAATTGAACGCCTTGAGGTAATAATTCAAGATGCAGAATTTGTTCCAGCTCTAATTGCAAATTGCTTGTCCTATGTTGCAAATGAATGGGATCAGGGCAGAGCAGTGTTTGGTATGGAAAAGCCAAATCTTGGCACAGAGCTTCAGCCTAGTGCAGATCAGGTTATTCATATTCTTGCGCAAACAAACGAAACTAATTTCAAAAAGGATATTATAACAATTACCACAATCGGTAAGGCATGTATTGATGACGGAGTGCTAGAAAAGGCAATGTCTGAAAATCCAGCCGAGATAGTAGTAGTCCTTGAAGAAACAGACGTATTAAGTGACATTCTAGTTGCTCTTCATAGAAACGAAAGATTCAGACCTGCAATACCTCATATTGCTAACGGAGTTACAAATTATGTTTACAAGGTATATGATGAGGTTAATGGAACAACAACCCCACCACATCAAATTGTAGATTACGAGCTTCTTTCAGATGAGGATGCAAGGAAGGAGGGCGAAAGAATATCATATGCAATATCGCAAATTGATACCTTCCTAAAAAGCATAGAGGGTGCAGATTTTGAAAACGATATGATAGGAACTCTTATAGTTGGTGACTTTGCTGCACTTGGCAGAGGCTGTAACAAAATTAAGGAAAGCTATTTGTTCAGTGACACCTTCTCATTCCTACTAAAAGCAATTCTAAATTCCGAAACGTGTGCACAAATCGGTATTATTGATGATAATTTCGTTGAACAGGCAGTAAAGGAAGATGCAGACCTTGAAAAAATGCTTGTAACAAGACAGCACCTTGCAATCCTTGTTGTAGCATTAAAGGACGGCGACAAAACACAATATGACAATGCAATTGAAATCATTCTAACAGAAATTTCAAGCGGAGAGGGCGACTCCTTAAAGACCATTCTAACTTATAGTAACCTAAGAAGCATGGGACTTGGCAAGGAAAAGGCAAAAACAATATCAAGCCTTCTTACATCTATGATTGTCTCTGTTGACGGTAATACCTATACCGATGAGGAAAAGGCGCAAGAGGCACAGGCAACAGGAAAAATCTTTAATGCCGTTAACTCAGCACTTGACAATAAAAATAATGGCTCAAACGTATTCAATTCTACACAGGAGGCAGGCGATGGTGTATCAAACATCACAGCCGATGAATTTGTAGAAACAGCAATACAATCAAGCCTTGTTTCATCAATGATTGAAGAAGCAATAACAAATGATGAGGGCGAAATAGTTGACGACCCATACAATGTTCATGATAAGCTAAGCGAAAGCGACTTAACAGCCATTGAAAATGCGCTTGTTAATGAATATAACAAGGAGGGCGTTAAGGACGACCCAGAGGCGGTTGCAAAGCTAGAAAACCTTGCTCACATCGTAGGCATTGACACAAGCGACCTATTCAATTAAAAGCAAAAAAAGTGGACCACGTGTCCACTTTTTTAAGCAAATTGTCAACAATATAACAAGCAACCATATGAGGTGAAAAATGAAATTTATATCTTGGAACGTAAACGGATTTAGAGCCTGTCTTGATAAGGGCTTTAAGGACTTTTTCTACTCACAAAATGCAGACTTCTTTTGCATACAGGAAACAAAAATGCAAGTAGGTCAGGCAACCTTTGAGCCACAGGGCTACTATCAATACTGGAATAGTGCAGAGAAAAAGGGCTATTCTGGAACAGCGATTTTTACAAAGCACGAGCCTCTTTCAGTTGCCTATGGTATAGGCGTAGAGGAGCACGACCACGAGGGCAGAGCAATAACCCTTGAATATGAGGACTTTTATCTTTTGTGCGTATATACACCAAACTCACAAAGAGAGCTTGCAAGGCTTGACTATCGTATGGAATGGGAAAGGGCTCTTTTAAATTATATGAAGGACCTTGATTCCAAAAAGCCAGTAATTTATTGTGGCGACCTTAATGTAGCACACAATGAAATTGACTTAAAAAACCCAAAGTCAAATCATTTTAGCGCAGGCTTTAGCGACGAGGAAAGGAACGCCTTTTCTGTAATGCTAGATAGTGGCTTTTGCGACACGTTCAGATGCCTATATCCAAACGAGATTAAATATTCCTGGTGGAGCTATATGTTCAACTCTCGTGAAAAGAACGTAGGGTGGCGTATTGACTACTTCGTGGTGTCTCAAAGACTTCTTAATAGAGTCAAGGATAGCTTTATTTTAAACGAAATTATGGGAAGCGACCATTGTCCAGTCGGAATAATATTCGAGTAAAAAAACGAAGGGATTTCCCTTCGTTTTGTTTTAAAAAAATCAAAAGCCACCATAACTATGGTGGCTTTTTAATTATCCCTCAATGAGGTCGTTTATAATTCTGCGTCTGCCCTCAAGAACCTTTGAAGCATCATCCTTGTTTTCTCCTCTTACAGAGTAGTAAACCTTAATCTTAGGCTCAGTGCCGGATGGACGAATAGCAATCCAAGAGGAGTCGGCAAAAACAAATTTTAAAACATCAGCCTTTGGCAAATTGCCAACACCAACGGTGTAGTCATAAACGGTGTCAATTCCTTCAAATAGAGAAGCGCCATTTGTACGCATTTCCTTCATAATAGAAGCAATTCTTTCAACACCATCAATTCCTTTGAGTGTATAGGAATCAAGCTTGTCAAGGAAGTAACCATACTTGTCGTAAATTTCATCCATAACATTAACAAGAGTCTTACCCTGATTTTTGTAGTAGGATGCCATTTCACAAATAAGCATTGAAGCAACAACAGCGTCCTTGTCTCTTGCGTGAGTACCAACTAAATATCCATAGCTCTCCTCATAGCCAATTACAAAATCGCCACAGCCAGTTGCATCAAAGATATTCATTTGTTCGCCGATATACTTAAAGCCTGTAAGCGTTTCAATAACATTAAGTCCGTTTTGCTTTGCAATAACAGCTCCAAGCTCACTTGTAACAATGGTCTTTATAACAGTTGACTTGTCAGTTAGCTTATCCTTGTTCATCTTAATTACATAATCAACTAAAAGTGCACCAACCTGATTTCCTGTAAATAGCTTCATTCCGTTTTCAGTATTAACAGCAATGCCAACTCTGTCGCAGTCTGGGTCAGTACCTAAAATAAGGTCAGCACCAAGACTCTGGCAAAGCTCACAGCCAAGCTTTAAAGCCTCTGCATTTTCAGGGTTAGGAGAAATAACAGTAGAGAAGTTTCCGTCTCTTTGCTCCTGTGCCTTAACAATAGTAACATCGTAGCCAAGGTCGGAAAGCACACGTCTTACAGGAACATTACCAGTTCCGTGAAGAGGAGTGTAAACAATTTTAGCACTCTTTTTTCCAATATCGTGAGCTTGAAGCTTTACATTTGCAATAAAGCTTTCATAAACCTCATTTGGAACAGTCTTAACAAGACCACTTGCTCTTGCATCGTTTTCATCTGCAACCTCAATTGCAGGAATGTCAGTAATGGCATTTACATATGAAATGATTTTGTTAGCATCATCAGTAAGCACCTGACAGCCCATATCATCATAAACCTTGTAGCCGTTATATTCC
>JAZQHJ010000007.1:0-3361 GCA_045540515.1 Eubacteriales bacterium
GCTTACTCTTTCGCCATCAGTGCCGATTGGTGCGTTGGTTGTTGCAATTGCTGTTGCTGTAAGTCCATATCCGATTGCTACGCTTGGATTTACTTCCTTATATGCCTTTAATGCCTCTTGGTCTATTCTGTAACCAATACAGAATTGTGATACGTCATTCTTATCTGCTGAGAAGCCAGCGTAAACAAAGATTGGATTTACCTCTGTTGGGTCTGCTGTTGCCATTGCACAGTTTTCATGTGTACAAACAACGAGCTTTATTCCAACCTTTGAAAAATCATCATATGTAATTGTTGTTAGCCACTCGTGTGCTGGGCTTGCTGATTGCTTTATTTCGCCACATTTTTCGCAAACACCTGCGCAAGCATTTGTTAGTGGATTTTCTTCATCGATAACGTGAACGCTATCGTAGAATGTATCGCAAATATTTACACCTGTAATGATATACTTGCCACTTGCGTGTGCTCCATTTGGATCGAAGTCCGCAAAAGCAACTGTATCAGTAATGCCTGATGTAGTTTTTAATGTTGCAACAACATTTTCATCACTGCTTGTTAAGAAAATGTATTGTAATGGAGCATCGCCACGAGTTAATACCTTTGTTGTTGCAGGTGCATAAATATATTTAAGACTAGTAGCTCCTGCAAAGGCTTGGGTATTACCAGTATCTTTTCCAACGAAGCTTGCACCTAGATAGAGTGTAGTCATTTTAACGTCTGCTAATCCATAGGTATCAATGTACTCAACTGTATTTGGAAGCCTTACCACACCATTTTCATCACCTGACCATAGCTTGCAGCCTCTGAACATTGAATCTGCAATGTATGGTAGCTTAGTATTTTCAAGGCCGATAACCTCTGCAAGTGCTGTGCCATTAAAGTGAGAACCACCAGAAATGCTATTTAGGGTTGATGGGAAGGTAACGCTTTCAAGTTTTTTGCAACCACTAAACATTCCGTTATTTAAGTTAGTCAATCCCTCTGGTAATACAACCCTTGTAAGAGATGTACAGATTTCAAATGGAGCCCAACCATAGAATGTAAGTGGGTTATATGTTCCATTTGGCATTAGTCTATCTTCAAATGTAAGAGTTGTAAGACCTGTACAGTCCCTAAATACATTATCATAAATTGATGTTAAGCTCTTAGGAATTGTAACTGATGTAAGAGCCTTGCATCCCTCAAATGCACCATCAGTGCTATAACTACCATTGCCATTTATAGTTGTAAGAGTTGAAGGGAAAGTAACGCTTGTTATTTTTTCGCATTGATAAAAGGCAGATACGCCAATGCTTGTTGTTCCTTCATAAATAACAATGTCTGCTTCAAGAGATTTGCATCCTTTAAATGCATCATTTGGGATTGATTTTCCGTTATCAGCCATATTTTTCAAAACTGCGTCAAGTCCATTTATTGTTTGTAGATTTGAACAGCCCTTAAAGGCTTGATTACCAAGAATTGTTCCGCTTGGTAGGGTGATTGATTGAAGTCCAGTCATATTTTCAAAGCAACCATTTGCTGCTACAAATGTATCTGGAATTGTACCAAGCGTTGTAATTTTAGCATCATTTTGGAAAACGTTGCTATCCATTTGTGTTATCTTTGTGTTGGTTAAATCACATGCTTTAAGCTTTGTACAGTTTTGGAAGGTTAGTGCCTTTAAGTGAATAAGCTGTTCAGGCATAAACACATACTCAAGATTGCTTTGTCCCTGGAAGGTTTTTTCAAATGCATTTAAGTTTCCAGTTGTGCCACTATAAGTAATGGTTATTGGATTTTCTTCAGTGTATTGGAAGTTAGCAACTACAATTGTACTGATTGAAAATTCCTTGTCGCTTCCATCATCATTTGCACCCTTTTCATAAATTTTGATGCCGTGTTGATTTATTTGGAAATATTTGCTTCTGTCTGACCATACGTTACTCCATTTTACGTATGTTGAAAGACTGGTATCAGTTTCAAGTGTTGAAACGCACTTATAAACATTTTTACCTGATTCATCAGTGCCTTGAATATACCAAATCAAGCCTGAACCGTCTGTTGCCCAGATTGCCAATTCTTGTCCGTCATCAAGTGTAACCTTTTCACGTGAATTGTCTGGTTCTGCTGCACTTACGCTGATTGCAAATAGGCATACTAGTAATGCAACCATGAGTGCAACTAAAAGAATTCTCTTTTTCATAGGGATTCTCCTTTTATATAATAAAATTATTTACAGAGACATTTTATCACTAAATTTATTATTTGTCAATAGATGGAAATTTTCAAAAGAGGGTATCATTTGGTTAAAATGCATAAAAGTAACCTGTTCGAGGGATTTATGATTGAAAAACAGGGCTACACGTGTACGATTTTGAATTTTTATATGTGCATTTTTAACAAAAATAATGGTTTTTAAATATTTTTTGGGTTTTTCTAATTATAATCTTGATTGGATTATACAGCAAAGGCTTAGTATAAAAAAAGCGACTCAATGGTCGCTTTCTTTATTCTATTGCAATTAGCTTTGTGTTGGACACGCCTTCCATACGATTAAGGGTTATTATTGTTGTATCCATATCACAGGTCATATGTGAAATATCCATTGATAAAACAACGTGAGCACGGGAATTTACAGGCATATTTTGAGTGATTGTAAGAATGTTTGCTTGTAGTCTTGAAAGCACTCCAAGCACCTCACCAAGCACACCCGCCTTGTGGGAAAGTGAGAATGAGATTACAGCCTTACGGCACTCTGTATCCGTGTTTGTTACAAAAACATAATCCTTATATTTATAGTAGGTGCTTCTTGAAATTCCAACAGCCTTTACAGCCTCGGAAACATCCTTAACTCGTCCACTGGTCACGAGATTTCTTGCTTCAATTACCTTTTCAAAGCAATCTGGCAAAATACTTTTATCAACAAGTAAATATTTACTTTGCATAATTCTCTCTCCTTTATGCTAGCATACTACAATGCCGTTTTTCGCCACTCTTAATTCCTTGGCAACCCAACCATTTTCAAGGTCCTTGATTTTTTGGTTAAGCTCGTTTTCGATAGATTTTTCACTCATACAAAGACAGGTTGAGCCTGCTCCACTTATTACAAAGGAGCTTGCGCCAAGCTCGTATGCGATTTTTTCTATTTCATCAATGTTTCTAAATAGCTTTTTTCTGTATTGCTCGTGGATTTTGTCCTTGGTTACAACCTTTAAAAGCTCGAAATTACCATTTATAAATGCGTGTGGCATAAGAGCAAGACGTGACATATTATATACTGCGTCCTCTCTGCTTACCTCCTTAGGCAGCACTGCCCTTGCATCGGCTGTTCTTACCTCAAAGCATGGTATTAAAACAGTGAAATGAATTTTTTCTGAAATATC
>JAZQHJ010000008.1:0-4343 GCA_045540515.1 Eubacteriales bacterium
GCTTGGTATGGCAATGTACATAACAAGAACAGAAATCGTTGAGGGAAGTGCCCAAACAACAGTAAGCTATGTAGGTAGCACAGGTGAAGCTCCAACAATTGAGACAGTAACCTTTGCAGAAAAATTCCCAGACCTAGCACCAAAGGCTGAATAAGGAGGTAGCATAATGAAATACGTATCACCAGAATACAAGAACGAAAAGCTTGAAGCAAGCGACGTAATCACAGCGTCCTTTACCACAACAAAGGGCGACACTGAAAATGCAGTAGTAATTACAGGCTACCTATCACAGCTTCTCGGTCACGCATAAAATACAAAAGGGTTCCAAAACGGAACCCTTTTTTACAAGCGATAAACTGCATTATGCGTTGTTGCTACTCCCTCACAAATTCGACGTACACCTAGTACGTCATCATCTGTGAGCTCCGTTGCGCCTAGCCTAATTTGTTTCTAGCTTGTAATTTTAAGATTTAGCGATATGCTTTGTTATGCGTTGTTGCTCCTCACCTGTGAATTCGACAATCACCAAGATTGCCATCATCCACAGTTTGCGGTGCGCCTCCCAAGGGCCCCCAAAAATTCGCAGAATTTTTGGGGGTTGGGGATAACTTGCTTCTAGCTTGTAATTTTAAGATTTAGCGATATGCTTTGTTATGCTGTGCCCTAGCTTGGGAACTCACTTTGTTCGTTCCCAGAGCCACGGGAAGCTACTCGCACCTGACCTCGAAATAAAACAAAAGCACCCGAAAACGGGTGCTTTTTAATTATTTCTTTTTCTTGTCAACTGTTATTACAATCTTGCGATTTTCGTCGTAGCCAACGGAATGAGTTGAAACACCCTCAATGCCTTGAATTTCAGAGTGAATAATCATTCTTTCGTATGGGTTCATAGGCTCAAGAACAACGTTTCTTTGGTGCTTGATAGCCTTTTCAGCCATTCTTCTTGCAAGAGCTCTTAGGGCTTGCTCTCTCTTGGCTCTGTAATTTTCAATATCAATAATTACCTTAACGTATTCCTTGTGGTCACCCTCACTCTTACGTGCAAGGCAAAGGTTTGCAAGGTATTGAATTGAATCAAGCATTTCGCCTCTATGACCGATGAGCACAGGAGCATCCTTGCCCTCAATGGTGATAAGACGTGAAACAAATCCGTTTTCATCAGGAGTTAAATCGCCTTTAACCTCACATTCAAATTCAGCATCACGGATAAAGCCCTTTAAGAAGTTCATCGCAATTGTCTTTTCTTGAACAGTTACGTTGATTTTTTCTTCCTTCTTAGCCTCTGTGCCTTGGGTGCTTTCTACCTTTGGCTCAGCCTTCTTTTGCTCAGGCTTTTTTTGCTCAGCCTTCTTTGGCTGTTGCTTGCTTTGTTGCTTTTTGTCATTCTTTTGCTGTTGCTTGTTGCCTTGTCCCTGTGGCTTTTGCTTTGGCTTTCTTTCCTCCTTGCCGTCATCAACGGAAATTCTAATTTCAGCTGGAACAGCACCGAAGATACCAAGAAAGCCCCTCTTTCCAGGGTTGATAACCTCCTCAAGAGAGATTTCACCGAGTGGAGAATATAGGTCAATAGCCTTTTTGTAAGCCTCGTCAACAGTTTTAGCGGTTACAATATATTCTGTTTTCATAATATTTCCTTATAAAATGTCAATAATTTAGTCCTCATCGTCGTCGATGTGGTGGAGTGAACGGTATGGTCTGTCTGGATATACCTTTTCAGATGCAGGAGAGGTGTTGCCCTTCTTATATTCCTTTTCAGCCTTCTTATAGTCCTCTTCAGTGAACTTTGGATAAGGCATTGCTTTAGCAAGAATAAATTGCTGAAGCATTGAAAGAAGTGTTCTGAAAATCCAGTAAATACCGATTGCAGATGCAAAGTTTGCAGTAACAAAGAAGGTCATAAGAGGTAGAGCATACATCATTATCTTCATTGAGCCACCTGCTTGTGTCTCCTGCTGTACGCTTTGATATGAAAGCTTCTTTGAAATAAATTGTGATAAATAGGTTAGTCCAAGGTTGAGAATTGGAATGAAGATTAACCACCAAGCAGATGTGCCAAGGCCACCAAATGGTGTTTGACCTAGCACGCCAGCTGAAGGAATACCAAGACGACCGTCAATCATCTTCTCAACAGCCTCAAGAAGCTCTGGGCTTTCAGGTCTCCAACCCTCTGCAAGCTTGTTTGCAATGTCAATTTGGAAGGTTGTTGAAACTGGTTGCAAGCCATATTTTCTTGTTTCAGCCATTTCAATTCCAAGCTCTTGAGCCATGGACCAGCACTGTGAATAGGTAAGACCACCGCAGTATTGAAGTGGACGAATAACAATCCAGTAAAGAGGGAAAATGATAATCATTTGAACAATCATAGGAAGGCATCCAGCCATAGGGCTAAATCCATTCTTTTGTTGAAGCTCAAGAAGCTCATTTTGCATCTTTCTCATAGTAACCTGGTCGTTTCTACCAGCATACTTTTTACGAATCGCCATTTCAAGTGGACGAATGGTTGCTTGCTTAATCATATTCTTTTGTTGCTTAATACCGAGAGGTAAAAGAACAATTTGGAATACTAAAGCGAATAGAATGAGGGCAACAACGTAGTTAGGACAAAGCCAGTAAATGCCCCTCATTACATAACCAAGTATTTTTTCTAAAAAATCCATTATTTTTCTCCTAAATCAACCTGTTCACAGGAGCTATTTTGAGTATTTTTCTGCTCGTTTTGACAAAGAGCCTCAAGCTCACAAAGAGCAGAAATTTCCTCGTCACGTTCGCTTACAGGCACGTATTTTTGCCTTTTGAACGTAAAGCTTTCGGGAACAGGGTCATAGCCACCCTTACAAAATGGGTTACAGCGCAAAATTCTGTAAGTGGCAAGCAAAGAGCCACGAATTACGCCAAACCTTTCAATTGCCTCTGCTGCATACATAGAGCAGGTAGGATAAAATCTACAAGCACCTGGCATAGCAGGGGAAATATATTTGTGGTAGCCACGTATTAAACTAATAAGTATTTTCTTCATAGTTAGTTTTGGTTGTTTTCTTGATTATTAATCAAATCAAGCGCAATAAATGCCTTTTTTAAATCCTTTGCAACCTCATGCGACTTTATTTCAGTGCATAGAGGACGGGCAACAAGTACAATTAAATAGCCCGTTTTGAGTGTGTTGGTCGCTTCGACCTGTCTTAAACCCTCACGTAAAACTCTTTTTACTCTTGAACGAATAACGGCGCATCCCAGCTTCTTTGAAACCGTAAGCCCAATTCTGTTAACCATTTGCTTCAATGGGTGCGCATTTTGTAGCTTCTTTGCCTTGTAGTCCTTTAATGCATAGACAACAACGCTTTTTGAAGCATATTTTTTACCCTTAGCGTATGCCTTTGAATACAAATGATTTTCGCCAATTGCAATGTGCTTCATAACCGCTCCCTTCTGTTGCCTTGGAATTTCACCAAGACTTGCAGGCAAGCTCCTGCACTTTTTCATTCACGATTACTAAATATGCCAAGATAAGGCTTGGCGACCTAGATAGAGCATAGCAGACTCGCTTATAATAAAAAACGGGACTACAACTCACTTACAAGGTAGTCCCGAAGCTAAAGCAGCAATTAATAAGTAAGTCTTGCTCTGCCTTTTGCACGTCTTCTCTTTAAAACCTTTCTTCCGTCAGCGGTTCTCATTCTTTTTCTAAAGCCGTGCTCCTTTTTTCTCTGACGCTTCTTTGGTTGGTAAGTTCTAAGCATTTTGGTACCTCCTTTTTCAAACTAAGGGTTATTAAAACACAAGAGCTTGAAAGTTGATTTTTATATCTAGATTTAAGACACGTAATATTATACACGTAAAGAAGTCCGTTTGTCAAGTCTTTTTTTCTGCAAATGTCTTTGATTTGAGCTTTTGAGATTTAAAATGGACTACTTTTTGCGTTTTTGGTTGGGGGAGTGTCTGTTTTTGCTAGGTGTAGAATTTTTAGATTTTTTTGAAAAATCCTGCTTTTTTGCACTGTTTTTGCCATTTTTTGGGGCATTTTTGCCGTTTTTATGGTTGCTCTTGCTTTCGCTAGCATTTGCTTTTTTTACTACCCTGTCACCGCTTTTATATGAGGCGTTGCCTTGCTTCTTTGAGCCGTTTTGTGGGTTGTTTGCACCCACTCTCATATCTGGCTTAACAAGACAGGAGGAGCCAAAGCCGATTAAATCCTCTCTGCCTGCAAGCACAAGTGCCTCACGCACAAGATTGCGATTTTCTGGCCTTCCGTATTGGAGCAATGCTCGTTGCATTTGCTTTTCCCTGTAATCAGTGGGGCAGTAAACGCTTTTCATATCAAGAGGATTTATGCCTGTGTAGTACAT
>JAZQHJ010000009.1:0-1542 GCA_045540515.1 Eubacteriales bacterium
AGTTGGGGAAACATGTTTGTCTTCCTAAGACCGCTTGGCCTCCGACTTGTTACACCGTCTATGTCTCCATATACAGCCTCAACAAGTGTTGCTGTGCTTCCGTCTATCCTTAGTTGATAGCCCTCTGATTTTGTTCCATCAGATGTCTTGCACCATACTGCATAGGTTGTATCGCCCTTTGCGTTTTTGTATTCGTAAATCATTACGTTTTCGTCATATGCCTCAATCTCACGGCTAAATGTATAATCGCCAAGAGTATTCTTTAAGGTGTAGAGATAGTAGTATGAGTCCTTCTTAACCTCAACCTTATTTCCATTTGCGTCATACTCGTATGCAATAACGCCAGAGGTACCAAACTTACCAACGCTTTCTGTTTCAATTCCAAGGTCCTCGCACATATACATTGTTGCCTTGTCAATTCCACTTGCTGAAAGGAGTAGGTATGCTCTTGTTAGCCACATTGCCTGAACCTGTCTGCCTGTGTACTCTGCGTATGCATGTGCTGAGTTTACTGTTGCGTAGCTTTGGTTTGTATCCCAACCAAATTCGGTAATCCACACCTCTTTTTCGCTGTAATACTTATTTCTCAGCTCAATAAGCTGTGAAAGTGTTCCAACAAGGTCTGCCTCCTCTGGTGACATACCTACGTAAAGCTTATTGCCCTCAATTTCAACTTGCTTACTCATATAGTTGTGAACGTTGAATGCATCAATTGCAACCTTGCTGTCCGGTCTATTTGCCTTCATCCAGTAGCAAAGTGCTGTAATATACTCATTGCTGATTGCAGATACACCTGCCATTGCAACCTTCATATCTGGGTCTGCGTTCTTTGCACCAAAGTGATAGCCCTCTGATGACTGTGATTTTAGTGTGCTTGCGTGTCCGTCATAGCCTGCTGAGGTAAGGGCTGCAAGCTGGTATGCTGAATAGTAGTTATGAACTCCGTTCCAGCTTCCATCTGGCTCGTTTCCAAGCTCAATCCACTTAATATATCCAAGACCAACTGTTTGTTTTACCTCTGATACGTGTGGTTCAATTATATTGATAAGAGCATTTGACTTATTTGAGCCATATCTTGCTGAGAATAGGAACATTCCGTCTGCATATGTAAAATATGTGTGTGGGTCGAATTTTTCAAAGAAGCTTGTCATTACAATATTGCCATCATTATAGATTGGATTCTTGTTTTCATCGACCTTATGAGATACTGAATATGTGTTTACAAGCGCCCACTGGAAGCAAGGAATTACGTTGATTCCTGCATCGTAGAACTTTTTGTAGCTTTCATCGAAGTTACCCATTTCTCCGTTTGTGAATTTCATTGTTTTACCTGGGTAATTCTTGTCATTGTAGCTCCAACCGAAGTTGTGGTATTCACGAAGAACGGTTGTGCACTCAACGGAATCAACTGGTGTATGTCCCTCTCCACCTGCTGCAAAGCCACACATACCTATCATTTCACCGATTGTTGGTAGTGATGGACGGGATTGTGAAATTGCATCATTTGCTCCACACTGGTAGCCATATGCTGTAATTTCGCAT
>JAZQHJ010000010.1:0-15810 GCA_045540515.1 Eubacteriales bacterium
AAACATCGTAACCAAGTTTGTGTGTTTTATCATTGTAAAGAATTCAATCACGTTGAGTGAGAAGCGAATCTTCAAAAAGAAGTTTGAGCTTGTTACCGATGAAGATGGCAACGATGTTGTTTATCTTGAGGAATCTCTTTATGATGGTGCCGGAAAGATTTTGGAAGAGGTGACTGAATATCAGGAAACTCTGATGCCTATGATTCCGGTAAGTATTTTCATCAATGATGGTTTGACCGGTGAGGATTCCGGTGAATCTGAAATTGACCTGCTTTCGGACTATGAGTCTTGGTACTCTAAATTGTCCAATGCAGATATTGATGCTGAACGTAAATCTATGAACCCGACCAAGTATGTGGTGGATATGGAGGCAAACTCTACTAAGAAACTTTCCACTGCAGCTGGTGCTCTGTGGGACCTTGGTTCTGACCAGAACTTGGACAAGCCTAATCCGCAGGTTGGTATCTTGGAACCGGGCATGAATTACAGTGATGCATTGAAAACTTCCCTTGATAGAATCAAGACTGTTGGTTATGAGCAGGTTGATATGCCGAACATCACACTTGAATCTATGCAGGGAGCAATCACTTCTGGTAAAGCTCTTAAAGCTATCTACTGGCCGTTGATTGTAAGGTGTAAAGAGAAGATGAAGATGTGGGGGCCTCAGCTCAGACAGATGATTCACATCATTCTGCAGGGTGCAATGGTTTATCCTAACTGCATTACTCAATACACTAATCATACGGTCACAGCTGTGGACTATGAAATCAAGGTTGAGCAGAATACTCCGCTGCCTGAGGATGAAATTGAAGAGAAGAACATGGACTTGTCTGAGGTTGAATCTAAGACTATGAGCCGCAAAGCTTATATGAAGAAGTGGAGAGGTTTGACTGATGATGAGGTTCAGGAAGAGCTTGAACAGATTGCTTTGGAACGTCAGATGATTGAGGACAGTTCATTTAGTCCTGCTGGTAGTTCTGACAATGAGCCTTATCCTTCTGGTGGTAAGAATCCGGAAGAAGAGGTTGAGGACATCGAAGAAATCGATATGACCGAAGAATAAGAAAGGAGGATGCCATAATGGCAGGCAACAAGCTGATATTCAAGAATGCTGAAGAGGCGAGGAATGCTATTATGGCATCCCAGAAAAAAGAGATTGCCAAGCTCTACGAAGATTGGGCAGATGAGATTGGTGAGAGAGCTAATTACTACTCTCACAAATCCACTGCAAGTGCTCCAGTGTCTGAGCGATATTATAGAGAATTGCAGAAGCAATTAAGGGCCACAAGTCAGGAAGTTTCCAATGAGGTATATAGAAAAATTAGAACGAACATTCATACGGTTGCCGATGCAGTAATTGCCGATAATGTTAAGTGGCTTGCTGATTTTGGTTTTTCTATGGACGGTTTGAATGCTGCATTTAGTTATGTGCCTGATGAGATTGTACGAAATCTTGTTACCGGTCAAATCTACGAAAGTGGTTGGAGCTTAAGCTCAAGAATTTGGAGTGATAATGAAGCTGCTCTCAAAGATATTTATCAGGTAATGGCAAGAGGACTTGCTGAAAATAAATCCATCTACGAGATTGCTAAGGACCTGGAATCTTATGTAAGACCAAGTGCTCGACTTCCTTGGAATCTTCGTATGAAAGATGGTGTAAAGATTTACAAAAAGCAAGTTGATTACAATGCTCAGCGATTGGCAAGGACTTTGGTCCAACATGGCTATCAGCAAAGCTTCATTGCGGCAACTCAGAAGAATCCATTCATTACCGAATATATTTGGAGAAGTAATGGTAGTCGAGTTTGTGAATTGTGTGAAGCTCGTGATGGTGTTCATTATAAAAAGGATGAATTGCCTATGGACCACCCAAACGGAATGTGTACTATGGAACCTGTTGTGGCTGATAATATGGTCGACCAACTGGCAGATTGGTTTAATAGTCCTGATGGTACCTATCCTGATATTGATGAATTTGCCAAGGACTTTGGATATAATCCAGATTAACTCAGATAACCCCAGAATGAATTTTAGGATAATATATTATAATTTCTATTATTAACCAGAAAGATTCATTCTGGATTAAATCTGGGCCTCTGGAGAATATACCTCAAATTAAGGCTTTGGATATATCGGAAATAAGTTCGAAAATAATTCAAATATTTTTCAAAAAGATATGTACAAGTCAGGAAAAATATGGTATAATAAATACAAGCGGTCGGGAGGACCAAATGAAAATCTAAAGGAGGAAATCCGATGAGTGAAATCAATCGAGAACGAATGTCCTTGATGGTTGAATGTGAGGATTGCAAACATAAGTTTGAAATTACTTCAGGTGAAGCTATACATTCAGTAACCCACAAGAAAGAGTTCAACGTAAATGGTCAATCAATATTCCTTACATATTACGATTGCCCAAGTTGTGGCAGACGCCATTATGTCCAAATTGATGACAAGACATCACTCAATAAATTGAGAGAAGTTTCTCAGCAGTTTGTTAAGTTGTCTGTCGCAAAGAAAAAGGGCAAGACAATTCCACAAAAGCAATCAGCTAAATTCAAGAAAGCTCGACAGCACCTGTCTGACTACAGGATGAATCTTATGAAACAATACACCGGTAAGTTGATTCACGACAACGAAACGGATTCTGATTTTGTGTTGAGGTTTTCGGTATGAAGCAGAACGAATCAGAGAAAATAATTTATTGTGATGAATGCAAACATGAGTTTCTCTTGAAAGCTGTGGAGATAAAAGAGGCCATTGTCAAAATTGGTGATGTGCCGGTTACCTTGGTTTATTTTGCGTGTCCAAAGTGTAATAAGATTTACCGTGTGTCCATCCAGGATAAACGTTATTATGAACTTAAAGAGGACCTTGAGAAAACTAAAAAGAGGATTCGAAGAAATCATGGTAGCAATAATGTTGAGATGGCAAGAATGCTGAACTCTATGGTTGTTAAAAAGCATGAGCGATTGGCAGCCTATGTTAAGAAAGTGAATGAGACATTCAACGGGACGTTTACCTTTGTGGCGTCTGAAAACAATCAAGAGGAAAAATCAATCATATATCTACCATGAGTATCATGGAATAAGGAGGAAAATCAAAATGGCTGACGAAACCAAGAACAACAACCTCACTGATGAGGAAATTGAAGAGAACGAGGACGTTGAAGACCAGGACAACAAGGATGATTCTGGAAAGTCCGGTGATGATAAATCCGGTAAGGGTGATGATAAGGATTCCAAGGGTGGTAAGACCTTTACTCAGGACCAGGTAAATCGTATGATGACCCGTGAGAAAAATCAGGGTCGTAATGCTGTTTACAAGGAGTTGGGTATTGACCCTAAGGACACTAAGGCTATTGCAATGGTTAAGGCATTGATTGATAGTCAGAAGACCGATGAGCAGAAGGCTGCCGAAAAGGAAACCGAAAATCAGACCAAAATGAACGAAGCCGAGCAGAGAGCTCAGGTTGCTGAAGCTAAAGCTGAAGCTATGATGTTGGGTGTTAAGACTCAGTATGTGGATGATGTGGTTACTCTTGCGCTTGCAAAGATGACCGAAGATTCCGACCTGAAGACTATCATTGGTGAGTTCAAGACTAAGTACCCTGTTTGGTTCGGTGAATCCGAAGAGGATGACGATAAGGGCAAGGGTAAAGACACCAAAGGTAAGACTGGCCAGAAGGGAACCGGTTCTTCTGTCAAGACTTCTAAGGAAGATAAGAAAGCGGATGAAAAAGGTTTGGGTGCACGTCTTGCCGCACAGCGCCGTGGTACTGGTAAGAAGTCCAGCTACTGGGGCAATAACAAATAAATGGAGGTAATGAAAGATGCTGAATCGTAGTGGTATCACTAATACGAGCTTGGCGGCAACTAAGCAGATTCTCGCTAATGTTGACCTTCAGAGCTCTGTTGGTTGTATCGTGCCTCAGACTCTTGGTGTTGTTGTAGGCTCCAAGAAAATCGCAAAGGCAGGTACTCCTATCAAGATTGACTTGATGAATCTTCAGACCGCAGCTGTTAAGGCTGATGGTACTACAGCTCTCAATGCAGTGTTGCTTCACGACGTTGATGTAACTGCTGGCAATGCTAATGGCACTGCCCTGATTTTTGGTTTTGTGAATGTGAATCGTGTGGATTCTGATGTTGCTACTGCAATCACTACTGCAGCCGCAGCTGATGGTGTTTCTCAGATGATTACGTTCATGAAAGCGTAAGTAAAGGAGGACAAAAGAGATGACTATTTTCGATTTGATGCAGAGTGTTGAACTCGTTGCATATTGGGAAGAACTCACTCAGGATGAAGCTCCTTATCCTTGTGAGGAACTGTTCCCGGATGATAAGAAGAGAGGCATTTCCCTTAAGTGGATTAAGGGTTCTAAGGGCCTCCCTGTCGTACTTAAGACTTCTGCTTTTGATGTGCATGCGATTCCTCGTGCACGTATCGGCTTTGATAAGCTCACTGCAGAAATGCCTTACTTTAAGGAATCTACCTACATCGATGAAGAGCTTCGTCAGGAACTCAATCTTGTTCTTGAGACTGGCAACCAGGCTTACATCGATTCTGTTATGAACAAGATTTTTGACGATGAAACTCGTCTGCTCCGTGGTGCTGCTGCTTCTCGTGAGAGAATGCGTATGATGGCACTCACTACCGGTATTATCTCTATGGCTGCAAATGGCCAGAGCTTCACTTTCGATTATGGTGTAACTCATAAGGGTAATGCTGCAGTTGCTTGGTCTGACCATGCTAACTCTGACCCTATCGAGGACATTCGTGTTGCTAAGGAAGCAATTCAGGATGAGACCGGTGCTGTTATCACCCGTGCTATGTGTGATGGTGCTACTTGGAGAAACATCCGCAACAATGATAAGATTAAGAAGGCAATCTTCGTTCTTACCAATGGTGCTGGTGCTATTTCTGATAAGCAGCTTCGTCAGTACATTATGGACGAGCTCGAAATCGACGTTATGGTCAACGATAAGCGTTATAAGGATGAGAACGAGCAGACTGCTAAGTTCATGCCTGCTAACACTTTCGTTATGTTCCCTGACGGCGACCTCGGCAAGACTTGGTTCGGTACTACTCCTGCAGAGTCTGACCTTATGTCTGGTTCTGTTGCGAACGTATCTATTACCGATACCGGTGTTGCAGTTACTACTGTTCAGAAGGCTGACCCTGTTCAGGTTGAGACTATCGTTTCTATGATTTGTCTGCCTTCCTTCGAAGCTGCCGACCAGGTTTACATCCTGGACACTACTGTAGCTTAATTAAGGAGGTACGAGCATGGTTAAGATTACGAATGGTGTAAACGTGTTTGAAGTGACTCGTGGTGCCTTTGACGGGATTTACTCTCGTCAGGGGTATACCATCATGAATGAGAAGGCTGCAGAGGGTGCAAAGACTCCTGAAGCTCCTAAGGCTCCTGAAAAGACTGAGGATGAGATTTTTGTGGAAGAGATTCTCGAAAAGCCTATTTCTCAGTGGAATAAGGATGAAGTGAAGCGTTTTGCTGGTATCAAGGAGATTGACATCACTGGTACTAAGAACGCCAACGAAGCCAAGGAGATTATCAAGTCCTTCCTCGAAGCTCAGGAACAGGAATAAGAGGTGAACCCATGACGGATATTGAGAGGATTAAAAAGGAAATACGAGAAGCTCAGTCTCCGTACTTTGATGAAGACGACTTCCAGTATTACCTTGACAAGAATTATGGCAATGTGGATGCTACCATCTACGAGATGCTTATTATCAAGTCTGAAGATTCTACAATATCTGTCAGTGGTTTGTCCACTCAGGACACTTCAGCTTATTTTAAGCGTCTGGCCTCTCGTTACAAACCCTTCAATTCTGGCATAATGCAGGATTAGGAGGTGTCCCATGATAAATACGAGATTTGAGGCCTATAAAATCAAAAGAGAGTTAAAACGAAGCGGTATTGATTACGAGTTTAAGAGGAAGAAAAAGAATGATTTTGGTGAACCTACTGGAGACCCGGAAGTGTTTGGTTCCCTTAAAGGGATTTACCATGAGCAGAATAGCAATATTCAGGTAACTACCGGTGACACAACCCAGGTTCGTACCAAGAAAATTCCGATGATTCTGTGCTTGTATGAAGATACCGCTCGTTTAGCTTTGGTAGTTGGTGACACTGTTACAATCAATGCCAAGACTTTCAAAGTCACAGGTGTTGTGAATATCCAAGAGTGGAATCTCATCTCTGATATTTCATTGGAGGTGGTTGACAGTGGCGTTCCAGCTTAACTACAACGAAAGTACGTTGAAGAAAAATCTTGACAAGATGGGAACAAAACTTGGTGCAGTTATTTTGATGTATTCTGCTACCAAAGCAAGTGAACTTCAAAGCAAGATGAAATTGAATCGTCCTTGGACTGATAGGACCGGTATGGCAAAAGCTTTGCTGACTGCTAAAGTTTCTCAGCCAAGTCAAACTATCGTACGTATTACTCTTGCACATGGTGTTGAGTATGGTATTTGGTTGGAATTGGCGCACGAGAAGAATTATGCTATTATCGCACCAACTGTCAGAGAAGAAGGTCCAAGAATTGTCGAGGACCTGGATAATCTGATGAGTAAGTTGAAACTGTGAGGTGATAAGCATGATTGATGCAAGTTTTCAGTATGCTGATTCAAGATGGCAGGACATTTTCCTCCATTTGAAGAAAGCAGGATTTGATGTTTATTCTCCAGGCACAAAGGTTGGTGAATGTACCAAAGAATATATTGTTGTGAAAAATGACGGTTCGTCTAAACATCCAACAGTAAGTTCTGATAATGACCTGTATGCAGTTATGTGTTATGTGCCGAAAGAGAATTACAGTAGACTTGAGCCGATGGTTCAGGAAGTTAAAAAGGCAATGAAGGGGTTGGAGCCTATGATTCTCCCTTATGGTAGTCAGACCCCGAGCTATTATGATGATAGTTATAAGGCTCACATGATTAGTATAGAATACAAGAACTATAAGAAAATCTGATGAAGGAGGATTTAGCAATGGCTGTTAAGAAATCTAAAGCTGAGATTGCAACTATTGACTGTTGCCTTGTTACCATTGAAACCGAAGATGGTGAATTTGGTTTTGACACTGCAAACAAGATTGAAGTTGAGCCTCAGATTGAAGAGCAGGATGCTGTTAAGCTGGTTGTAAAGGGTATTCTTCGTGCCCAGAAACCTAAGGTTAGCACCATCACAGGCAACGAAATCACCCTCACTGATAATGTGTTCAACCCTGAGCTTGTTCTTGTTCTCCAGGGCGGTACTATTAAGTACGATTCTGAAGACCCGACCAAGATTATTGGTTATACTCCTCCTGTTGCCGGTTCTTCCGACAAAGGTGAAGTGTTTAAGCTGAATGCATACTCTGCCCAGTACGATGCTTCTGGTCAGATTGTTCAGTACGAGAAGATTACGTATCCTAACTGTCAGGGTGTTCCTGTTGCGTTTGGTTCTGAGGACGGTGTATTCCGTGTTCCTGAGTATACCATTAACTCTGCGCCTAAGAATAACGAGGCACCTTATGACATCAATTATGTAGCTGAGCTTCCTACTCTTGAAGCTTAAGTAAATGAAAGGAAAAGTGAGAAGCATGGATAATAGCATGTATGGAAATAACAATGGAGTTGTGAATGGTCAGTTTGGCGGTAATATGGTACCGCAGCAGATGAATAATCAGGTTCAGCCTGTAAACTGCAATCAGCCGATGAATATTACTTCTTTTGCTGACCTGCAGTCTTATGCTGCCGGTACTGTTGTCCGTTTCCCTGATTTTGCGGAAGGTCAGCCTTTTGTTGCTCGTGTTCGTAGACCGAGTATGCTGGTGCTGGCTAAGCAGGGCAAGATTCCTAATACTTTGCTGACTGCTGCAGGAGAGTTGTTCTCCAAAGGTGGTGCAGGTATGGATTCTGACAATGAGAATATGCTTGCTGATGTGTATGGCATTTGTGAGGTAATTGCTAAGGCAACCCTTATGCAGCCTACTTATGAGGACATCACTAACGCAGGTATGGAGTTGTCCGATGACCAGATTATGGCTATCTTCAACTATACTCAGAATGGTGTAAAAGCCCTGGAATCCTTTCGTAAAGAGTAAGAAAATATTGAATGTGCTAGGGCTGGCAAATGTATATCGTTGCCGCCCTAGCTTACTGTTAGACATAACTGACCCTTACACAGCATATTGTTTTGATGAAGCTTGTGCTTACATTACTCGTCAAATGGAAGACGGTAAGGAGCCAACTTTCAAACTCAAATTCAAGTCTTTCAAAGATTTGTATAAGCACTATACTGGATAAGTAAGGGAGGTGAGAGTTGTGGCCGTTGATGTTGGTTCTGCTGTTGGTTATCTTGACCTTGATATTTCTGGCTTTTTGGCAGGTTTAAGGTCGGCTCAAAGTGAAGCTGATACAGCAAGCAAGAATATCGCAACAAAAATTGGAAACAATCTTTCCAGTGCAGGTAAGAGCTTGACTTCTGCAGGTTCGACTCTTACCAAAAGCGTGACAGTGCCGATTGTTGGTGCCGGAACGGCTGTGGTGAAATTGTCTTCTGACTTTGAATCCGCAATGTCTAAGGTATCTGCAATTTCTGGCGCTACAGGTTCAGACCTTGACGCATTAAATCAAAAAGCCCAGGAAATGGGTGCAAAAACAAAGTTCAGTGCAACTGAATCAGCCGAGGCATTTACATATATGGCTATGGCAGGCTGGAAGACCGAAGATATGCTGCAAGGTATTGACGGTATTATGGCTCTTGCTGCAGCCGATGGTTTGGACTTAGCTACAACTTCTGATATTGTAACTGATGCGCTTACTGCGTTTGGTTTGAGTGCAAGTGATTCTGGTCATTTTGCCGATGTTCTTGCGAAAGCAGCATCCAACGCAAACACAAATGTAACATTACTCGGTGAATCTTTTAAGTATGCAGCCCCTGTTGCTGGTGCTTTAGGATATTCTGCAGAAGATACTGCAATTGCCCTTGGTCTTATGGCTAATGCCGGTATTAAGGGTTCTCAAGGTGGTACAGCTCTTCGTAGTTCTTTGTCAAGATTGATTAAGCCTACAGATGATGCGGCCGCTTTGATGGAGAAGTATGGCTTGTCTATGACTAATGCTGATGGTTCAATGAAGAGTCTCGGTCAGGTTATGGATATGCTTCGTAATAATATGGGTGACCTGACTGAAGCTGAACAAGCTCAAGCAGCCGCTACGTTGTTTGGTCAGGAAGCTATGTCTGGCATGTTGTCGATTATCAATGCATCCGATAAGGATTATGAGAAATTGACGAGTGCTATTTATGATGCAGATGGTGCAGCGCAAGAAATGGCCGATACAATGTTGGATAACCTTGGCGGTCAGTTGACGTTGCTTAAGTCTGCGTTGGAAGGACTTGCAATTCAGTTTGGTGAGATTTTACTTCCGTATATTAAGCAGTTTGTGACTTGGCTTCAGAATCTTACGCAAAAGCTACAGAATCTGACACCTGAGCAAAAGGAACAAATTGTTAAGTGGGCAGCAGTTGCTGCATCAATAGGACCGGTATTGCTTGTTGTTGGTAAGCTTGTGACAGGTATTGGTGGTTTGATTACTACACTTGGAAAAATTCCTGGTGCTGTTTCGTCTATCTCTGGTGGAATGACCAAGCTTGTAACTGGTTTTAAGAACATTGGTGAGGGTATCACACTTGCAAAAGCTGGGTTCCCTGGAATGGCAGCTCAAGCATCTAAACTTGGTGCAGCTATTGGTGGCATTACGGCGCCTGTTGCAGCTGTTATTGCAATTATTGCAGCTTTGGTTGCTGCATTTGCTACGTTGTGGAAAACCAATGAGGAATTCCGCAATAAGATGACGAGTATCTGGAATGAGATTAAGGAAACTGTAGGTGGATTCTGTGATGGAATTGTCGAGCGAATTAATTCGCTTGGCTTTGACTTCCAAAACATTACTGAAGTTCTTTGGTCTATCTGGAAAGGTTTTTGTGACCTGCTCGCTCCTGTATTTACAGGTGTATTCCAGTATATTGCAGATACGATTGGTGTTGTGCTTGATGTAATTCTTGGCATTTTCGATGTATTCATTTCTGTCTTCAAAGGAGACTGGGAAGGTGCATGGGAAGCTGTTAAGGGCATTTTCATGTCTGTATGGAATTACATTAAAGACTGGTTTACGAATATCCTTAACACTATCGGTGGTGTGTTGGATGCAGTTTGTGGCTGGTTTGGCACGACATGGGAAAATACATGGAACAGCATTAAGCAGTTCTTCATCGATATTTGGAATGGAATCGTCAACTTCTTCTCGAATGTGATTAGTTCCATTAAGATGGCAGTGTCCAATTTCATTACGACGATTGTAAACTTCTTTGCTCAGCTTCCTACGAACATTGCTAACTTCATCACGAATGCATATAATTCTGTGGTGACTTGGGTGTCCAATATGATTGCAAAAGCAAGGGAAATGGGACAAAACTTCCTGAATGCAGTCGTTGAGTTCTTCACAGATTTGCCGTATAAGATTGGTTACTTTATTGGTAACGCATTGACGAACGTTGTTCTTTGGGTAGCTAATATGGTTACTCAAGCTCGTGAAATGGGTACCAACTTCTTGAATAATGTTGTGGCATTCTTTACACAGCTTCCTGGTAAGGTACTTCAGTTTATTACGAGTGCTTTGAATAATGTTCAGACATGGGCAACTAATATGGCAAATAAAGCTCGTGAGATGGGAACAAACTTCATTAACAATGTTGTAAGTTTCTTCACACAGTTGCCTGGTAAAGTTCAGCAGTTCTTGTCGAGTGCATTAACTAATGTACAAACTTGGGCTACTAATATGGCAAACAAGGCAAAAGAGGCTGCTACAAACTTCCTGAACAATGTGGTCAATACGATTACTCAGCTTCCTGGAAAGATTAAGTTGTACCTTGATAGTGCAATTACCAATCTGACAACCTGGGTAACTCAGATGGGTCAGAAAGGTAAGGAAGCAATCAATTCGTTGATTACAAATGTAACCTCTGCTGCAAGTGGTATTGCGAGCAAAGTAATGTCTATCGGTTCTGACATCGTGTCCGGTGTATGGCAAGGTATTAAGAATGCGAAAGACACATTCGTAAGTAACGTTAAGAGCTTCTTCTCTGGTATTGTTGATGGTGTTAAAGATGCATTAGGCATTGGTTCGCCTTCTAAGGTATTTAGAGATGAGGTTGGTCGTTGGTTGCCGCCTGGTGTGGCACAAGGTTTTGAAGCTGCATTACCTGCAGCTATGAAGACAATGCAAAAAGACCTCGATAAGGGAATTGGTGGGCTGGAAACTGATGATGTGTCTGTTGGTGCAAATGTTACAGTTTCAAGCTTTGCCGATAAGCTCAAGTCGATTTATGGTGATGTTGCATTGTGGTTTGAGTCCATTGAAATGCGTATTGGTAATTCTGTTTCTAAGATGATGGAATCTCTGAGCATGCTGATTGATGCAGGTCAGATGGTTGTGAATTCTGATGGAACATTAGGATATATCGGTTATAACGGCTTTACTAAGACCGGTGGGTCTGAGAAATATGTTGACCGTGGTGATTCGAATAATCCTACATCTGGTGGTGGCGATACATTTATCTTCAATAGTCCTAAGGCGATTGATGAGATTGAAGCTGCTAAACAGATGAAGAAGACCAAGCAGGATATGGCTGAAGGATTCTAAAGAAAGGAGTGGTGAGTGTGGTTGAAGGAATCAAGCTCCAAAACGTAGAGACCAGAGCAATTCTTACGCTCGATATGGTATCTACTCCGGATTACGTACTTAATTCTGTGGACTGGGGTGCCGTCGAAAGCACCCACCACTCCTATAAGTACGTAAATCAGATTGGTGTTTATGTAACAGGCACCAGTTTGGAAACAAGGTCTGTTGATATTTCTGGTTGGGTTATCGCAAGCACCGAAAGGGAAATGACCAATCGTAAGACTATACTCAATAGATTTTTCAATCCACAGCAGGCAGTTGATTTGTTCTACAAAGATTATGTGTTGAGATTCTTGCCGAATACATCGGTTAGATATTCGACGGCTATCGCAGAGAACAATGAGGTTGTTTGTAAGTTTAAGGTTGAGGGTTACTGCCCTGACCCGCTATTTAGCGAACAGATGGAAAGTAAGGTGGCAGCTGCAAGTACAATTGCAATGTTCCACTTTCCGTTGATTATTTCACAGACACCGAATCCTCCTGGAGGTATTGTATTTGGTTTGAGACAGCCGAGTTTGATTGTTGCAATCAATAACTCCGGTGCGGTTGATGTTGGTATGAAAATCGTATTCAAAGCTATTGGTACATTACATGGACCGAGCTTAATCAACGTTAACACACAGAAATACTTCAAAGTCAATAAGACGATGCAAGCCGGTGAGGAAATCGTTATAAACACGACAATCGGTGAAAAGAAAATCCAAGGCACATTGAATGGTATCACAACAAACTACTTTAAGTATAGAGACCTCGATAGTGAGTGGCTTCAGCTTTCTGTAGGTGATAATCTTTTCAGATATGATGCTGAGGAAAACGTTGAAAACCTTGAGGTATATATCTACTTCAACAATAAGTATCTGGAGGTGCAGGAATGTTATTAGGAAAGCAGATTCAGATACTCGTATTTAAGTTGGACGATTCCGGCACATTTGATAACATCGGCGAGGTAAACCAGTTCGATAGTTTGATATGGCCGGATAAGTTCAACGGATACGCCAGTTTTGAATTATGGGCCCCAATTACAGATGAGAATTCTGAGTATTTTAAGAAAGGCAACATTCTTTGGTGTGGTGGTGATAACGCAGCAATGGTTGAGATTGTAAAATCCACTATTGATGATAAAGGTACCAAAACATTCAACGTAAAAGGCCGAACACTTGAGATGCTCTTTACAACTCGAATCATTTGGGGCACATATAATGGTGTAAATAAAGTGGCATCGACTGCCATGTATGAGATTGTAAATCAGAATTGTGTAAATCCTACGAATGCGAATCGAAAGATTCCATTCTTAGAGTTGGCTGAGGATAAGCAAATCGGTGGTTTGATAACGATGCAAAAAACCGGTGGAGAAGTATATGATGCATTAACAATGATTGCATCAAACGCTGACATTGGTTTTAATATGCTATTCAGACCACGAGAAAAGAAAATCATCTTTGAAGTAGTTGAAGGTGTTGATAGAACGTCTGAGCAGAATGAAGTTGACCCTGTTGAGTTTAGTACAGACCTTGAAGATATTCTTTCGAGTTCTTACTATACGAATGACCAGGACAATAAGTCTGTAGCATTGGTTATGGGTGAAGGAACTGGGGCTGAAAGAAAGTCACAAGTTTCTGGTGATAACAACTCTTATGGTCTTGGCAGGCGTGAGCTTTATGTTGATGCTCGAGACCTTCAGTCTGAAACCGTGAATGAAGACGGTTCTACTACATCGCTTACACCAGCTGAATATAATGAAACTCTTATCAATAGAGGTGATAATAAACTTGCCGAACATAAAGTAACTGAGACTTTTGAAGCTCAGATTCGAGTGTTTGGTGAGGTTCAGTATGAGTTTGGTGTAGATTACAATAAAGGTGATAAGGTAACTGTGCGAGATAAGCAGCTTGGTGTTGTGGTGTCCGCACGAATTACAGAAGTTGAAGAGGACTTCGACGATGAATACGAACTTGTCTTAACGTTTGGATATTCTTATCCGACGATTATGCAAAAAGTGAAACAACAGATAACTTAAAGGAGGTGAAAGACGAATGGAACGATGTGGATTTTTTGATGCCTATCTTGAAGGTGAAGCGTATGATAGAGTCTATTTGGCTCAGCACTTCGCAGCATACTTTGCAAGCTTTATTGCTAATGGTGTATTTGCAGAACATTCAAATCAGCTTCAGGTAATGGCAATGCCTACGCCTCAGATGCAGATTGGTGTTGAACGAGGTCAAGGTTGGATTAACGGTTATTGGTATGAAAATACTGATGCGTTGTACCTGCCTGTAGATGTTGCTGATGGTGTCTTGAATAGAATCGACTCTGTTGTGCTTCGTCTTGGATTTTCTGAAAGGAACATGTGGTTGGTCGTTAAGAAAGGAACTCCTGCGGTTAACCCTGTTGCTCCTGAGGTTACAAGAACGGCTGACTACTATGAATTGCAGCTTGCGACTATAAGTATTCCTGCGAGTTCAATCAACATTACTCAAGCTCAGATTACTGATACTCGAATGAATCAGGAAGTTTGTGGTTGGGTTACAGGTGTTGTTGAGCAGCTTGATACTACGACTTTGTTCAACCAGTTTGAAACGTATTTTGCTGAGTTCAAAGAATTCTATGAAAATGAATATGATACGTGGACTGATGAACAGAAGGCAGCTTATATTTCCTGGATTACAAATCAGGAGAATGATTTTACCGGTTGGACTGATGAACAGAAGGCAGAGTATGATGAGTGGTACGCAACACACATTTTGTTGTGGCAGACTGAATTTGATACTTGGTTTGAAAATGTTAAAGGTCAATTGAGTGAAGATGCTGCTGGTGCAATTCAAGTTGAGTTGGATGAGCAAGAGGCTCGTTTGAGCAATATCGAAAAGATGCTTATTTCTGGTAAGGCATTTGCTCCTGCTGAAATTTCTTCTGGTGAGCTGCTTGCTACTTCTGATAATGAGGTCATTATGTTTGAGTGGCCTGTCGGTTGTCAGTGTTAAGATGAACAATCTATCAAAATAAAGGAGGAAAATTCAAGATGGCAGTACTTTCTGTTGAAACAAAGAAAATTCCTGAGTTGGCCGCTACGCTTGACCTTGTTGATAACGATATGATTATCGTTGAGCTGGCGAATGGTGGCACGAGGAAGATGACGTATGGTGATTTTATCACCACAATCAAAGCTTCTTTGGAATATCCTGAGGAAGCAGTGCTTAGTATGGCAGATGTTGTTGATGTTCAGACAGACGATGGAACTAAGGTTCCTGCAGCTAAACTCGTATACGACATGCATCAGATTGATGTTGTAATGCGTAGAGAGATGGATTGTTTGAACGGAATCAGAGAAAAAGGAAATCTCATTGATGTTGACACATTGATGGGTTATGTAAGAGCTGGTGAGCATCATAAGTATGCTATTGGCGATTACTTTGAAGATAACGGTATTCAGTGGGCAGTTGTAGCACGTAACTGGTACCCTGCCTGGGCATTTGGTGATGGTGTTGCGAGACCTGAGCATATTGTATGTATGCCGGTAGACTTCTTGGCAACGTCTTATCAGTTTAACACAACGAATGACAATACCGGTGGCTATGCTGCGAGTTTGATGCCTGCAAATATGGAAACTGAGTATGGTAAGCTTGGTTCCAGGATTAAGGCTTATTGCAGACAAACTCGTATTTACGAGAACAACAAAGGCGCTTGGGCTGCAGCAATGAGAAGCATGAGACTTCCTACTATTGTTGAGGTGACCGGAAATCAGGGTTGGGCAAATGAAGGATATTCTGGCGGTGTATGTAGCCAGTTGCCTTTGTGCCAGAACTCTCTTTTCAGGATTCGTTCTACATGGTATTGGTGTTTAGACCCTTCTTCTGCAAGCACCACGGGCTTTTGCGGTGTCAACAGCAACGGCATTAGCGGCAGCCTCGGCGCCTCCAACTCTGGGCGGGTTCGCCCGCTAATCGTTCTTGCTTAATCATCAATCGTGGCGGCGAAAGCCGACACATAATGATTCAAAGGAGGAACTAATGTGAGCGTACCAAAATGGAGAAGGTCTGGGTCTAAGTTGGATGCGTTTTA
>JAZQHJ010000011.1:0-4042 GCA_045540515.1 Eubacteriales bacterium
AGCCAAGGAGTTGGGGAAACATGTTGTCTTCCTAAGACCGCTTGGCCTCCGACTTCTTACTATAACAGGATTGCCCTTACCTGCAAGCACCGTTGCAATCTCTGATGCAAATTCAGCGTTGTTTCCACAACAGCAGTACGATGCAGGTAACGAAGGGCTTACGCTATCAATACCAGCACGAATAACCCTAGCACATTCAACAAGGGAGTCCTTTTGAACATCAATAAAAATATCAGTATATTTTTTAGAAAGCTCACCCCTTGAATTAACAATGTCCCAAAGCTCAGAGCGAGTTAAGCTAGCCCTTGCCCTGTCATTAAACATTTTCATATGCAACGGACAAGCACAGCCCTCTCCCTTATACCAAATGGTCCTTAGGTCATCATCAATCATAATATGGTCAGGAGAGCAAAGAGCAATAGTCCTTAAAGCATTGAAAATATAGTCCTTAAAGCCTTCATCACAGGGACAAACAGCCCTTGTTGCTACGCCGTCTGTAAAGTTTACGTGTGTTTGGTAAGGAAACATATCGCCAAGCACCCAGCCGTGACCAACCGAGGCTTGAACAAGCACACCGGAGGAAAGCCCCATTTCATCGAGCCTTTTTTTGAATTGCATATATTTCTCGCAAAGAACACTAGCCTTGTTTACAGCAGGATTCCCCTCTGGAACAAGAGTCATTGAAAAAAGAGCACAGCTTGCCACACCGTTCTCAATTTGCTCCTTAATATCGTTGCAAATCTCATCAATATGGTCAGTAAACAGTGGCATTATCGTATATGAATGTAATTTGGTTTTCATAAAAAGGCTCCTTTGTATTAACTGCATTTTAATTTTATCATCATATTGATATAAAATCAATATATATTTCAAAAAGCATTGAAAAGCACCATAAAATATGGTAATATTTAAGAGGTAATTATCAAGGCAAAAGGAGAAAAATATGCTTGATTTTGCAAAGGACCCAAAATTTTGGGAAAATGTACGCACAAGCAAGGATTTTGCTTGGCAGATAGAGGAAATTAAGGAAATTTATGAAAGAGCCTTTAAGGAGCCACCAAGACCTCATAGTGCAAGAGAAATTTTAGAGGCAGATGACCACGGACTTTGGAGACATCAATTTGATCACCTTCAATCATCATTTTTACTTTCCCTTATCTATCCAGACAACGAGGAATATTATAATAGCCTAATTGATACAGTTTGGGCATATCTAAACGAATATACCTGGGCACCTCTTGGCCATTACACAGAATATTACTACCAAAGAACACCAAAGGATTTTGACTTTGGACTCATTGATATTTTTGCATCGTCTGTTGCATTCTCACTTGCAGAAATAAACAATCTATTCAAGGACAAATTTCCAAAGCTTTTAAGTGATAGAATTTCATATGAGCTAAAGCGAAGAACAATAGAGCCATATCTTACAAGAAAATTCTTCTGGGAAAGCCACGATAATAACTGGACTGCCGTTTGCACAGGTGGAGTTGCAGGAGTGCTTATCTATGAAGCACCAGAGCTTTTCTTCGCAAATCAAGAAAGAATACACGCATCAATGAAATGCTACCTCGATAGCTATAAGGATGACGGAATGTGCGTTGAGGGAGTTGGATACTGGGCATTCGGCTTTGGCTTCTTTGCAACCTATGCAATGCTTGAAAGAGAGCTTACACAGGGCAAGGTGGATTGGTTTAAGGACCCTAAGGTAAAGGAAATTGCAAAATACCTTCAAAAAACCTTCCTACAAAAGAACGTGCTTGTTACCTATGGTGATTGTAGCGTAATGCAAGACTATCATACAGGCATACCTCATATGCTAAAATACATTTACGGTGATGAAATAGAAAGCCTACCAAGGGAGCTTGCATATGTAGGAAAGCACAACACTCATCCAAATTTTCTTCTTCGTTCAATTTTATACCATAATAACGACTATTACAGCGATACTCTTTCAACAAATGTAACATATACAACCAAGGGCTCAAATTATTTTGTAAAGAGAACCAGTGCATACGGCTTTACAGCCAAGGGCGGAAACAACGGAGAAAGCCATAACCATATCGACGTTGGAACCTTCATAATCGCAAGAAACAACAAGCAAATTATTTGCGATATCGGTGCAGGACCATACGAGGACGGCTACCATTCAGACAGAAGATATACCTTCTTCCACCCAAGCGCATATTCTCACAATATGCCACTTTTAAATGGTGTTGGTCAGGATGGAGTAAGACGTGATGATGTAAATGTTGATTATGACGAAAAAACAAGCACGGCATCAATGGACATTTCAGTTGCATATGGCGTTGATTTCTTAAAATCCTTAAAAAGAAGCTTTGCTTTTGAAGATGAGCAGATTACATTAAGGGACGAATTTACTTTGACCAAGGAAACAGAGCTGACAGAGCATTTTGTTGCACTAATAGAGCCAAAAGTAAACGGCACAAGCCTTGTTATTGATGACGTAACACTCGAAAATGAATACGGAATAGCTCCAACCATAACCACAAAAGAGGTTACAGCCCATATGAGTGGAGTAGGAAAGCATAACGTTTACATAATTGATTATGTCTTGCCAAAAAATCAAACCGAATTTGTTTTAAAATTCAAAATGCCAAAGAAATAAAATCAGGGGGCGAATGAAAAAATTCGTCCCTTTATTTGTAAATAATTTAAAATTTTATAGTATCAACTTTACAAAAGCAATATTATTTGTTAAAATATAGATAGTGATTTATGAAATTTTAAGGAGATTTTTATGAAAAGAGGCATAATTTTAGTATTGCTAATCCTTGCCCTGTTGCTAGTATTTGTATCATGTAAGAGTGATAATGGTGATGGCACAACCGATAGCGCCACCGATAGCACCCAAGCAACGGATACATCAACAAGCACAGGAACACCACCTACAAAATGCACTCACCCATCATTTACAGATTGGGTGCTTATGAGAGAGCCAACCTGTGAGGTGAAGGGCTTTTATAGAAGACAATGCACAGAGTGTGGCTTGCCCTCAAATAAGCCTATTGACGCATTAGGACACACGGAGGTAATTGACCCTGCTATTGAGGCAACCTGTATTGCATCAGGACTAACCGAGGGCTCACATTGCTCGGTTTGTAATAAGACACTCAAGGCTCAAACAAAGGTTGAAAATCCATCAAATCACCTTTACGAAAATTTCTCATCAGTTTCCAAGGCGCCAACTCTCTCCTCAACAGGAACTGCTAGCTTTGAATGCGAAAGATGCGGTAAAACAGGCACTGAAACCATTGCAAAGCTAGAATCAGGTAAATTAAACAAAAGCGATATTTATTCCATTGAGGTAAACAACCAATACAATCCTGCAATTGATAACAAATGGAAGGTATTTGACGGAAATAATAAATCCGCAGGTATTTATAATACAGGCGATGACTGGTTCGGTAATGTTGGAGATAAGCTCATAATTACCTTGAAGCAGGAAATGGTTTTAACCGACCTAACCTTATATGTTGCAGGAAACTATACCTATGCTAGGGTAACTGCATACGACATAAGTGGAAACGTTACACTAAGAAAGTCAAATATTTTGGCAAACGGCTCTGCATATGGAGGCAGTAGCGAAAAGGCAGTAGTATTTTCAAGCCAAAAGTCAAAGGTATATAAAATTGAAATTGAAATTACTGATAACAAGAGTAGCTATATGAACTACAAGGTAGCAGAGGTGGAAATCAATGCCGCAAAGCCTGATTTAAGATTACCTCATACTCACCATTACAGAGATTTTGTTGAGTTTACAAAGGCTCCAACCTGTACCGCTACAGGAATGGGCTCATATCAATGCTTCTGTGGTAAGACAAAGGAATATCCAGAGTCTAAAATTGACCACAGCTATTCAACCCTTAGCGCAGTTAAAGAGGCTAGCTGTACCGAGAACGGAGTAGCAACATATAGCTGTGTATGTGGAAAAACACAGGACAAGGTCCTTGAAGCCAAGGGACATATTTATGCAAAGCTAGTAAGCTATGTAAAGCAACCAACCAAGGCATCAAGCGGA
>JAZQHJ010000012.1:0-22927 GCA_045540515.1 Eubacteriales bacterium
ATACTCCTCATATGCTGGGAGCTGTGGGTAGTCTGCCTTGATTTTTTCTGTGCTTCTGAATAGGAAGCCTGCCTTTGAGTTCAAAATCATTCCAAGGTCGTTGTAGCTATCGCCTGCGCAAATTGTTTCGTAGCCGATTGATTGAAGTGCCTTTACGGTTGTGTATTTTGACTTTTCAATTCTCATTTTAAAGCCAGTGATTTCTCCGTTTTCTGCCACCTCCAAGGTGTTGCAAAAGATTGTTGGCATTCCTAGCTTTTTCATAAGTGGGGCAGCAAATTGTGTAAAGGTGTCGCTAAGTATTATTACCTGTGTTTTTTCTCTTAGCTTGTCAAGAAATTCCTTTGCTCCCTTCATTGGTTCAATTTTTGCAATGGTGTCTTGAATCTCTTTGAGTCCAAGTCCGTGCTCCTTTAAGATTGCAATACGATATTTCATAAGCTTATCGTAGTCGGGCTCATCCCTTGTTGTTCTTTCAAGCTCCTTAATGCCTGTTTCCTTTGCAAATGCAATCCAAATTTCTGGTACTAAAACGCCTTCCAGGTCAAGGCATACTATGTTCATTTCACTCATTATTTTTTCCTCATCTTTCAAAAAATTCATTTATATCAACGCTTTCGTGCGTTATTTTTGTTTTACCATTTGTGCTTATTGTAAGCACCGTTCCACCGTTTAGATTTTTATTGTGGTAGGCTCCTGCTCCTATTTTTAGTGAGAAGGTGTGCCTTACTCCCTTATATCTTACTGAAAAGCAATTCACGTGGTCGTGACCAACAATAATGTCCCTTGTGTGGTCTGCTTCAAGGATTGCATCAAGTGCGCCCTCGTTTTCTCTATATGAGCAAATGCCCTCATATTTTACTCCAAAGGAATCCTTGTAGCCGTCATTCCATATTTCTTCATTATAGCTTTGCTCAAGTGATATTGCATTTGGATTTTCACCTGCAAATGCACTTTCAAAGGCTAAATTATATGAATAGGTAGGAATGTGCATAATTATTGAGCTCTGCAAAAAGCCCATTTTCTTTAAGCCCTTAGCTTGCTCCTTATACCATTCTAGCTGTGGCACCTCGAGCCTTGCCCAGCATTTTAATTCCTTACCATTTTCATCGGTTGCATAGGTTGAGTGGTCATGGCTATCAAGCATAAAAATTGCGTGAATTGGCATATCGTTTTTATAAATGCCGATTATGTAGTTACCTCGTCCGTGCTCCCTTGGTCCGTCCTCATATATGCAAAGAGGGTGAGCCTTTAAAACGGCAACCGTAGCATCAAGCCTGTCAAGTCCACTTTCCTGATCGTGATTTCCAAAAGCAACTGCATATGGAGTGTTAAAGGAATCCATTATTTTAGCAAGAGCCTCATATGAGGCTGGGGAATCTCTCCACGCCTGATCGCCACTGAACGTAACAAGGTCAGGCTTCACTCTTGCCATTAGCTCATTTATTGTTTTTTTAATCATTTTTGAATTTCTATGCTCTTCGTTTAATTCATCAGAGCCAAGATGAATATCGGCAAAATTAAGGACCTTAAATTCATCGTTTTTCATTTCTAGCTTAAACATAAATTTCACCATGCTAAAATATTTAATATAGACATTATACTACCATTTTTAATATATTTCAATATATTAAAGTAGAAAAATAAAATTTTGACTTGACAAAACTATATAAGAGTAGTAAAATGTTAAATGTTTTTTAACAGAGTTTTTGTGCTATTTTATATTTTTATTACATAAAAGGACAAATTTTGCGCAAAACGATATACTATAATTATTTAGAGGCATTTAAAATGAACACTATGAACGTTCTTCTCATCTTGGCAATTGCGCTATTTGCAGGTCTTTTGCTTTCTCGTCTTGCTAAGGTTTTGAAGCTTCCAGCAGTAACTGCTTATCTTGTAGCAGGTGTACTTATTGGCCCATTCTGTCTTGGCTTGCTTGGTAATCACCTTGATATATCATGGCTTGGCTTTAATTCACTACACGACGTTGAGGGCTTTTCAATTATTTCCGATGTTGCTCTTGGCTTTATTGCTTTTTCAATTGGTAATGAGTTCAGGCTAAATGAATTAAAGCAAATTGGAAAAAAGGCTACAATTATCGGCATTTTACAAGCCGTATTTACAACAGTCGTTGTTGATGCTGTTCTTATCGGCTTGCACTTTATAATTCCAGACAAATTCCCTATTGAGGCGGCAATTATTCTTGGTGCTATTGCATCTGCTACTGCTCCTGCGGCAACTCTTATGGTCGTTAAGCAGTATAAGGCAAAGGGTCCTGTAACTAAGACGCTTTTACCTGTTGTTGCTCTTGATGATGCAGTTGGACTTGTGCTTTTTGCAATCTCGTTTGGTATTGCAAAATCAATGCTTTCCACAGCTGGAAGCGTAAATGTGGCATCTATTATTCTTGAACCAATTATTGAGGTTGTATTATCACTTGCTCTTGGTATTGTTGTGGGTATTATCTTTACATTTATTGAAAGATTCTTCCACTCACGTTCAAAGCGTCTTGCTGTAAGCGTTGCATTCGTTTTCATTACGGTTGCAATTTCAATGGTTAAATTCAGCGTTGGCTCAGTTCACGTTGCATTCTCTCCACTCCTTAGCTGTATGATGCTTGGCACTATCTTTTGCAATATTTGTGATTTCAGTGCAGAGCTTATGGATAGACTTGACCGTTGGACTGCGCCTATTTACGTGCTATTCTTTGTAATCAGCGGTGCAGAGCTTGACCTTTCTGTTTTTGGAAATAAAATCTTTGTGCTTGTTGGTGTGGTTTATATTGTTTCTCGTTGCTTTGGTAAATATTTTGGTGCAAGAATCAGCTCCGATATTTCTAAGGCTGATCCAAATGTAAAAAAATATCTTGGCATTACGCTTTTCCCTCAGGCTGGTGTTGCTCTTGGAATGGTTAATATGGTTTATTCAGAGCTAAAGGGCTATGAAGGCTCTGTTGCCAGTGAGGTTTGCCTAATGGTAAGAAATATTATTTTATTCTCTGTTCTTATTTATGAGCTTGTTGGTCCATTCCTTACAAAAATGGCTCTTACAAGTGCTGGTGAAATTGACCATACTCAAAAGACAAGCAACAGAATTAAGCATCACGATAAAAACGTTCCTACTACAAAAATCTAATTATTAAAATCAGATTTGATTTTGAAAGGAGATAAATATGCCAGAGGTTGTTCGTCAAGCCGACTTCTTTAAGGAAGGCTTCTTTGGATACGGAGAAAAGGGTGATTTTAGCTATTGGTCTTTTGCCCATTTTGCTCCAATTATTTTATTCGCTGTTGCTGTTTATTTAGCTTTTCGATTCAGAGAAAAGCTAAAAAATTGGAAGCACGAGGAGAATTTCAGATTTTTCCTTGGTGCTGCAATGCTTTTTGTTGAGATTTCATACTTTTGGAGACTTTTATACGTTGGTCCTGGCTCGGGCGACGATACAAATATGATGGATAAGCTACCACTTCAGGTTTGTGAATGGACTTGTATTCTTGCTGCATTTATGGTAATGAAAAAGAGCAAGAAAATTTATCCAATTTGCTTCTTTGTGTGCTTGACCATTGGACTTTTCCCACTACTGACACCATCTGTAATTACTGAAACAGGTCCTGCTTATTGGAGATATTATCAATACTGGCTTGAGCATCTAATTCCACCATTTGCAGTTTTGTATATGACCTTTGTTCACGGATTTAGACCAACAAAAATGGGTATCATTCCTGCAACATGCTTTATGGGAGTGCTTACTACACTTGCTATGATTTGTAATGCCAACATTCCAAATGTAAATTATCTATATCTTGCCAAGGGCACTGCTGACGGCGGCGGCTCAATTATGGACCCAATAAGAGATATGGTTGGTGGTAGCACTGTTGCTTTGCTTATCTTGCTTTCTGCTCTTGTTGTTGGTATGTTCTTCCTTGCGTATTTTGTACATAAGTGGATTATTATGCTTTATAATAGAGTAATGGCAAAAAAACAAAAGCAAGAATAATTAAAAAGCAGGACTTGAAAAAGTCCTGCTTTTGTTGTTTGAATTAAAGTGTTTTATTTACTCACCCAAGGTAAAATTAATAAGCATCATATACGTATGAAGCTATACATTCTGAATTTTCGTTATATATTCCAACTATATCTCCTTGGATTTTCCGTACACTGTCTCAAACTTCTTTCACAACCGAATAATCATCAAGGTTAATGCTTCCTATAATTAGTTCAATTTTATAATTCTGTTCATTGTCGAAGGCGGATATTTCTATTCCTATATTAGAATTATCATAATAATTTATATGTACGCTTTCAACCTGCGTTTTAAATAAATTATTTATTGTTTCAGGCTCATATTTCAAATTGATAAAGTATTTTATATTAGTTCTTATTTTGTAGCCATCCATTTCATTTGGACTCATATTATTTAGCATATATTTAATGGATTGCTTAAAATTCTGAGCTTCTGTTGCTAAATCGCTTAAAGTCAAATCGCTAAAATATTCATCGCCATCTTTTTTTATGTAAATAAACTCGTTTGAATAATCATAATATAAAATTTCTTCATTGCTATCATTAATTGTATTTTTTGCTTCTTCATACAATTCTTGAAGCTTTTTGTCAGATAACTTTTGCCTAAAATCACAAGATAACATTGAAAAAATTAATAATGTATAAATCAGTATAAATACAGTTTTTTTCATTTTAACCTCTATGCTATATAATTTGCAGTAGTGTTTTGTTTAATATATATCATTGCTTGTCCTTTAAGGAAGAGATAAGCAGGCAGGTAAACTACCTGCTTATTCGCGTATGTTAGTTTGTGGTTAATTAGAGTGTACTCCTTTATTCATGGACTACAGAATCGCCGTCCGGCTCAATGATGACGCAAAATATTTTTTACATATTCAGTATCATGTAATTTAAAATCATTTAGCCTTGTTTGGATTAGAACTTGTATTTATCCAAGTGCAAAGGTTTTCTATCATTAATTCATCACATAATAGTTCGAATTCATTTTCATCTAACAAATCATAAACGCTATGAGTTTGGGTGTCTATGATGCAATAAACAGCTTGGTTAAAATCCATTTCGATAATATCATTATAAAAATAGTCTTTATCATCCAATACAAGCCGTCTTGCACAAATGAATCTTTCATTATACGTAAAGCATGTTACATAACTATCTATAACAAGACTATTATCGCAATAAATTGCTATCGTAGAAGAATTAGGCCTAAAAATGCTGTAATTATTAGGCAGTTTATATTCCCAATCCGATGGACCCATGCAAGAGCATAAAAATAAACTACAGATAAAGAGGAATAAAACGAATTTTAGAACCACTTTTTCTAGGGTGACCACAAATTGTCTGCTTATACGATGCTGACCAATTATAAACTTTTCCATATCCTTTCTCCTCAAAATAATATCCAAATTTATTTAGAATATCTGCACTTTCGCTTCGGAGACACAAAATCGCCCCCTGTCTTCCTAAAATTTAACAATTATCTTTTAACAAGATTAACTATCTTTTTATCGTTATCAATTTCAAAATAATATGGATCACCAATTTCAATTAACAACGCATTTATGGCTAAATGATTTAAAATTAATTGTTTGGGTTTTGAATAAAAAATAGACTTTCCTCCTCCTAAATCATTAATATAATACTCGTTTTTATTGCCATCCATCAAAATAACTTCATTTGTATTTAAAGCCCATTTTTTTCCATCAAACATTAATTCTAACAAATATGAATTTTTCCATTTGGTTTTAACCCCTAGTTGTTCTAAAAGCTTATCTACTGGAATCAATGCATATTCTTGATTGGTTTCTTCATCATAAAAAACTTCTACATTTTCAGAAATTACAGTTACTCCATTGAGTTTTACTAAACCTTTATTTGATTCGTTTGATATTATATTAGAATCAACTGTTCCTTCATAACAAGATACTAAAAATCCTCCTAACATTAACAGAATTAAAAACAAACTCATTGAACGGTATTTGCTATTCATATTCTCCTCTTTCTTAATTAAGATAAATTCTTGATTAGATTTAAAAAAATTTAGTACTTGATGTGACATTCCAAAGTCATCAAAAGCTCGTGAAAACTTCCAGTGTAACGGAAAAGTTATAAACCAATACTGGCAAAAATAACTATTAGTGTTATTTTTGCGCCTTTACTAATACCCTTCTTTTTTTCTGCACTCATAACTTTCTCCTAGTAAGCATTAACATTCTAAGTCCCTTCATTTTTCGTATCCTCAATCACTTGCGTTTTCGACACGACATCAGAAAGTGAACGATTATCAAGCCTGTATTTACAAAAAACAATGTCCACAAAAGAAGTATAAAAGCTTATCAGTCCCCTTAACACAAGCTTTTTATTGTTTGGTCGTTCAAGCGATTGGCAATTTACCACTTTTATTTTCATTATTTTGTTACCAAAGCTACCATTTTTGGTAAACAAATCTTTAAATACAAAATACGCCCCAAATGTTAAATAACATATTATTCTATCTAAAAAAGGAATTCGGTCATATATTTTATAGTCTAATTTAAATAAATCGCTTAATACACCTAATATTATTACAGCTATAAAAATATGAAAAATGCAAAAAGCAATTGAAAATAACAAATCAAGAAGAAAAGCCTTTAATCTTATTAGAAATGTTGTGTTTGCTATCTTCATTTTCTCCAATCATCTCCGATTCTATTAAAAAATTCTGTAAAATTAAATCCAATTTCTGCGTGACCTCCCAATACGACTACACATTCTGCATTTTCGTTATATATTCCAACTATATCTCCTTGGAGATTTTTTGTAAACAAGTACAGGTCAAATTGGTTTGCATGAGTGGTATTTTCATCCACTGTGTCGGCTTTTAGTAAGATACAACAAGCTTTGAGGAAGGGGAGTGGACTTGTTCAGTTCACTCGTTGCCTACGCCTTTAATTGCTGTTTTCTCTTTTTTATTGTAACTACAATATAGAATGCTATTGATGGAAGAACTATTAAAAATATTGCTACAAAAATGATTACAAATTTAGTTGTTTGAGTTGAACTTCTATTATACAACACTTGAATTTCATTATTTTCGTTTATCTTTACTAATTGCGAATACGATCCCTCATAAAAGCTTGTTAATCCTACATTCTGTATTTTGTAAGTTACTCCTTGTATTGTTTGTTCAGTTGCTTCGATCTTTTCTCGCCAATGACGACTATTATCTTTTGTATCATGTATTTTTGCTATTTCCGTGATTTCTCCATGTGGAGAAACTGACACCAAATCATTTCCTCGCACTGAACAAATTACTAAATTTTCATTATCCCAAGCAATTCCAAATGATCCACTATCATTAAACGCATACGCATATAAAAATTCAAAATTCGAATTATATACCCCAACAAATTTTTTTGAATCTTCAACTGGTGCAAATCCTAAAGCAATAAGCCCATTTTCACTTACAGCAAAGCACTCAATTGCTCCTCCCTTTGGATCTTCATTTAATAATTCGACTTTTTTACTTTTTATAATGCTGTCAAATTCATTTCCGGTAACACTATCTGTTGTAAAGCCTATATTTATTGAATATATAGATTCTATCATTATAAAGAATAGTGTGAAAATTAATATTGTTTTTGTTAAAACTACAATTTTATTCATATATTATCACTCCTCTATTCTTGTGCACCAATTGGTGCGCCTGTTTCATCATAGAAATATACAAGCACTCGCCTAACTGTCAAAGGGTCACATATGAGCATTGTCTTTCTTCTGTTTTTAGTATATCTTGCTTTTGTTTGCTTGTCAAGGAGATTTTATGCTAGTTTATATTAAAGAAATTTTAAAAAGGCACTCGTTTGAGTGCCTTTTGTTTTTATGCATAACGAAGCTTATCGCCATCCGTTTTATAAGCTAGAAACAAATTAGGCTAGGCGCACCGCAACACTTTGGACGAAGGCTATCTTTTCGATAGTCAAGGTCAAGTGTGAGGAGCAACGACGCATAATGAAGTTTATCGCTTATAAAAATTAGTTTTCGTCAACGTAGTCGCAGGCAGCAAGTGCTGCAATTGCGCCGTCGGCACAGGCTGTTGCAACCTGTCTAATTCTTTTTTTACGGCAATCGCCTGCTACAAAGATTCCGTTTGTTTTGGTTCTGCAATTTTCCTCGCTATCTGCATAGCCATAGCTATCAAGTGCGATTACATTTGCAAATGCCTCGTTTTGTGGAATTAAGCCGATTGCTACAAAAAGTCCGTCAATTTCAAGAATTTTCTTCTCACCTGTTGCAGTCATATTGATTGAGATTTTATCAAGCTCACTTCCACCGTGGAGTGCGTGTAGGGTTGCACCTGTGATAATTTCAACATTTGGCTTTTCGCTAAGTCTTTCTTGAAGCTTCTTTTCGCCTGTTAGCATATCAAGATTTTGAATTACATATACCTTTTTGCAAAGGTCGGATAGCAAAATTGCCTCTTGTAATGCGCTATTTCCACCACCGAGGACCGCAACTGTTCTTCCCTCATAAAATGCTCCGTCACAAACTGCGCAAAAGGAAATTCCGTTGCCTATAAATTCATACTCTCTATCAACACCTGGTAGGCGATGCTTTGCACCTGTTGCAATAACTATTGCCTTGCACTGGTACTCACCGCTGTCGGTAACTACGGTTTTAATTTTTCCGTCCTTTATTTCAAGAACCTCGCATGGTTCAATATCCGCACCCTGTTCAAGCACCTGCTCAACTAGCTTGTCGGCAAATTCATTTCCTGTAAGAGAGATAAAGCCTGGAATGTTTTCAACCTTTGGTGAGTATGTGATTTGACCACCGAAGGCTCCCTTTTCAAGAACTAAAACTGTTTTATTTGCACGTCTTGCGTATAGTGCAGAGGTAAGTCCAGCAGGACCTGCGCCTATAATTATAATATCATACATAATACTTCTCCAGTAAGAGCTTAAGAGGCTGAGGAAAAATCTTCGAATGCGTAGTCGTTGGTGTACTGGTGTACACCAGAGTAGCAGTCGGAGATAAGAAAAGCATATGAAAATTCTCCTTGTAAGGAAATTTTCTTCCTTAAAAGGTGATTTAGCGTCTTGCCAGTGCCTGTTAAAGCAAAGTATTTTGCTTTTCTGTTTTTACCTGCCTATTATGCTCGCATTATATTTTGAGTAAAATAGCGTAGTCTAAGCTACGCTATTTTTTATTTTATTTGTTTAGATATTTCTTAATATCGGATACGCCTGTGTACTTTTCAACGTTGCCGTTTGAAACTACTACAAGTGTTGGTGCTTGCTTTATTCCAAATGCCTCAACAAGCTCCTTGTTGTCGTTTGCAAGAAGTGCAGTGTATTCAACGCCTGCCTTATCAAGTAGGCTTATTGCAATCTTACAGTTTGGACAGGTAGCTGTCTTGAAGAGGTAAGCACCGTCTGCTACGTTGCACTCTGTGCACTCGTTGCCTGCTACGTCGGTTGGCTTGCCGTTTCTTTTGCAAACAGAGGTTTCAATATTATAAACTGCTCTGTCCTTATATTCCTGACTCTTACCGTCGTTCCAGTTTTGAACAGGACGATAGTAGCCTGTGATACGGCTATAAACCTCAGTTCTTTCGCCACACTCTGGGCATACATATTCCTCACCAGCAATATAGCCGTGATTCTTACATACTGAGTAGGTTGGTGACATTGTGTAGTATGGTAGCTTGTAGTTTTCTGCAATCTTTCTAACAAGGTTTGCAGCAGCCTTCCAGTCTGGAAGCTTTTCACCAAGGAATGCGTGGAATACGGTTCCTGATGTGTAGAGTGTTTGAAGCTCATCCTGAATATCAAGTGCTGTAAAGATGTCCTCTGTGTAGCCAACTGGTAGGTGTGATGAGTTTGTGTAGTATGGTGTGCCACCCTTTTCGCTTGCTGCGTGAATGATTTCTGGGTATTTCTTAACGTCGTGCTTTGCAAGACGGTATGAGGTTGATTCAGCAGGAGTTGCTTCAAGGTTGTAAAGGTCACCATATTGCTCTTGGTAGTCAGAAAGACGTTCTCTCATATGGTTGAGCACGTCCTTTGTGAAGTCCTGTGCTTCCTTGTTTGTGAGGTCCTTCTTAATCCATTTAGCATTTAGGCAAGCCTCGTTCATACCAACAAGACCGATTGTGCTAAAGTGGTTAGCAAAGGTTCCAAGATATCTCTTTGTGTATGGGTATAGACCATTGTCAAGAAGCTTTGTGATTACTGTTCTCTTTACCTTTAATGAACGAGCAGAGATGTCCATAAGTCTGTCAAGACGGTTGTAGAAGTCCTTTTCGTCCTTTGCAAGGTATGCAATTCTTGGCATATTGATTGTTACAACACCAACTGAGCCTGTTGACTCACCGCTACCAAAGAAGCCACCTGACTTCTTACGAAGCTCACGAAGGTCGAGTCTTAAACGACAGCACATTGAACGAACGTCGCTTGGCTCCATATCGCTATTGATGTAGTTTGAGAAGTATGGTGTACCGTATTTTGCGGTCATTTCAAATAGGAGCTTATTGTTTTCTGTTTCACTCCAATCGAAGTTGCTTGTAATTGAGTAGGTTGGGATTGGATATTGGAAGCCACGACCATTTGCGTCGCCCTCAATCATAATCTCGATAAACGCCTTGTTTACCATTGCCATTTCCTTTTCGCAATCCTTGTACTTGAAGTCAACCTCCTTACCACCGATGATACAGTTGAGCTCTGCAAGGTCAGCAGGAACAACCCAGTCAAGAGTGATATTGCTAAATGGAGCCTGTGTACCCCATCTTGATGGTGTGTTTACGCCGTAAACGAAGGATTGGATGCATTGCTTAACCTCTTTATATGAAAGGTTGTCAATCTTTACGAATGGTGCAAGGTAGGTGTCAAATGAGCTGAATGCCTGTGCGCCTGCCCACTCATTTTGCATAATTCCAAGGAAGTTAACCATTTGGTTACAAAGAGTTGAAAGGTGGGATGCTGGGCTTGATGTAATCTTACCAACTACTCCTCCAAGTCCCTCTTGAATTAGTTGCTTTAATGACCAACCAGCACAGTAGCCTGTTAGCATTGAAAGGTCGTGAATATGAATATCAGCATTTCTGTGTGCTGCTGCAATTTCCTCATCATAAACCTCTGATAGCCAGTAGTTTGCTGTGATAGCGCCAGAGTTTGAAAGGATAAGACCACCAACTGAATATGTTACAGTTGAGTTCTCCTTAACTCTCCAGTCATTTATTTGTAGATAGTCATCAACAATTGACTTATAGTCAACCATTGTTGCGCTAATGTTTCTTACCTTTTCTCTTTGCTTACGATATAGAATGTAAGCCTTTGCAACGTCGTCGTAGCCAGCCTTAATAAGAACGGACTCAACGCTGTCCTGAATGTCCTCAACGGTGATTGTATGGTCAATTACCTTTGGCTCAAAATCAGCAGTTACCTTTAATACCAAAAAGTCAATGATGTCTTGATGATATGCTTTATCGCATGCTTCAAATGCTTGAATGATTGCTCTGCTAATTTTTGTAAGGTCCAGGCTAACCTTTTTGCCGTCACGCTTAATTACGTCGTACATAGTTCTTCCTCTCTTTCTTTTTTGTTTTGATTATTTATTATTTTTTAAATGAGTTGAATATAGCCTCGCTTTTGAACGAAGTGAGGCTGGGTGGACACTTACTAATCCCTTTTAAAAATCGCTTAAAAATCAGGCTTAAAATGGGTCGTTTTTAAGTGTCAGATTTTGTTGACTTTTGCAATTTTTTGCAAAGGGTGTCGTGCCGATTTCTATTTTAGCATACAGCTATTAGTTTGTCAATAGGAAAACACAAGATATTGTGAAATTTTTTTAAAATTAACACAAGATTTTGTGTCAAAAGTGAAATTTTGACTTTTGTAAAATTTCCATTTTTTGGTCCTTTTTATGCCTTAAAATGCTTGTGGCATCTAGCTTTATTGAACATTTTAGTGCATTAAAGTCATCAAATTTCTTAACCCCTTTTAGCATAATATTTTGTGCTATTTTTCCTATATATTGTGTTTTTTTCAAAAAAGAAAGCAAGGGGCTTCCTTGCTTTCTTATAATCCACGAATTTCAACCTGTGGGATTGTTTTTTGTAAAATTGCCTTAAAGCCTTCAAGCTCATCCTTGGAATATGAGGAAAGGTTGCTACCGATAAGATTTTCGTTGTCCTTAAAGGGCTGTAAGAAAATTCGCCTTGCTCCCTTTAGCCATGAGGCGATTTTTTCAAAATCCTCTTTTTCGTGTAGCTCCCTGACAACGGTTGTTCTAAACTCATAATCAACCCTGTCCTGCATAAGAATTTCTACGCTTTTTTCGATTTTAGAAATATCTATTCTTGCCCCTGTTGTAAGGTTGTACTTTTCCTTACAGTTTTTTACGTCCATAGCGACGTAGTCAACAAGTCCCTTGTCAATTATTGCTTGTAGCTTTTCTGGATATGAGCCATTTGTGTCAAGCTTTATGAGTAAGCCTGTTTCTCTTAATCTTAATAAAAAGTCCTCTATATCGCCTTGTAGTAGTGGCTCTCCGCCTGTAACTACAACTCCGTCCAAAACTTTCTTCCTTTTATTTATATATTCAAATATCTCGTTTTCATCAAACAGACTAGCCTCATCAATAACTAGCGTTGCATTGTGACAAAACGGGCATCTGAAATTACAGCCATATGTAAAAATTGTGCAAGCTACCTTTCCTGGGTAGTCAAGCATTGTCATTTTTTGTACTCCACCGATTAGCATATTTTCTCTCCTTAATTTATTACTATTATTCTAGCATATCACAAGCCTTAAAGCAACTGTTTAATCTTACCTATTTTAGATTTTTTATTGATTTGCTTAAATTGCTGTGATATACTAAATATAAGTTATAAAATAATAAGGAGGCTTTATATGTTAGAGGTTGTACATCTTTCTAAAATATATAAATCCAAAAAGGGTGATGCCGAGGTTAAGGCACTCGACGATGTTTCCCTACGCTTTCCAGAAAAAGGAATGGTTTTTTTGCTTGGTAAGAGTGGTAGTGGTAAATCAACCCTTCTTAACGTTTGCGGTGGACTTGACTCGCCAACAAGCGGTGAAATCATTGTAAAGGGACGAAGCAGTAAGGATTTTACACAGGGCGACTTTGACAGCTATCGTAATACATATATCGGCTTTATCTTCCAAGAATATAATATTCTAAATGAGTTTACTGTTGAGGATAATATTGCTCTTGCTCTTGAGCTTCAAGGCAAGCCAAAGGACAGGAATGTAATTAATGACCTACTTAAGCAGGTTGACCTTGAGGGAATGGGAAAGCGCAAGCCGAACACTCTATCAGGTGGTCAGAAGCAAAGAATTGCCATTGCAAGAGCACTCATTAAATCTCCAGAAATTATTATGGCTGATGAGCCAACGGGTGCGCTTGACTCAAATACAGGTAAGCAGGTATTTGAAACGCTTAAAAAGCTTTCCTGTGATAAGCTTGTTATTGTTGTTTCCCACGATAGGGATTTTGCCGAGCAATACGGCGATAGAATTATCGAATTAAAGGACGGAAAAATTCTTTCCGACGTTACAAAGACCGAGGAAAGCAAAAAGAGCCTTAGCGAGAATGTTACCATTGTTGGCAATACCATTTGCGTAAAGAATGGTAAGGAGCTTACTGATAACGAATTTGACACAATCAAGGGCTTTCTTCGTTCAAGTGAGGCAAATGTTGTAATCTCGAATGATGAACAGGACGTTAAGTCCTTTAAGGAGGTTGCAAGAATAAATGATGACGGCAACCAAGAGGTGTTTAAGGACACTGACGAAAAGGCTATTCCTAAAAAGCAATATAGCCCACAGGATAGCAAATTTATTCGTTCAAGGCTCCCATTAAGACACGCATTTAAGATTGGTACATCAAGCCTACGAACAAAGCCATTTAGACTTGCATTTACTATTTTGCTTTGCGTTGTTGCCTTCACTCTTTTAGGCGTTCTTTCAACCATGATGCTTTATGACAGCGATGCTACCTTTAAGCAAACCTTAAAGGATGCAAGACCATCCCACGTTAGATTTGAAAAGAATGTTCAAATTTTTGAAAGATACTACAACTATGGTGAGCTACAATCTGAATACAAGCAAACACAAAATGTTTATCTTTCCAAAAAAGATATTGATGCAATAAAGCAAAGAATTGATGGTGATGCATTCGGTGTTGTTGATGTTTCTTGGAGCTCAAGCTTTGAGCTTGATCTTTATAATCCTTCTGATTATTATTTTAGTGATATTAATTATGTGGCAAGCAGTAGTGACGTTTCTTCAATATCATTGATGCATGGTAATATGCCAAGTGCTGATAACGAAATTGTTATTTCATCATATTTGGCAGAAGCAATTGTTAACTGCAAGACAAAGGATCGGGAAGAAAACTGGATTCTCGTAGATAGCGTGTCGGAGCTAATTGGCATAAGGCTTTATAATGGCTACACTATTTGTGGTATTTTTGATAGTGGAGTAATTGATGCAAAATATGATGTGTTAAAGGAAGGCTCGGTCGATATTAACCTTATGAATGAATTTCAGGAAAATATTTCTGACGGAATTCATACTCTTATCATTACTAATGATGCTACACTAAAGAAAATCGCTGAAAGTAATTCGGGCTATTTCTATAATCCACAAAATAATACCAATACATACGCGGCATATGCTCTTGAAGTTAGCTCCTCAAAGCTAAACACAGGCTCATATTATTACAAAAAGGCTAGTAAATATGACGACATTGTGTTTATCAATGGCAAATCATCAGTGGGCTATGGTGAGGTTGTTGTAAATTATAAGCTTTTTGCAAGGCTTGCCCACAATAGGCTCGAAAAGGAGCGTGAAAAAGCTTATATCGACTTCGATTCTAAATGGTTTGAGCTTGAGAATTTTAAAATAAATGCCTTTAATGACCCAAAATACTCTGGGCTTTCCCCATCAGTTGCTGATCGCGTTACTGTCTGGGAATTATATCTAAACCCTGCTGTTTCTGAACAGGATAAGGAAAGCTACGCACATCATGTTCCTAAAGAGGGCGAGGAGCTTTATGATTTATATTTAGAGCTTGAAGCCTTACTAGGTGAGTACTATGAGCTTGAAAGAGAAAGGGCCAAATGCGACAGCTATTATAAAATGCACGAGGCACTTGTAAACAACTATTACTATGACGAGACTGGCTCTTACAAGGATTTAACCTCTGAACAGCGCAAGGAGATTGTAAATGCTTTAATCTCTGCTGTTACCTCTATTGAGCCTGGTTTCTTTGACAATTTCAATATTATGCTGTCTGCTGCTAATTCAAGCGCTTCTTCTCCTATTTATGAAACTGCAACCACTCTTACAGTTGTTGGTTATGCAGAAATTGAGGAAAAAGAGGTTTATAACGACAACTTCTATATTACAGACAGTCTATATAATCACCTTTGGGAGGAGCAAAAAGCAACTATTGAGTATTGTACTGAATATATAACTAATTACGTACAGCCAAGAGATGCTATTTACTCGGGTGCGTTTGCTTCTTATGATGGCTCTGAGGCTCTATCGGAAAATCTACTTAACGTTTACAACACTGTTGAATATGATGCAAATGACACAAGAATTAAGCTTGTGGGTGGAATCTTTAATGGTCTTGAATTCGTTGATGATATGATTGCAAGTCTTTCAAAGATATTCTTAATTGTCGGTTGCGTAATTGCAGTATTTGCGTGCCTACTTCTTTCTAACTTCATTTCAATGTCAATTTCAAACAAAAAGCGTGAGATTGGTATTTTACGTGCGGTTGGTGCAAGAGGAAGCGACGTATTTAAGATATTCTTCTCCGAGTCCTTTGTTATTACCTTAATTTGCACAGTGCTTTCAATTGTCGCAAGCATTGGTACTTGCATATTGCTTAACAAGGAGGTTAATACCTCACTCGGCGCTTCTATATTCAACTTTGGCATTATTTCAATGGGAATTATTTTTGCTCTTGCAATTTTAACTGCCATTATTGCTACATTCCTACCTGTAAGAAATGCGGCAAGTAAAAAGCCTGTTGAATCAATACGTGCATTATAAAGAAAAACACTCCAAGAAAAATTTCTTGGAGTGTTATTTTTATTGCTTAATCAAAGAAATAATAAATTCCTGCTTTTGGTCTGGGTCGGTGCTTACAATTGTAAATTTTGCGTCCTTTCCGATTATCCAGCCGTCAATTATGCCATTTATATTAGGTGTAAATTCAAGGTCGGAGAGTGCAAGTAGCTTTACGTACTCGCTTTCGATATAAACCTCATGGTCGCCCTCACAGGTAGAAACGAAGCAAAGGCTTTGCTCTGGCTTGATAGATAGCATTTTTTCTGTGCTATAAACAGGAATTGGGTCCTGCTCTGTTCCTGCATAGCAATTTGCGTTAAAGCTTACCTCATTGAAGTTATCCTCGTTTGTTGATGAGATATAGAACATTACCTCATCACCTGTATTTACCCAAATATAATCGCAAAGAGCTCCCTGTGTTGCAGATGTAACAACATAGCTTGTTTGGTTATACATTGTAATGCTGTTTGCCTTTGTCTCTGAGTAAACAACTAGGTAGCCTGATTTGTCTGCAATCCACTTATAATAAAAGGTTTGCTCCTTTTTAATAACATGCTCGTAGGTGGTGCCAAGCTCTAATTCAAATGGGTTGTCATGTGAGCCTGGGTCGGATGTAATTGTAAGAGTAAGTGTTATATCTGTGCTCTGTGTGTTTTCAAAGACAACGCTTGTTGCTCTGCTAAACTCATCAACCTCTGGAATCTTAAAGCTAAGTGTTCCGTCATCCTTTACGGTTTTTTCAGTATCGCCAAAAATTACCTTAATGCCATTTGCTCCGCTTAGGTTAAAGTTTCTGTTGCTTCCACCATAAATAACGTAGTAGGCTGTTTGTCCTGCTGGAATAACAATCTCATTTTCATCCTCAATTGGATATGGTCTTTCTGCTGTTCCATTTGGCTCATTATTTCTTATCGTTACATTTATTTGTGTTTCAGTGCCAAGGGTAATTACTCCATTGTCATAAATCATATTCTCTGGTAGCTCAAGCACGTTTAGCTTGCTTGGATTTCCATTTGTGATTGTCACCACAGCAGTACCATTTTCGTCAGTTGTGTATCTGCTTACGATTTCGTCGTTTTCATCAAGTGTTATAAGAACTGCGCCAACAACGGCTACGCCCTCCTGATCCTTAACTGTAACTGTGTATGTTACCTCTGTTACTTGACTTGTGCTTGTGTCGGTGCTTGTATCTGTATTTGTGCTTGTGTCAGTATTTGTGTTTGTGCTTCCACCGTCGCCATTATCCTTATTACCACAGGCAACAAGGCAGATTACAAGACTAAGACAAATTAAAAGAATTAAAAGTCTTTTCATTATTTTCCTCACTATTTTTATTTTCATTATAAATATATAATATCATTTTAATAGCCATATTGCAAGTATTTTTCAAAACAAAGGGGATTTTCACGTTTGCTGTGAAAATCCCTTAATTTTATCTGTTAAGAATAAGCTTTGTTAGCTCAACTGGGTTAACGATTTCGTCGCCCTTGTAAACTCTCATATTACCAGATGCGATTTCGTCAATTAGGATAACCTCGCCATTGTTGTAGCCGAACTCGAACTTGATGTCCCAAAGGTCAAGACCGATTGTTTTAAGGTCGTCTGCAACGATTTTTGTAATTTTTAAGGTTTGCTCCTTTAAGCTTTCAAACATTTCTGCTGTCATAACCTTCAAGGCTACAAGTCCCTCTCCTGTTACAAGTGGATCTCCCTTTTCGTCGTTCTTAAAGGTACATTCAACATAGCCACCCTCAAGTCTTGTTCCGTTCTTGATGTACTCGCCATATCTACGAATAAAGCTTCCTGTTGCAACCAAACGGCAAATAACCTCAAGTCCACCACCGCCAAGCTCCTTACCGAAGCACTCTGCTGGCAAAACCTCCATTGTAGCATTTTCAATGTCTGCGCTTACATAGTGTGTCTTAATGCCTGCCTTCTTGCAAAGCTCAAAGTAGTAAACTGATGTTTCAAGATTTGCTCTGCCGATACCGTCAATTGTAAGACCAACGCTGTTTTCGCCTGGATCGAACACTCCGTCCTTGCCTGTGCAATCATCCTTGAACTTTAAAAGAACATTGCCATTGTCAAGTGCGTAAACGTCCTTTGTTTTACCTTGGTATAACTTCTTCATTTTTTTGTACCTCTTTTTAAAGATTTATTTTACGAAAATATTTTATCACTATATGACAAATTTTGCAATATTTTTTTGAAATAAAATTGCACAAAAATATATATTTTTTTGTAGGACGATTCGTTATTTTGTAAACTTCTTAATTGGAAGTAGGGCTCTTGTTTCTCTTTTGTAGTCCTCGTAGCCCTCTTTTTTTGCTTGTCTTGCATCTGCCATTGGAATACTTATAAATGCAAAGAGCAAGGTGTTTGCAATTGCACCAGCAATAACAAGCCAAGCACTTGGCTGTGCGCAAACTACCATTAAGGCAATGCTCCACCACATTGCAATCTCACCAAGATAATTTGGATGTCGAGCATTTTTCCAAAGTCCTGTGCGTATAAATGGAGTTTTTTTGCTTTTTCTGTATTTATGCATTTGAATGTCGGCTGTGCCTTGAATTACTACGGCAATTATTGCCATTATAAAAAAGTAAACGCTTCCAAAATTAGCATCTAGCTTATTTTCAAAGGCATATACGACTGGAACAACACAGCAATAAACAACAAGCGTTGGCACGAGGTGGATTCCTACAAAATTTACAAGCTGATACGCCTTGCCTGTTTTGGATTTTAGCATTGTGTATCGCCAGTCCTGATGAGTAAGTCCCTTAAAGGTGTATGCCCAGTTTGCTGTTAGTCTTATGCCCCAAAATAGCACTGCTATTAAAATAAGAGTGGTGAGTGTATTAAGACCATACGAGGACACAAGATAAAGCACTATTACAATTGGCGCAACACTCCAATATGGGTCGTAAACTGATGCATTATCAAAGATTACGCTATAAAGATAGGTTACCGCCGTTGCTACTATGTCGGCAATCAAAAGGCTTATATAGGCATTAAATGGCAATACCTCATAAACTAAAATTCCTGCTATTATGGCGACAAGATAAATTAGTGCCATAATTATAAAGCTTTTTGCTCGGCTGTTTTTGATTTTCTCCATTTTATTCTTCCTTTTTGTTATATATTTATTATATTACTTAAAAATTACATCGCATATAAGCATTATAGCAAAGCCTAAAAGATACATATAGGTTGAAAGCTTACTATTTTCGCCCCTTTGCGCCATATCGTGGTTTATTACATATAGCATAGTTCCACCTGCAAATGCGAGCATAAAGGGTAGTGCCACGCTTGCAACTGATAGTAATAGGTAACCAAGTATTGTTCCTATTATTTCTATAACACCTGTCAGTGCTGAATAAAAAAATGCCTTTTTCTTGCTAAATCCACAAAGAAGCATTGGCTCAATTGTTACCATTCCCTCTGGAATATTTTGTATTGCTATTCCTCCTGCAATGAGTAGTGCGTGTGAGGTATTTCCTGTGCCAAAGCATATTCCTGCGGCAAGTCCCTCGGGTAGGTTGTGCAGGGCTATTGCAACAACAAGCAAAAGTGGGCTTTTCATTTCGTGGGAAATGTCAATTTTTTCAACTAGCTTTTCTAGTAAATCAAGGAATATTGCTCCTGCAAAAACTCCTATTACGGTTATTACTATTCCATATTTGCCCGAGTCCTCATAGCTTGGCACGATGAGTCCTACAACGGAAGCGCAAAGCATTACACCGATGCAAAAGGACAAAATTAAATCGCTTCTTTTTAAGGATATATTTTTAAAGATTAAACCCAAAGCAGCGCCTAGCATAGTCGCTCCGCCAACGAGTAGCGAGGTTAAAATCACTATTTTCATATTTTACATAAACTCTCCTTTTATGACAGTTTATGCAAATATTTTCTTGGTGCTATTTGTTTAAAATTTCAATGGCGCTATCAATGTGCCGTCTTTCAAGCCCGTAGCCGATTTGCATACTTGTTTTAACAAGATATGGTGTATGCTCCTCCCAGCCAAAGCCGTAGTCATCAATTATTACGTATTTGCTGACCTTGTTTTCCTTTAACCAAAGGCTTACTTCCTCTCTGCGTCTTAAAATGTCGCCAAGGTCCTGTGTTTTGTCGTAAATTTCAAGTCCGTGCCTTTTGAACACACTGTTTATATATAGTCCTGTTTGGTCGCAATCCTTTTCGTTTCTTTCCCAGTGCCTTTTCCAAGAGGTTGTCAAAACGATTTTTGCACCAGTTTTATTTACTAGCTCATTTAGTAGGTCAAGGCGAGTTTCATCAATACTGCTTTCAAGAGCTTTTTCTTTTAGCTGTCTTTCGTATTTTACGGAATTTAAAACTCCGTCAAAGTCTAAAAATATTATCTTCATAATTCACCTCTTTTTATATTATAGCCCTTATTTTTCCTTATTGCAACAAAAAAGCAGAGCTTTTGCCTATGAAAAAGAAAAAGGGCAAAATTATTGCCCCTTTTGTGATTTTTTATGCTTTATAAATAGTGGTAGGTAGAATAGTGCTGGAACCACTATATAAACTATGTAGCCAATGATTGTTGTAGCCCAGTTTGGAACACCGCCAAAGATTGCAGGCAAAAACATTGCATCTCCCTTAAAGAACATATAGTCCGCACCCTGAACTGTATAGTTTACTATGTTTGCAGGGATTGAAAATACTAGCATTGGAATTGAAGGAAGTAGCAAATCCGTCCATTTTTTTGCAAAGCCATAGGAGTGCTGTTTTGTTGTAAGTAGAGTTATTGCAACAAAAAGCATTGCGCCATGGTACAAAAATGCGTGAAGCCCTACAAATGAGATTGCGCTGTAATTTGGAAGTGCCGTTCCTGGATATGCAAAGTTAATGGTTGCACCGATTATTCCTATTGTACAGGTATATCCGTTTGCAATATTTTTTAGCCTTTCGGTTCCCCAAATTGTAAATGGAAGAGTGTACATAATAACACTACAAGGGTAAAGTGGTAAAATTCCCGTGGTTTCAAAGCTCACAGTCATTCCACTAACGCTTTCCCAAATCATTTTTATTACCTCTACTGTGGTAAGTGTAATCCAAATTGCAAGATAAATTCCTTTAACAAGCCTATTGCTTTTTTTCTTGGTAACATACCAAATTGCAAGTATTATACATGCAAGAATTATACCTGAAACTATGAAATGAAGTGGTGAAAAAAGCTTACCAGGAATATACATTCCCTCGCTTTCCATTTGGTTTATGTAGTCCTTATGTGTAAAAAAATGCTCAAAGAAGTTGTATTTCATAATAACACCTCTTTTTAATGGATTTTGACCGTGCTATGCAATTTCCTTTAAAAGCTTTTCGATGCTTGATAGCTTTACGCAGAGTGTAAATAGCTCGGTTGCTGTAACAAGGTCAGCAAGTGGTGGGTAGGATGGTGCAATTCTTATGTTGGAGTCGTGTGGGTCCTTGCCGTATGGGTAGGTTGCGCCTGCTCCTGTCATAATAACGCCAGCCTTCTTGCATCTTGCAACAATGTCCTTAGCACAGCCGTCAAGGCTATCAAAGGAGATAAAATATCCACCCTTTGGCTTTGTCCACTCGCCAATTCCAAGTCCACCGAGCTCTCTTTCAAGAATTGAAAGCACTGCCTCAAATTTTGGTCTTAGAATATCTGCGTGACGTCTCATATGCTCAATCATTCCGTGAATATCGCCAAAGAAGCGCACGTGACGGAGCTGATTTACCTTATCGTGACCGATTGTTTGGATTGCAAGCTGACGTCTGATTTCTTCAAGGTTGTTATTTGATGCAGCAAGGGCTGCAATTCCAGAGCCTGGGAATGAGATTTTTGAGGTTGATGCAAATTTATAAACGAGGTCAGGGTTACCTGCTCTTTTACATTCTGCAAGAATTTCAACCAGGTTGTCCTGCTCATCATCATATAGGTGGTGAATTGTATATGCATTATCCCAGAAAATTCTAAAATCCTTTGCCTTTGGCTTTAATCTTGCAAAGCGACGAACTGTTAGGTCGCTATAAGAATAGCCCTGTGGATTTGAATACTTTGGAACGCACCAAATTCCCTTAATTGACTCATCCTCGCTAACTAGCTTTTCAACAAGGTCCATATCTGGGCCCTCTTTTGTCATTGGAACGTTAACCATTTCAATTCCAAAATATTGAGTGATTGCAAAGTGTCTGTCATAGCCAGGCACTGGGCATAGGAATTTTACCTTGTCAAGCTTACTCCATGGAGTTGAGCCCATAACACCGTGTGACATTGCTCTTGCAATTGTGTCATACATTACGTTAAGGCTTGAATTTCCATAGATTATAATGTGGTCGTGTGGAACCTCCATCATATCGGCAAGTAGCTCCTGTGCCTCCTTGATTCCGTCAAGGACACCATAGTTACGACAGTCTGTTCCGTCATCACAGGTAAGGTCTGCGCTGCTTGAAAGCACGTCCATCATTCCCATTGATAGGTCAAGCTGTTCAACGCAAGGCTTTCCTCTTGCCATATTAAGATTAAGATTTCTTCCTTGAAATTCCTTATATTTTGCTTTTAGCTCTGCTTGAATAGCTAAAAGCTCTTCCTTTGTCATTTCTGCATATTTTTTCATAATATTTCTCGCTAATTTGAAGAATTTTGATTTTGTTTTAAGCTGGCTAGGCGTACCACAGCACGTGGGCGATAACGTACTTAGTGTACATTGAGGTCGCGTGCGAGGAGCAACGCATAGCTTGCTTATCTAGGCTTTAGAAGCAAGCTAGACAAGGCGTACCGCAGTTGGCAGATGATGGCAATCTTGGTGATTGTCTAACCC
>JAZQHJ010000013.1:0-13070 GCA_045540515.1 Eubacteriales bacterium
GTACACTGAGCTATTCCTAGTAGAGGGAGATTCTGCGGGAGGAAGCGCAAAGGACGGACGTGATAGCAGATTTCAAGCAATTTTGCCACTACGTGGTAAGGTTTTAAATGTTGAAAAGAGCCGTTTAGACAAGGTTTATTCAAACGAATCGCTTATTCCTATTATACAAGCCCTTGGCTGTGGAATTGGCGAGGAATTTAACCCAGAAAAGCTCCGTTACGGAAAAATCATCATAATGGCGGATGCCGACGTTGACGGAAGCCATATTCAGGTACTGCTTTTGACCTTCTTATATAGACATATGCGTCAGCTAATTGAGGACGGACACGTATTCCTTGCTAAGCCACCACTATATAAGATAACAAAGGGAAAGCAAATAAGATATGCATACTCCGATGAGGAGAGGGACAGAATTTTCCTTGAGCTTGGTGGAGGAAATGCAGAAAGATATAAGGGTCTTGGAGAAATGGACAAGGAGCAGCTATGGGAGACAACCATGGACCCAACCACAAGAACTCTTATTAAGGTAGAAATCGGAGATGCTGTAAGATGTGATGAGATATTCTCACTTCTTATGGGAGACAAGGTTGACCCAAGACGTGAATTTATTGAAAAGAATGCAAAATTCGTTAAGAATCTTGATATTTAAGGAGGTGGCTTAAAATGAGTGAGAAGAATGATCAACACGTTGACTATGAAAATGTCGAGCAAATGATAGTTGGCAGAACTATCGAATCAAGAGTGCCAGAGGCATTTCTTGAATATTCAATGAGTGTAATTGTAAGCCGTGCACTTCCTGATGTAAGAGACGGAATGAAGCCTGGTCAAAGAAGAGTTATGTATGCTATGTACGAGGACAATTTGACCAGTGATAAGCCATTTAGAAAATCTGCAACAACAGTTGGTAATGTGCTTGGTAGATATCATCCACACGGAGACCAGAGTGTATATGGAACAATGGTAAGAATGGCACAGCCATTTTCACTAAGATACCCACTTGTTGACGGACACGGAAACTTTGGTAACGTTGACGGAGACGGTGCTGCTGCATATCGTTATACAGAGGCAAGAATGTCCAAGCTTGCAAACGAGCTAATGAGTGATATCGAAAAGGAGGTAGTTGACTTTGTACCTAACTTCGATAACACAAGAAAGGAGCCAACAGTATTACCATCACGCTTTCCAAACCTACTTGTAAATGGTAGCGTAGGAATTGCCGTTGGTATGGCAACAAACGTACCACCTCATAATCTTGGTGAGGTTATTGACGGAACAATTTTCTTAATGGAAAACCCAAAATGTACAGTTGAGGAGCTAATGGAATACATAAAGGGACCAGACTTTCCAACCTGTGCAACAATATATGGTAAGAGGGGAATAATTGATGCTTATACAACAGGTAGGGGCAGAATAAGCGTACGCTCCAAGGCAACTGTTGAGGAGGACAAGCACAGAATTATTGTTACAGAAATTCCATATATGGTAAATAAATCAATGCTTGTAAAGGCAATGGCTGACCTAGTTAAGGACAAGAGAATTGAGGGTATTACCGATATTCGTGACGAGTCTGGTAGAGCAGGTATGAGAATTGTAATTGAGTACAAGCGTGATGCAAACGGACAAATTATTTTAAATCAGCTATACAAAAATACACAGCTTCAGGACACCTGTGCAGTAAATATGCTTGCGCTAGTAAATGGTGAGCCAAAGACACTTAGCTTAAAGCAAATGCTAAGCCACTATATTACCTTCCAGCAGGATGTAATTACAAGAAGAACAAGATTTGAAAAGGCGAAGGCAGAGGCAGAGGCTCATATTTTTGAGGGCTACAAGATTGCAATTGATAATATTGATGAGGTTATTTCAATAATAAGAGCATCAGAAAGCACACCTGTTGCAAAGGAAAGACTAATAGAACGCTTTACACTTTCAGAAAAGCAAGCACAGGCAATTGTTGAAATGACGCTTGGCCGTCTATCAGGACTTGAAAGACAAAAGATAGAGGACAGAATTATTAAGCTACATGCACTAATTGCGGAGCTTAATGAGATTTTGGCTGATGAAAATAAGATAAAAGAGATTATCAAGAACGAAATGCTTGAAATCAAGAGAAAATATGCAGATGCAAGACGTACTGATATAATTGACAGCGAGGATGAGATTGACATTGAGGACCTCATTGAACGTCACGAATGTGTAATTACACTTACAAACTCTGGTTATATCAAGCGTCTACCTGCTGAAACCTATTCAGCACAGCACAGAGGAGGCAAGGGACTTATTGCAATGTCAACCAAGGAGGAGGACTTCATAGAGAAGGTGCTTGTAGCAAATAGCCACGACTACCTGCTTATGTTCACTGACAACGGAAAGATATTTGTGCGTAAGGTATATAGAATCCCAGAGGCATCAAGAACTGCAAAGGGCTCCAACCTAATTAACCTTATTGAGATTGAAAAGGGCGAAAAGGTTACAGCAATGATTTCAATAAGCGAGTTCGAGGCAGAAACCTATCTTACAATGGTTACACAAAATGGTGTAATTAAGCGTACTGATATTAAGGAATACGAGTATCAGCGTAAGGGCGGTAAGATTGCTATTAACCTTGATGAGGGCGACAAGCTTATATTTGTTGGTCATACAGACGGAAGCAAGCACATTCTTATTGCTACAAGAAAGGGCTATGCGGCAAGATTTGATGAAAATAAGGTTAGCATAGTTGGACGTACTGCACGTGGTGTAAGGGGTATTGACCTAAGAGAGGGAGATATTGTTTGCGGTGCGGTAATTGTTGACAATGATAAAAAGCTACTTACAATCACAGAAAACGGCTACGGCAAGAAGTCAGAGTTTAGCGAGTTTGAGCCAAGAAACCGTGGTATTATGGGTGTTATTGTTCATAATATCAATGAAAAGACAGGACCACTTGCAGGTGTTGCATGTGTAAGCGATGATGATGACGTTATGGTAATTACCGACGAGGGAGTTATTATAAGAACTGATTCTGTTGAAATTCCAACCTATAAGAGAAGCACAACTGGCGTAAGAGTAATGAAGCTCAACGGGGAGCAAATTGTTGCTAATATGACTCTTGTAAAGAAAGAGGACGAGGAGCAAATTGACGAAAATGCCGAGGGAGTGGACGAGTTTGAGGTTGAAATAGTTGAGGGTGAGGCAGATGCACAGGCACAAGCTGAGCCACAGGCAGAAAATGAAGAATCAAGCAATGCACCAAATGAGGGAGCAGAGGAATAATTTTAAGTGGGGGAAGGAGCAAAAATATAAAATGAAAAAAAGAATAATAGCCTTTTGTCTGATAATTATATTTGTTCTTTCCATTACCCCTGCCCTAGCATCGTGTAAGAGGATGAAGGACGACGAGGCAAAAAAGGAAATAGAAAGGCTTGTTACAGAATCCTATATTTTAAATGTAATTTACTTTGGCACAGGCTTAAAGCATGAAATTACAAGCGAGGATAAAGGCGATTATATAAAGGTGAGTGAGGACGCACTCTACACAGAGAAAAAGCCACTTGTGGAAAAGACAAGAGAAATCTTTTCAAGCGACTATGCGCAGGGAATAATTTCAAGCGCATTTGTTGGGGCAGGTGGAGGAATTTCATCAACTGCGACCTATCCAAGATATATTGAGGATTCTGACGGGACCTTGACAATAAGACGTGATTCAGTAGTCATTGATGAAATTGCAATTTACGATTTTTCGACAATGAACATCATTAAAAATTCGAGAAATTCAATAATTGTAAGAATAATGACAAAAAATCTTGAAAAAAATCAAGAGGTGCAAATTCAGCTTGTTTACGAGGAAAACGGCTGGAGAATTGATAGCTCAACATACTAAATTGATTGAAAGGTAAAAATATAAATGGCAAAGAAGGCAGATAAGGAAAAGAAGGGCTCAACCCCTGCTACCGAAAAGCAAAAGGCGCTTGAAACTGCACTTTCTCAAATAAGAAAGGAATGTGGAGAGGAGTCCATTCGTCGCTTGGGAGATAGCCCAGATATGCAGGTAAGCGCAGTATCAACAGGCTCACTTACCCTTGACCTTGCTCTTGGTGTTGGTGGACTTCCAAGAGGAAGAATTATTGAAATTTATGGACCTGAAAGCTCAGGAAAAACAACAGTTGCGCTTCACGCAATTGCAGAGGTACAAAAGACTGGTGGAACTGCTGCATTTATTGATGCAGAGCACGCACTTGACCCTGTATATGCAAAGGCAATTGGAGTAAATATTGATGATTTACTAGTATCACAGCCAGACCACGGAGAGCAGGCTCTTGAAATTACAGAGATGCTTGTTGATTCAGGCGCTGTTGATATAGTTGTAATTGACTCAGTTGCTGCCCTTGTTCCAAGACAGGAGATTGAGGGAAGCATGGGAGATAGCCATATGGGTGTTCAGGCAAGACTTATGTCACAGGCACTAAGAAAGCTATCTGGCTGTATTTCAAAGGGTAATTGTATCGTAATTTTCATCAACCAGCTACGTTCAAAGATTGGTGTAATGTATGGAAACCCAGAAACAACAACAGGTGGTAATGCGCTTAAATACTACGCATCCGTAAGGATTGACGTTCGTAAGAGTGAGGTGCTTAAAAATGGCACAGAGTCCTATGGAAACCATGTAAAATGTAAGGTAGTTAAAAATAAGGTTGCTCCACCATTCAGAACAGCTGAATTTGATATTCTTTATGGAACGGGAATTTCAAAGTCCTCAGAGATTATGGAGCTTGCAATCACACTTGGCTTTGTAGAAAAGAGTGGCTCCTGGTTCTCATACAAGGGAGTAAAGATTGCACAGGGCAAGGACAATGCAAGAAAGTATTTTGAGTCTCACCCTGATGAAATGGCAGAGCTAGAACAAAGGATTAGAACAACAATAGCAAACGGAGAGGCAACTGTTGAGGAAGATATCGACCTTGATTCAGACGATTTTGACATAGACGATCTATTAGACTAAGGCGATTTACAAACTAAAAGGTAATTTATGGAAAAAGAGATTTATTACGTAGTAGAGAGAATTAAGAAAACTCCTAATGGAAGAATTTATTGCATTCGTTCATCAATGGGAACCACCTTTGAGATGCTTGTAAGCGAGGAGCAATTTGCTCGCTTCGACATAAAAGAGGGTGACAGAATTGACGATGAATACTTTCTTAAAATAAGAGAGGAAATGATTTTTGATAATGCAAGGCGCCACGCATTTGCAATTCTTTCGTACGGCGAAAATAACAGAAAAAGCCTAATTCAAAAGCTTCGTGCCAAGGGCTATTCACCTGATGTTTGCGAAAAGATTGCAGACTATATGGAGCACCGTGGCTACATTGATGAAAAGAAGCAAATTGGAATGCTTTGTGAAACATATTTGCGAAAAAAATATGGTAAGCTTAAAATAAAGAGTGAGCTTATTGCAAAGGGCTACAAGCGTGAGGACGTTGAGGAATATGTTACAAACAATTTAAAGGACGTCAACTTTGCAGAAAACTGTGCATATATTATTGAAAATAAATATTATCCACTACCAAAGGACCCAAAGGAGATTGCCAAAATGATGGGTGCTCTTATGAGATATGGCTATACTATTGGCGACATTAAGGAGGCTGTACGAATGGTAATGGAGAAGGAAAAGGCAGAGGCAAACGGCGAGGATAAGGACGATGAGTAAGATTGGTTTTATTTCGCTTGGCTGTCCAAAAAATCAAATTGACACTGAAATAATGCTTGGGCATATTGCAAATGCGGGGTATGAAATTACTCCAAATGCCGAGGAGGCAGACATTTGCGTGGTGAACACCTGCGCATTTATAAATGATGCAAAGCAGGAGTCAATTTCAGAAATACTTGAGCTTGAATATTTAAAGCAAAATGCTAATTTAAAGGGAATTGTTGTAACTGGCTGTCTTGCGCAGGAGTTTAAGGACGACGTTTTAAAGGACATTGAAAGCGTTGATGCAGTGCTTGGCGTTGGCAGTATTCACTCAATTGTTGAGGCAATTAAAGAGGTTGAGGCAGGAAGAAAATTCTCGGAGTACAAGAATATAAACGAGGTTGAGCTTGGTGGGGACAGAATTGTAACCACGGGTGATGCCTTTGCGTACTTAAAAATATCCGAGGGCTGTAATAACCACTGTACATATTGCTTAATTCCGTCGCTTAGGGGAAAATTCCGTTCAAGACCTATGGACGATATTGTAAGCGAGGCAAGGGAGCTTGCTGATATGGGAATTAAGGAGCTTGTTGTTATCGGACAGGACACAACTGCATATGGTATTGACCTGTACGGCAAATATGAGCTACATACATTGCTTTCACGTCTTGCTAAGGAAACGGATGTTAAATGGCTAAGGGTTTTATATTGCTATCCTGACAAAATTACTCCTGAGCTTATAAATGAGTTTAAGACAAATGATAAGCTTGTTAAGTACATTGATATTCCAATTCAGCATATAAACGACAGAATATTAAAAAGAATGAACCGTCGTGGCGACGGAAAAATGATAAGGGACGTTATTGCAAGGCTAAGAGAGGTTGACGGAATGGTTATTCGTACAACTGCAATCGTCGGCTTCCCCTCTGAAACAGATGAAGAGTTTGAGGAGCTATGGAGCTTTGTAAGACAAACGGGCTTTGACAGATTTGGTGCATTTGAATACTCACCACAGGAGGGCACTCCTGCATATAGCTTTGAAAATCAAATTGACGAACAGACAAAAAGGGAACGATACGATTTGATTATGCGTGAGCAGGCATATGTAAGTGAGGACCTTGCAAAAAAAGCAATCGGCACTGTGGCACAGGTAATATACGAGGGCTACGACCCACTTTTGGAAATGCACAAGGGCAGGGATTATAAAAATGCCCCAGAGATTGACGGTATGATTTTCTTTAAAACCACGAAAAAGCACGAAATTGGCGACTTTTTGAGTGTTGAAATAACCGACTATGATGAAGAATTTTTTGATTTGATTGGAAAGGAAATATAGCTATGAAGATGAACATTCCAAATCAACTAACAATGCTAAGAATGATACTTATTCCTGTATTTGTAGCTTGCTTTTTATACATTCCAAGCGTGCTTGTTGCATCACTTGTTGCGTGTGGAATTTTCATTCTTGCATCTCTTACAGATATGCTTGACGGAAAAATTGCAAGAAAATATAATCTTGTAACAAGCTTTGGCAAAATAATGGACCCACTTGCAGATAAGGTGCTTGTATTTTCAGCATTTTTGCTACTTGCTATAAGACTTTTTGAGGCAAGCAAGATTGTTGGCAATGTTATGATATGGGCATGTGTTATTGTATTTTTAAGAGAGCTCGGCATTACATCAGTTCGTGCCGTATGTGCAAAAAGTGGAGCTATTGTTCCTGCAAATATGTTTGGAAAGCTCAAAACAGTTACACAAATGGCTTGTATAATAGTTACCTTTGTTGAGTTTGGACTCATTCAAAGCGGTACATTTACAGCAACAATGTATATTCCAACCTACATACTTATTGCTCTTATGACCTTTATGACTGTGGCATCTGGAATAAACTATGTAAAAATCTATCTCCCTTATTTAAGAGAAAAAGAGAACGATAACGAAAAATAAGCAAAGTAGCGAGAAATAATAAGCAGACACCGAGTGTCTGCTTTTTTATTGACTTTTTTAAAATACTATTGTAAAATATAAAAAGGAAGGCAGAGTGCCTTGATTCTTTTTTACACAGGAGAAAATGCAAAATGATGCAGGAGATTTACAAAATAAGAGCCGAAAAGATAATGAACAGGGTTCGCTGTGCTCTTGAAAGCATGGACTTTACATATTCTGAAAAAAATGGAAAAATAATTTTTCAAACACAGGGGGACGACACGCCCTTTGCCGTAATGATAGATACAAGCGAGGAAAGGGAGCTTTTAAGATTTTTTACATTTTTCGACAAAATTCCCGACCAAAGCTACTATGCGGACACGGCAATTCTTATTTCTAAGCTCAATGCAATTGTGCCAGTTGGAGCATTTACTCTAAATGAAACCCGTGGGGCTATCGGCTTTCAGATTACCTCATCATATTGCCAGTCTCTTTATGATGAGCTTGCAGTTATTGAAATGATATACTATTTCTGCTGTGCAGTTGACAGTGCAAATGATTTATTTGCAGGATATTTTGAGGGAAGCAGAAGCATTGATGCTTTTCTTGAAGAATTTGAGCAAAGAATGGACGAATGCACAAGCGAAAGGAATGAGTGTGAGGACGAGAAGGCCGAGGCAATTCAGGCAGAGCAAAACTTTAAAATTGTTTGCGATGCGCTAGATTCGATTCATTACAGATACAGCAAGGACTCAAAAAATCTTACCGCATATTTCTTTGTAACAGGGGATGATATGCCAATAGAAATGACCTTTAAGATAAATTCCAAGCAAAAGGTTATTGACCTTGCCTGTGGACTTGAATTTAAGTTTCCTCAAATAAAGACCGATGTTATTGCACAGGCGTGCTGCTATGCAACAAACAGATGCACAAACGGAAGCTTTTATATAAAGGATGACACAGTGGGCTTTAAGCTACAAACGGCATATTCCTACTGCTTACACCATATTGACCAAGTGCTATATATGCTAAATGCTGCATCCGACCTTTGCGACCATTTTAATGATTCCTTTAAGATGCTAAGCGACGGCGATATGATGCTTGACGAATTTTTAGAATTATAACAAAGGCTCCCGTAGGGAGCTTTTTGTAAAAGGGAGCAAAATGAAAACTAAAAGAATAATTGTTCTTGCCCTTGTGGTCCTTGCCCTATGCCTTTGCTCATTTACCTGTGAGGGTGGCAGGGCAGAAATTGAGGCTGTCAGCTGTGATAGTGGCATAATAAACAGTATGACGCTGACAATTGAGTCCCTACCGAGTGGAGAATATGAAATTTGCTTTGCTGATGAAAACGGCAAGTGGCTACCATTTTATACAAGTATAGCCAGCTTTAATATAAATAAGGGTGAAAAAAAGAGCATTTTAATTGAAAATGTAGTAATTCCACCACAGGCAAGGGAGCTTGCCTTAGTAAATGAAAATAATCAGTATTTTCTTGACGAAGCAATAAAAATACCCGATACGTGTCTGAATTTAGGCAAGGAAATGATGGTGTTTGGTGCTCTTAGTGACGTGCATTTTAATAGATATAATGCTCTTGGATATGGTGATGATGCCCTTTATTCCTTTGATATTGCCCTTGACTACTACGAAAGCGTGGATGCCGACCTTGTTTGCATTGCGGGAGATATTTCAAGGGGTGGTGAGGAAAGTGCCTTTGAAAAGTACAATCAGCTAATAAATGGCAGAGAGTACGAGGTGCTTACCTGTACAGGAAATCACGACGTTAGTGCAATAGACACAGGAATTTGGGAGAAGTATATAAGCAGTGAAATGAATACACTTGACGGAGTTGTAGAGGTTGCACAAAACGGAATAGACCTAATTTATACAGAAAATGGGCAGGACGTGTTCGTTTTTCTGTCTCAAATGTACTGGGATTATAATAAAGAGGACAGCCGTTTGCTTGATGATAGTCAGCTTTTGTGGCTAAGACAAGCCCTTGAAAAAAACAAGGACAAAAGAGTGTACCTTTTCTTCCACACCCTGCTTTGCGGTCCTGACGGCAAGGGGCATACGGGTGTTGGAAATTTGAAAAATCCAGGCGGATATGAGTATGATTTGCCATATACCTATGGAACACCCGACGAGGTAGAGCTAAGAGGCTTACTTGCAGAATATAAGAATGTAACCTTTTTTAGCGGACACTCACACTGGCAATTTGAAATGGAAAAATACAACGAAAGCACGAATTTTTCAAGCTTTGACGGACAGTACGGCTATATGGTTCATATTCCAAGCGTAACCGAGCCAAGGTATATAGGCGAAAGCGACACAAGCCGAACAGGAATGAACGGCAAAAGCTCACAGGGCTGGCTCATTTATGCTTATGAGGAGTGCACAATACTTTTGCCGATTGACTTTATGACGAGCACGATTTATACCGAATATATGGAGCTAATCCCGTCTTGCAAGTGATAAGCTACGTATTTCGTTGTTGCTCCTCGCACCTGACCTCGGCTATCACCAAGATAGCCTTCGTCCAAGGTTTGTGGTAGGGGTTCCCCAAAAAAGCAGAGCTTTTTAGGGGGTTCACGTAGTGCGCCTAGAACTACTTGCTTCTAACTTGCAAGTTTAACCCATGATAAGCTACGTATTTCGTTGTTGCTCCTCGGTTGTGATACCATTTATACGAATATATGGAGATAATTTTGTTGCCTTAGCTTGGGAGCTCACCTTGCTCGTTCTTGGAGCTATGGGAGAATTTAAAGCAATAGATTTAATAAAAAACTCGACCACGTGGTCGAGTTTTTCTTTGTTTTGTAATTATTTTATATCGCTAACATCGTAGGAATAAATGTAGTTACCACTCATAAATTTACCAAAGATGTATTTGTTACAAGCGGATTCGTTCAAAATGTAAAGCTTACCGTCAATATGAGCCATTTCCTCAGCCATAGGTGGGGCAAGAACTGTGTTTACCAGGCTTGCTGAATCAAGGTGATAGAGCTTTACGTAAATGTCGTCCTCGGTGCTATTTGCATCAGCACCCTCAATGAGAACTGCCTCTCTTTGAGATGCGTCGATTTTGTCCATATCGTAGAAATAAAGCTTTGACTTTGAAAGTCCCCAGGATGAGGAAAGAACGATTTGCTTATCGTTTATTATTTCAAGTCCTTGAATTGCGTCCGTTGTTGAAATTGATGCAACAGGAGTGTTAGCAATAGAGAAATTGTCGCTATTTGCATTATCAATTTTGAATACATTTATAAGTGCTGTATTTTGGTCATTTGCAGGAGTTTGAACTCTGTGTGAGTCAAGGGTTTCGTAATCAACCTCTCTGTAAAACTCGCCAACTAGCATATATGTCTTGTAAATACGTACAAATGCAGGGTTGTTGTAGGTTTTAACTCTGCCAATACACTTAACCTCGGTCTCGTTTAGAATTTGGTCAAGAGGGAAAACGTCAAGTCCGCCGTCGTAGGTCTTTTCCTTGTCGCCGTCGGTTATGTAAACATTGTTGCCAAGGTATTCAATTCCACCTGTGTGGCCAAGATAGTCACTTCCGTCAGCTTTTTTAAGTCTTACCTTGTTTAAAACCTTGCCGTCCTTGCTTACAACGTAAACCATTGAAGCAGTGTCATCGGACATATAGCCCGTAACTAGGAAAAGCTCCTTTTCGGGAATGTAAACAAGTCCCTGTTGAACAAGGTTATCAGATGCACCTGGCATTTTAAATTCCTTGTCTGCGTTATCGTAAAAGCTTTTGAATATAAGTCTTTCACCCAGTCTTACACAGCCGAGAATTAAAATGACAACACCGATAATAATACCAAGGGTGATAAGTGTTATTTTTAATGCTTTGTTCATAATATTCACCTCGCTAAAAAATCATTCTTATTTTAGCACTAATACGTGCTTTTGTCAAGATAGTAGGGAATATGCCGTACAGGAATGACACGAACCAGTTTTGGAACGGACAAAGACAGTGTCGCACACTTGACTTTTATTTGTTTTTAATATATAATTTTTATAAGAGCAGAATTTTAGTAATACTTGGAGGAATAATAATGAAGACAAGAGGCTATTTTGCTATTGTAATGGCGATTTTGATGCTTGTGCTTGCGTTTTCGCTTGTCGCTTGTAAAAAGGAGAGCCTTACTGTAAAATTTGATACCCAAGCAGAAGGCACAATTGATGATATTGTGGTAACAGAGGGAGATACAATTAGTGAGCCACAGACACCATATAAGAAGGCGCACACCTTTCTTGGCTGGTATAACGGTGATACAAAATGGGATTTTTCAAGTAAGGTTAAGGAAAATATAACCCTTGTTGCAAAATGGGAGCTTACAAATTATAGCATTACCTATGAGGTGAGCACACAAAATGACAAAAACAAGCCAAGCTTTACTATAAATGATTTGCCTTTAAGATTAAATGAGGCACAAAGCGTAAATGGAAGCTATTTTGTTGGCTGGGAGCTAAATGGGAAAAGAGTAACAAGACTTGTAAGCCTTGAAAATGTTACCCTTACTGCAATTTATAAAAGTGCACCAACCGAGCTTGCCTACGAGGAGCACGACGACTATGTGGTGGTAACAGGACTTGCAGAGGAAACAAATGATATTATTATTCCTGCAACCTATAATTCTAAGCCCGTTACAAAAATTGCAAATGGCGCATTTGCAAAAAATGATGATATTTACAGCCTTACCATTCTTGGTTCAGTTACAGAAATTGGAGCAGAGGCATTTAAGGGCTGTGAGAATTTGCAAAGAGTTGTAATTGCAGACAAAATTAAGGTAATTGGCGACAGCGCCTTTATGGATTGCTCTGGCTTTTATGAAATTGTAATTCCAAACGGAGCAGAATATATAGGAGCAAAGGCATTCAAGGGCTGTACACTCCTTGAAGATATCAATTTGCCAGACTCTGTAAATTATCTTGGCGAGGATTTCATTCTTGATTGCCCAAGCATTAAGTACGATTTGTTCACAAACGGCGAGGGACAGGATTTATATATTGACAACTGGCTCATTAAGTATGGCGACACAAATGCAAGAACTGCTGTATTTAAGGAGGGCACTGTTGGTATTGCTAGCTACGCCTTTTACAAGATGTCAAATTTAAGAACAATAAATACAACACCAGGGCTTAAATATATCGGCTCACACGCATTTTTCTATTGCTACAATGTAAAGGTGCTTAATTTTACAAGCGATGTAAAATATATAGGAATGTATGCATTTTATAACCTAAGAAAGCTTGAAGCTGTTACAATTCCAGACTCTGTTGAGACTATCGGAATGAAGGCGTTTGGCGCTTGTTATAGCCTTACACAAATCACCTGTGAGGCAACAGAGGAAAAGCCTGGCTACGGACAAGAGTGGCATGGTGGCAGAGAGGTGGTGTTTGCAAATGGCGAAAATTAGATTGAATGAGGACCCCGAGGTTGTTGCAAGAATAAAGGAAG
>JAZQHJ010000014.1:0-8808 GCA_045540515.1 Eubacteriales bacterium
TTGTTTGTGTGTTTGACAAACTGCACCTTTGTCAAATCGCTCTCATGTGAGTGTGCGGCAACGTATCCTATATGGTACGAGTCATTGTCATAGCAACCGCCACTATACATAACATATTGCCACTCTCCTTCGCGAAACCAGAAAGCCCCCTCTATGGTGTGCCAATCCTTGTCGCCATTGCGACCTCGTTTAAAGATTTCCTCATCCATAGTCGGTACAATAACCTCACGAGGCTGATTTGAGGGTGTCATAGGATCAATCAGCTTATCTACGAAAACTCGTGTGCCTATGCGGTCACAATCCTTGTTGTCTTCAGAATACCATAGGAACAGTCCCTTTTCGGTTTCTACCACATGGGAATCTATTGAAAATCGCTTGTAAAAGCAAGTTGGATTTGTGAACGGACCAAGTGGAGAATCTGCAACCATTGCGTGCATAAATTCACATTCATCATCTGATGAACAGGAAAAATAAAGATAATAACGACCTTTGTATTTTGTAATAGACGGTGCCCAATAACTATACCGTCCGTCAATTGAGGCAACAATCCCTTCATAATGCCAAACACCAAATAGATCATCGGTTGAATATGCTTCCACTCCCTTTTTGCCTGTTACATACAAATAAAGCTTATCACAGTCTTCAAAAATAAAAGGGTCGGGTTGGTACTTATCAGCTACATCAAATTTTAATTTCATAATCTTTCATTGCTCCTTAATTGCATTATTATAGATTACACCTTGTTATATCTTCACTTGATTATACCACGAAATCTATCACTTTTCAATATAAAAGAGTTACAGCTATATAAAAAGCCTTGAAGGGAAGTCCTTCAAGGCTTTAGTTTTATTTTATAGAACTAGGGATGGGGCTGTATATACTCTTGCGGAAAGCTCCTGATTTAGCATATAAAGGCTCTTTGGGTCTGAGCCGAATAGCTCCATTTTTGTAATTAAATCGTTTGCGTTTGTTTCTTCCTCGCCCTGCTCCTTTACAAACCAGTCAAGGAATTGCATGGTGCGAAAATCCTTTGCTGTGTATGCCTCGGCATAAATATCATTTATAAGTGAGGTTACATATTTTTCGTGTTCAAGACCTGCCTTTAAGACATCCATATGGCAAGTAAAGGTCTTGTCTGGCTTTGGAATAGCTTCAAGAGTTACCTTTTGATTTTCATTTTGAAGATATTGATAGAAAAGCATTGCGTGGTCTCTTTCCTCTTGTGCTTGAATCTTATACCAGTTTGCAAAGCCGTCAAGTCCTACATCCTCAAAGTAATTAGAAAAGTCAAGATAAAGGTATGCAGAGTAAAACTCCTTGTTGATTTGCTGATTTAAAAGCTCGTGAACCTTAGTATTCATAAATTTTCTCCTTTTATATTTTATTTTCTATTTTTATTTTATCATAGCCTGTTTTAGTTGTCAATTATTCTTTGTTTACAAATTATAAATAAAAAGCCCACAAGGGTGGGCTTTTTGTTATTATGCAGAGGCTATTGCTCTGTTTATGCTTATTGTGTTGAAGGCTTCACCATTAACGGTGATTTCCTTGTTGTCGCCACAATTCATACTGTGCTGTAAATATTGCATTTCTAATTCTCCGTCAGCATCCTTGTCAGCAAGAATGTACATCGCAAGAATGAAATCAAAATTCCTTAGAGTGTCGGTTGTTGCGCCCTTTACAACTGCATCAACGACAATTATGCTTCTTTCTTCTATCGCAATCTTGCCACCTCTTACTGTACTGAGCATATTGTAGCTTTCATCAAGCAAGCCATTTGTTGCAACGTCGCTTGCGTTTGCAAGAATTATACCAAATTCAAGCTTAGCTACATTTTGCTCATAGTAAGCAAGTGCATCTGCATTAATCTTGTAGCCACAGGTAATTGCTGTATATTCATTGTTTACGGAATAGCCAAGAATTTCAAATACTGCATCAAGATGCATTTGGTAATTATGATCACAATCCTCACAGGTAATTATAGCTAATCCTACCTTGTCAAATCCATTTTCGTAGTAAACCTTTACAATTTCCTTATGAGTACCAAGAGCAACAATTATTCTTTCTTCCTTAGCTTCACCACAGTCAAAGCAGGTATAAACGATTATTCCCTCCTCGGTCGCTGTTGGCATTTTGGTTATTACACCACCGTCAAAGGTGTGTTCAAGCTTTTCAATCGTTGTGCTTGCTACTATTGCTCCACAAACAAAGCATTTTTCAACGCTTGTTCCTTTACTATTACAGGTTGCGCTTGTGCTTTCAAACAAGCCACCACCATGCGAAAAGCTTATAGATGGATGCTCTACTCTATTTGCTGAGGATGAAACGAACCAAGCAGTATTAGTTGAGCAATCCATAAAGGTTACCTCGTTAATTCTGCCAGAATAATCATATGATTTAATTGCCGATGCAAAAAGGTCAATTGCTTCTACGCTTGACATATAAATTCTGATATTTCTTCTGTCCGATATAGCAGCTTGACCTGATACAGTTACGAAGCCCTTAATATAGTAATTTGTAGTTGCTGTATTACTTGCAAACTCTTGTCCAAGGTCCAGTGCATTAGATGCATCTTCTCCACCCTCAATATAAACTGCTATTAGTCCATTTGCATTGTTAAATGCGTATTTTTCGTTGAGGTCGCAGCCCCTTGCAATTCTTGCTTCTCTTATGATATTACCATTCAAATTAACCCATTTGCCTGCATAAGAGAGGTATGTATTGAATTCATATGGTATGTCTGTGCTTGCTGCCTTAACATTTGTTAAGCATTGGTGCTTTAATACAGAAATTGTGCCCTTGAAGATAAACTCGTCAAGGGTTGCGCCACTACCCATGCAGAAAATCTCCTGCTCAAGCTCAGTAACACCCTTACCGACTACGATATTTTTAAGGGACGAAATGTCACCGAAGCAACCTACTCCGCTGCCTCCTGCAATTCTTGTAACATTGTCTGGAATATAAATTGCTTTTATTGATTTTGCCTTAAAGCCCTGTACTGTTGAAACCGGAATGATTTCTCCGTCCTTTTCTACACAGGATGGGAAATAGATTACTGCATTATTAAAGGTAGCATTAGACGGAGTTGCAACACCATTTGCACTCACGCTTACATATTCCATAGTTGCATCAAAAAGCTCTTGTCCGTAGCCCTGTATAAAGCATTTGTTTACAAGGCTTACATCCTGCGCTGAAACAAGCGTATTACAATGCTCACATCTTGTTTTTTCTTCAACTGTTTTAAAGTCCTTCAATCTATATTCCTTTACAGTTGCACTGTGAGAGGTTTTATCAATAAAGTGAACTGTTTCCTCATAGTCACATACTGTACATTCATATACAATATAGCCCATTGATTGACAGTTTGCTTCCTTTGTTGTGATTTCATTAACGTGTGCACCAAGCTCAGTGCCTTGGCTGACAACATTTTCAATTCCACAGCAGTAGCAAATATAGGATTCTCTTTCATATTGCGAGCAATTCTTTTCAAAGTGAACAGTTTCGGCTGTATAGTAGTGTGAGTTCGCATCTCCCTTTTCTGTAAGCACACCTTGTGCTGTGCAAGAATAATATTTTCCCTCCTCACATGCATAGAAGGTTGCTACCGTAATTCTTGGAGCTCCATTTGTAAATTTAGCTACACTTGATACAAAGGCTTGTAGCTGAGCAAATGAAGGCATATGAACTGTCATTGCGTTATTGGAGAAGAAATAGTCAGCTCCTGCAACGGCATCGCCACTAATTACAACTGTCAGTCCAGCCGCAGCTCCACTAAATAATTCGAGTGGTGCGGTAAATTTTTCACCCTTATTTACCTTGATAACTACAAGGTCTAGATTTGTTCCATTGAAGCAAGCATCTTTTAGCTGACAATTTGCCGGAATTACAATTGAGCCATTCATATTTGAGCAGTTTTTAAAAGCACAGTTGCCGATGTGTTCAACGTTTTCGTTAAGAGCAAGCTCACGAAGGAAGCTTGCACCATTAAAAGCGTACTCCTCAAAGCGAATTACTTGTGACAAATCAAGCTCATAATCGCTTATTCCACTTGCTCCTGCACTCATTTGGTTAAAGGCATAAATACCAATATATGTTGGCTTTGATTTACATACAAAGGTGCTCATTCCCTTTGAGCCACTAAATACCTCGCGTTCAAAGCCACTAAGCCCTGAGCCGATGTAAACCTTATCAAGGGTTGAATTTCCAAAGGTACCTGTATTAGAGCCACCACCGATAAAGGTAATGCTATCTGGTACGTACAGACTGTACGATAAGCTTCGGAAAAGATTAGAATTAATTTTTGTTACTGCATAGGTTCTTTCTCCATATGTAACGCTTGATGGGAATACGAGGTTACCACCTGTAAAGGAGCCTCTACCAGATACGGTGGCTGTTTTTGTCTCGTCATCAAGAGTATATACAAGTCCTGTGGTTGGTTCAGGAATAGTTACTCCGTCAAGACCTGTAATAGTGCAATTTCCAAGCGTTACTTCATCTGTTTCATCATCAGTAACGGTTGTGGTTGCACCCACTGTTATGCAAAGCATAAGCGCCATTAGCATAGCAAGTGCCAAAGTGAATAATGCTCTCTTTTTCATTTATTTTTTCTCCTCAAAATAAAATATATAAATATTATAACATTATTTCTAAGATTTGTCAACGGCTTAATCATCAAGCAAAAAGCTTATAATATGTGGAAAATCTCTGTAATCGTCAATTGTCAGGTATGAAAAATCGGATTTATAAACTGATTCGTCGTTTCCGCCCTGTCCGTAGTCGTCACCGATATAAAGGACGTTTTCGTGGGTTAAATTATTTTCCTTGCAATACAGGTCAAGGGCATAATATTTATTGTACGGCTTTGGTGACATATCAAAGGATGATGAGCCACCTACAAAGACGTTGTATTCAGAAAAAAGCTCACACACGTGGCTAAAAATGGCTCTTCTTTTAGCTCTGGTTGGGTCAAATGCTAGCTTTTCCTGTTGTATTGCCTTGGTGCCTAAAATTGGGAAAGTAATACAGCCAGATGCGTGGTATTCAACATTGTCGCCACGGTAGCTTGTAAAGCCATATTTTTCTCTTAAATAGGTTACTCGTTCCTCTACGCTTTTTTTATCAACATCAAAGGATAAATCTTTTTTGATTTCAATGTCGCCTGTTTTAGGGTTGTAGGTTGCGTACTGCAAGCCATAATTTCCTATTATGTCAATTGGATATTTATTTAGCTGATTAAAAATTCGGTATGCCTGTCCTGCGCCTACCATAAGAAGCTTGTATTTTTTTGCAAGGGCATCAAGTGCCACCTTGTGCTCATTATCAAGCTGTTCCTTGTGCTGTGTTAGCGTGCCATCAAGGTCCATTGCTATTAGCTTTATTTTAGATTTGTCCATTTTCAAGCTCCTGCAATTTTTTTATTATGTCGGTTGGGTTGTTTGTGGTAATTAGTCTTGCACCATAGTCAAGGCATACCTTGAGCTTGGATTTTTGTGTTATGCTTGCGCCTATCCACGGCTCGATTCCGTGGCTTAACAAATAATCATAGTGAGCCTTATTTTGGTTATCGAAAATACAAGCGCAATATAAATATTCATCGGGATTTATTGTTACATTTTTAAGCTCCCAATATGGGTAGAAGCCGTGCAAGGCGTATTTTTTACCATATTTTTTGTATACGTACTCTAAAACCCACGCATCAAAGCTATTTATTAAGCATCTATGCGCCATATTATATTCTTCAATTAGTGCTATTGTTTTTTCAATACATTCAGTTACACGTTGCTTGTTTTGCTCACTGTAATATTCCTTAATTTCAAGATTTAATGTGATGTCCGTACTCTTAACGAGCTCAAAAAGCTCCTTTAAGGTTGGTATTTGCTCATAGCATAAGGAGTCTCCTGCATTAAGAGCTCTTAGCTCATTTAGTGTCATATCTTGGACACGTCCCTGACCATTTGTTGTTCTATTGACCGTATCATCGTGAATTAAAACCAAGTGATTATCAAGGGTTAGGTGGACATCGGTTTCAATCATATCCACGCCATCCTTTATTGCTTTCTTAAATGCTGTTATAGTATTTTCGTAGAAGTTGTAGGAATCGCCTCGGTGCCCTGCAACTCCCATTTTATGCTTGAATGTAAAACTCATATTATTCTCCTAGGTCGTAGTTTAGCCAAAGAACAGTGTATCTGTCCTTTAAGTCCTTGGCATATTTTATTGCGTTTTTGATTTTTTCTCTGCCGTATAGACTTACAAAATCGCTTATATTAAGTCCTACAAGCTGAAGCATTTCTGAAATTTCGCTTGCTTTTGGCATTTTGGCAAGAATTTTGCGTATTTGCTCCTCGTTTTGCTTATATATTTCAAGCCTGTTTCTTTCATAGGTGCCGAGCCTTTTTTGTAGGGCAATACATTCATCTGCCACGCTACCATAAATTTGCTTCATATTCTTTATGTAGGCATCGTTATTTTCCTTGTACTGCTCATTTGAAAATGGCTTTGAGAGTAGCTGTTCTCTTATGTGTGCAGTTACTACTGTTGAATATGCTACGTCAATTCCATGAGTTAGGTATGGCTCGTTTTTAACAATTCCTGTAATTTCAAAAAAATGTGAAAGGTGGTGCTCACTTCCAGAGGCAGGACGAGAGGTTGTTGCAAAGGACATCATAATGCCAACTATTACAAGCGCCTCCATTAAGGCTTTTATTGCGTTTTCGTCTCTTTTTGTTAGCCCTGTGGCTGTTTTTAAGGTTTTTTCAATCATTTCAGAGGTGGTATCAAGGATATATTTGCAAAGATATTCTCCATTTACAATATGGGATAGCTCCCAGTCATTAAGGGCTGAATATTTGCCGATTATATCTCCATAACCCGCCTTAATCATATCCATTGGTGCATTCTTTAAAACCTCGGTATCGGCAATGATTGCAAGGGGTAAGCCCGCTGGAACAGTTTCCTTCATTCCCTTTAAAATCATTGCAGCACCACTTGATGCATAGCCGTCCATTGACGGAGCTGTTGCAACAATGATATATGGAATTTTGGCAAAAAATGCAACATATTTACAAAGGTCCTGTATTACACCCGAGCCTATTCCGACAATCAGGTCAATTCCGTTCATGCTTTCATTTATGGTATCAATTGCCTTTTCGTTTGGAATTAAAAGCTCCTTGCCACTAAATATAACGCTTTTCGTGCTTTTGCCTTTTAAGGCATTTTCAACCTGCTTTCCAGATGCGCCATAGGTGTTTTCATCTGCTACTAGAAGTATTCTATCAAATGGCATAGCAAGGGCGGTAAGATGCTCTGCTGCATTTTTTTCAATATATACCTCTTTGATTGGGCAAGTGCGCTCCTTGCCACACTTGGAGCATTTTACTCCCTTTAAAATTTCGTTTATGTTCATATTTACCTCTTGTAAATTTTAACCATTCCACAATTTGGCACTTTTATTTTCAAAAGTGATTCTTGAACTATTCCCTCTGATAGCTTTTTGCCGTATATATCATAAACCTCGCATTTGTAGCTACAAGGGGACTCTACATAAATTTCTTCGTTTCCTGTTGAATTAAATATGTAGCTTGTGTGATTTTCGTCAGCCTTGGCAACAACACTTTGGTATAAAACCTGTACACTCTCCCCATTCCTTTTGGATTTTGCAAGGGTATAATCGGCATCTATGCCGTACACCTCGAGCTCTCCATTTAGAAGTGTGTCCCTATGCTCGGTCCAAAAGTCCAGAAAGGCTTTTAGAGCTCTTTTGTGCTCGTTTGTGATATTGTCAAAGCGAATAGAAATTTGTGGGACTGCAAACATAACTCCAAGGAGCTGATACATAACAGCCTCAACAGTGTCGTTTTTGTTCCACATTAGCATATCGCTGTGGACTGGAATTTTATCAGAGGTCAGTCTTAGGTCAAGTGAGCATATTCTGTTTGCAATTGGGTCGTTGGGACAATCTCCAACTCTGAAAAAGTTTCCGTATTTTGCCATAACTGGGCCTATGTAGGACTGACGAAATTCAATTAGAATTTCTGGATTGATTTTCTTTAATCTGTCACTAATCTCGCAAAGAAGTCTTTCCACTCCCACCTCAAGAGAGGTTGTATCCATTTTATCATAGTCGGTTGAGCTTTCCTCAGTTAGCTCGAAGGAATCAATAAAGTCAAGCTTTAAGCCGTCCCAACCATATTCTTCAACATAGCTTACATAGGTTTGAACAAGAAATTCTCTTACCTCCTTAAAGCGAGGGTCAAGAACTGATGTACCCTGTCCCTTTCGTGTTCCTAGATACATTCCCTTAAATCTTTCGTAGTTTTCACTTTGAAAGCCTACAAATGGCACAGAAAACCAAATAACAAATTTCATTCCTAATGCGTGAACCTTGTCAACAAAATCCTTCATATCTGGAATTTTGCTTTTTGCAATTTTCCAGTCACCACAAAAGGCGTAGCCACGTGAGCTGTCATCAGTTTGCCATCCATCATCAAGAATTAGAGTTTTTATGCCATATTCCTTGGCGATTTCGCATTCCTTTAAAATTTGGTCTGGATATGTGTTTTGGTGGAAGCTATACCATGCGGAATATACAGGGTCCTTTGCACCACTTGGCACGTATGCACATTCATAACCCTTTTTGGCAAGATAGGAACGAGCATTTCTTATTGCACTTGCAAGAGTAATATCTCTTCTGTCAAGATAAATTTCCACCTCATAGGAATCAACATATAAGCTAGGCTTAGAAAAGAGGTCAATTTGCACAAGAACAGTACCGTCCTCCTCAACTGCCCCTGCACTAATCGAGGTAGG
>JAZQHJ010000015.1:0-4313 GCA_045540515.1 Eubacteriales bacterium
TCTTCCTAAGACCGCTTTGGCCTTCCGACTTTATATCATCATCAGTGCTTACTCAGTGCGAAATTGAAACCGTATCAGGAGCAGTTACACTTAGTGTAGAGGAGGAAAGCTTCACCTTGACTGCAAGTACAGTCAGCGGAACAGTGGCTTGTGACTTCCAAACAACCACAAATGATAACACTTTTGTTTGTGGAAATGGAGATAATGAATACACAATTGAAACTGTTTCAGGCAACATAATGCTTAAAAAAATAATTAAATAAAAAATAGACACTCCGTCTAAAAGCCTTATTTCAGGCAACGTGGAGTGTCTATTTTTATATTGTAGCAAGAGATTTGTCCTTTAAAGGAGCAAGCCTGCTTCTGTCAAGCTCTTGAATTTCCTCATAAGAAGCACCAAGAATTTCTAAGAGCTCATCCATTGTAATAACTTGAATTTTAGCTCCGTCGTTTAAGGCATTTTCAACCTTTTCCTTTCGGTAGCATTTATATTCCTTGCCATTCTTGCCAAGCAATTCATATGTAACAAATATATCGGCATAATAGGCATTTTTTACATATTTTGCACCATTTTGTGCAAGTAGAGAAACAATATTCATCATTTCATTAAAATGATAATCCTCATAAAGTGAACTAATACAAACTTTTTTACAGGAAATAGAAGAGGTTGATTTTCTATTTACATAAACCTTTTTTATGTAATTATTCAGCTCATCGCTGTTTTCCTTAACCCTGTAAACCCAGTTGGACATTCTACTGCCTGTAAGCTTTTCCATTTTTGAAAGCTTTTGAGCCTTTTGAATTTCCTTGTATTTTAGGTATTCTGACTCAATCTCGCCATTTACACATCTACCCTTGCAAAGTGGGTATTTTTCAATAAGCTCCATTACAGAAAGTCCTGTTTCCTCGCAAAGTCCCTTTAAAACTCTCATTGTGAAGTATGAGTCATCATCACTCTTGTGCACCTCCTGTGATTCAGTAACACCATACTCGGATGCACATTTTATAAGGGATGATGGGTTATCAAGTCCCTTGTAATCAGTGTAAATTTGCTGAATATCAATGAACTCATAATCGAACATTTCCTTTGCGTATCGTTTGCATTCGCTTTTTATATAGCTTGCATCGGATAAAACAGAGAAGCCAAAGTTCATACAATGCTTAGCGGTAAGGATGGAACGGATTCTTTTGTAGAAATGTATAAAATCTGGAGAAGAGTTAAAGGTTTTTTCATCATATCCTAAAACAATTCCGGGCCTGTTTTTTCGTCCAAAAAAGTGAAATTTTGAATGAGGATTAATAAGAATATCTTTTTTCTCTAGAATTTTGAATTTTTCATCGGTAATTACATAACCAAATGAACAAATCTTTCCATGACCTTGAAAGCAATTAGCACATTCAATGTCAAAAAAAACATATTTCATTTTTAATCTCTTTTCTTATAGTTCGTGTCTGCCTTGTATAGCACGGAATAGAGTAACCTCGTCAGCATACTCAATATCAGCACCTACAGGAAGACCATTTGCGATTCTAGTAACCTTAATTCCAAGAGGCTTTAACAATCTAGAAAGATACATTGCAGTAGCCTCTCCCTCAACATTGACATTTGTAGCAACAATAACCTCTTTTATGTCATCGTTGTTTATTCTGTCAAGCAATTCTTTGATTTTGAGCTTGTCAGGAGTAATACCCTTCATAGGAGAAATAGTTCCGTGTAAAACGTGATAAACGCCACGGTACTCCTTTACCTTTTCAATAGCCATAAGACCTTGATAGTCCTCAACAACACAAATAAGAGAATGGTCTCTTTGTGATGATGAGCAAATAGGGCATAGCTCATCACTTGAAAGGTTTTGACAGCATTTGCATATGCCAACCTTGGTTTTTACATCTAAAATGGCCTGAGCAAAGTCAAATGCCTGTGCACTTTCCATATCAAGCACGGAGAAAGCCATTTTGATAGCACTTTTTTTACCAACGCCCTCAAGTGAACGGAATTTTTCAATTAAATCTTGTAGTGGCTTAACTAAATTATCCATTAAAACATACCAGGCATTCCCATGCCACCTAAAGGACCTGTAATCTTTGCCATTTCCTCTTCGTTAGTAGTATCAACCTTTTTAATAGCCTCGTTAACTGCCGCTGTTATAATGTCAGAAAGAGTTTCAATATCATCAGGGTCAACAATTTCCTCGGCAATATCAATATTAAGAATTTGGCGCTTACCGGTAATTTTAACCTTAACAACACCGCCACCTGCGGAAACCTCATACTCTCTTGCATCAAGCTCAGCCTGCTTAACCTGCATGTCCTCTTGCATTTTTTGAGCTTGCTTTAGCATGTCGTTCATGCTAGGACCCTTTGGAACAATAGCCTTCATAATATACCTCCATTAGAATTCATCAAGGTCGGAAAGCTCCGCCTTTTCTTTTTTAAATACAATTTCAATCTCAGAGATTGAAGAAATATTCACATCACAGCAAACCATAGCATCAAAAATACAGCTTTTATTTTTCTCGGAAGAGAGAACAGTTGCCATAAGCTTGTTGTGTGAAATAATAAAATATTTTTTATGCTTTGCAGAATAAATGCACTCACATGTCCTTAAAAAGCTACCAACAGAGCCATCCTTTTCCGTAGCCTTTTGTATAATATCATCCCAATTGTCAAGAGTATAGGACTCAGAAGGGGTGCCCTTTTGAACAGAGCTTGGCTCGGAAACAGGAGCCTGTTGCTCTAAAATTGCACTAGTGTCCTCAACCTCGATAATTTCCTCGGGTCTTGTCGTGTTGCTTTTAGGTGTATCTGCGTCAATAGCCATACCCTTTGATAGCATAGTTACCTTATCCTCAAGAACAGAAAGCCTTGATAGAATCGCCTCATTTGAGTCAGACAGCTTAGAATCACACATTTTCATAAGCGTTACCTCGGCAATTAGTCGCTTGCTACTAGGATTTTTAGTCATATTATAATATGCTTGGTCAAGTAAGCTTGCATGGTAAATAAGAGTTGCCATCGTAAAAAGATTTGCAACCTCCTCAAGTAGCTTTTCCTCCTGTGGTAGTAAATCAAGGTATTTTGCACTACCAGAGGATTTTTGAACCATCATATCTCTGTAAAATGCAGTTAAATCAGCAAAGAAAACCAAAATATCCTTTGATGAAACAACTATATCATTTATAGTGTCGAAAAGAGCAGAATAATTTTTTTTAGCAATGTTTCTTGCAACATCACACATCTTTTCGTATGGGCTTGTACCAAGCACACCATTTACAAGCTCTGCCGTGATTTTAGTGTGTGAGCCAGCGCATAGCTCCATTAAGCTAATTGCGTCACGCATACCACCCTGTGCAGCCTTCGCAATTAAAATTGCGCCCTCCTCGGTTAAATCAATTCCTTCCTGTGAAGCAATGTAGAGAAGTCTAGTCACAAGGTCCTTAACAGAAATTCTACGGAACTCAAATCTTTGGCATCTTGAAATAATAGTTGCTGGTATTTTATGAGGCTCGGTAGTAGCAAAAATATATAAAACGTGCTCTGGTGGCTCCTCAATTGTTTTGAGCAAAGCATTAAAGGCACTGTCAGAAAGCATATGAGCCTCGTCGATGATGTACACCTTTTTTCTTAGCATAGCAGGAGTGTACATAACATTATCACGTAAATCTCTTATGTAGTCAACACCGGTGTTTGTTGCAGCGTCCATTTCAATAACGTCAGTAGTAGTGCCATTATCAATAGAAATGCAATTTTCACACTGGTTGCAAGGATTTCCGTCTTGCGGGTTTAGACAGTTAACAACCTTAGCAAGAATCTTTGCACAGGTGGTTTTACCAGTTCCTCGGGAGCCTGCAAATAAGTATGCGTGAGAAACAGCATTGTTAGATGCTGAATGTCTTAGTATAGAAGTAATATGCTCCTGTCCGTAAACATCACTGAAAACAGTAGGACGATATTTTCTGTATAATGCTTGATGCTGCATAAGCTCCTCCTTAATAGTATTAAATAAAACAAGCTGTCATATAAGATCATACACCCGAAGATCGAACAATCCTTCCATGTGCTTACCCTTATCATCAGCTCGAGACAAGCACCCTTGCGGCACATCATCAAAACTGCTTAGTGCTGCTTGGTCCCCCACCTGACACGGTTCACAGCCGACAATTGCGCAAGACTCATCTGTCAACGCATCAAATAAAGGTGCTAACCACACAAGAACAGCCCTCAAAACGGGAGTTCACCCCTGCTATAGCGGATTTCAGGTACAGGGCACCGCTACCGCCCCAGCTAGTATGACCTTATATCACAACTTGTTT
>JAZQHJ010000016.1:0-6058 GCA_045540515.1 Eubacteriales bacterium
ATTGTTACGCTTGTAAGCGAGGTGCAATTCTCAAACGCAGAGTCTTTTATTGTGTCTCCACCATTTATTACAACTGTTTTTAATTTGGTTTTAGGAATATATGAAATTGCATTTGTAGGAATAGTTGCGTTTTCTATTGGGCAACCCTCGAACGCAGATTTTCCAATTGAGGTTACGCTGTCAGGGACTAATATGCTTGCAAGTGAGGTGCAACCAGAGAATGCAGAGCCTCCAATTGTGTCTCCACCGTTTATTACAACTGTTTTTAATTTGGTTTTAGGAATATATGAAATTGCATTTGTAGGAATAGTTGCGTTTTCTATTGGGCAATTATAGAACGCATCTTCTCCAATTGTGGTTACGCTGTCAGGAATTGTAATACTTGTAAGCCCTGTGCAATTATAGAACGCATCATATTTTATTGTGGTTACGCTGTCAGGGATTGCTACGCTTGTAAGCGAGGTGCAATTATAGAACGCATAGCCTCCAATTGTGTCTCCACCATTTATTACAACTGTTTTTAATTTGGTTTTAGGAATATATGAAATTGCATTTGTAGGAATAGTTGCGTTTTCTATTGGGCAATTATAGAACGGAGTGCCTCCAATTGAGGTTACGCCATTTCCAATTGTTACGCTTGTAAGCGAGGTGCATTTATCGAACGCCCAGTCTCCAATTGTGGTTACGCTGTCAGGGATTGTTATACTTGTAAGCCCTGTGCAACCAGAAAAAGCCCAGTCGTCAATTGTGATTACGCTATCTCCAATTGTTACGCTTGTAAGCGACTCGCAACCAGAGAATGCAGATTTTCCAATTATGGTTACGCTATTTGGGATTATTATGCTTGTAAGTGCGGTGCAATTTCTGAACGCATCTTGTTCAATTGTGGTTACGCTATCTCCAATTGCTATGCTTTCAAGTGAGGTGCAATACTTAAATACAGAATCTCCAATTGTGGTTACGCTATTTGGGATTATTACGCTTGTAAGTGAACTGCAACTATCGAACGCCCCGTATCCAATTGAGGTTACGCTACTTGGAATTGTTATACTTGTAAGCGAGGTGCAACTCTCAAACGCAGAGTCTTTTATTGTGTCTCCACCGTTTATTACAACTGTTTTTAATTTGGTTTTAGGAATATATGAAATTGCATTTGTAGGAATAGTTGCGTTTTCTATTGGGCAATTATAGAACGCATTGCTTCCAATTGTGGTTACGCTGTCAGGGATTGTTACGTTTGTAAGCGAGGTACAATCAAAGAACGCACGGTTTCCAATTGTGGTTACACCGCTTCCAATTGTTACGCTTGTAAGAGACGTGCAATCACAGAACGCCTCGTATCCAATTGAGATTACGCTGTCAGGTACTGTTACGCTTGTAAGTGAGGTGCAATTATAGAACGCAGAGTTGCCTATTTCCTTTACAGGTAAGCCCTGATAAGTGCTAGGAATAATAATTTCATTCTCCTTGCAGGTGCCTATACCGCTTACTATGTAGTATGATTTATCATCACTTATAGTGAAAGCTAGCTCTTCTATTTCTTCAACGGGAGTATCAGTATCTGTTGATGTATCACTGCTTGTGTCAGTGTTGCTACTAGTATCTGTTGATGTATTACTATCGTTGCTGTCATTGCATTTTTCACAGGAGCAAAGGGCAAAAAGCAAAGCAAAAGCCAAAATCAAGCAAAAAATTAAAATACTTGCTCTTTTTGTAGTAAACATTTTATTATCTCCTTTAAAATACATTATGGCTATATTATAGCATACACTAATGTAAAAATAAAGCCTAAAATTCTATAATAAAAAAGCCATATAGATTTCTCTATACAGCTTTTATGCTATTTAACTAAAAACAGCTTATCTTTTGTTTCTATAACAATTATTTGTTGTGTTGCCTACTTATCAGTTGAGGACTTTCCTACAATGTCGTTATATGAAACAAATGAGTATTTTTCATTTTCTGCTAGTATGCCAGATTGGAGACAGTAATAAAAAATGTAATGAGTTGATTATGCAAAAATGTTTCGAGATTGTTAATTTTGTGAATTTTTATTGAATTTGTGAGTGCTTTATTTTATAATAGAATAAAATTAAAAATATAGGAGAGATTGCACATAATGAATCTTAATGTTTTTGGCTCTGTTCATATAATTTACCTACTTATTACGCTTCCGTTGTCCTTTGTAGGTCTTTTCCTTGCAAAAAAGTATGCAAGGTCGGAAAAATCGCAAGGCATTGTTTTAAAATCAATAGCGGTTTTGCTACTTATTTGGATTTTAATTAATAGGCTTTCACAGGTTTTCAGATATTCAAACGTGCGCTAGGACCAAATTATTCCCGACAGCTTTTGCGGAATGACAAGCTTGGCACTTGCCTTGGCTGTGCTTTTTGGCAAAAAGGATAATGTCGCTTATCATTTTTTATGGCTACTAGGACTTGCAGGCTCTGTAATCACCATATTTAATCCAACATTTCTTGGTCAAGGACCATCTGTTTTCTACTTGCCAACAATTTCTGGCCTTTTGCATCACAGCTTTTGCCTAGTAATGGTTTGTGCTCTGCTTTTATTTAAGCAAATTCACATCACCTATAAAAAGTGGTATTGCACACTGTTTGGGTTTACCTCATATTTAACGCTTGGCGCTTTCCAAATGGCTGTTTTTGGTTATTCTGATTCATATCATATTGCCGAGCCAATACTTTCTGGCACACCGTTAACAGCGTGGGTAATGGCTCCTATATACATAGTCTGCTATGCTCTAATTTTGCTTATCATAGAGCTTGCTCGCAAATACAAAAAAGTAAAGCAATAAAAGGTCATTTGTTTACTAATAGAGGGCTTAACTGGGCATTTTGCTCATTTGAGCCTTTTTTATATTGATTGTACTGAATTTTTGTGCTAAAATTATTTTAGTATTTATTTTTGGGGGTACTTATGAGAATTTTATTTCAAGGCGATTCAATTACTGATGCAGACAGAAGCAGAAACGATAGCTCTCTTTTAGGTAGGGGCTATCCACTACTTGTTGAGGCATCTCTTGGACTTGAAGCACCTGGTGAGCACGAGTTTTTAAACAGGGGCATTAGTGGTAACAGAATTGTTGACGTTTATGCAAGAATCAAGTGTGATATTATCAATTTAAAGCCAGATGTTATGAGCATTTTGATTGGTGTAAATGACGTTTGGCACGAGCTTGGCGAAAGTCCAAATGGCGTTAGTGCTGACAAGTTTTTCAAAATCTACTCAATGCTTATTGAAGAGGTTAAGGAAGCATTACCAGACATAAAAATTATGATTTTAGAGCCATTTGTTTTAGAGGCGTGCTCTACTACCGAGCATTGGGAATTTTTCAGCACAGAGGTTGCAAAGCGAGCAAGCATGGCAAGAAAAATTGCAGAAAAATACAGCTTGCCATTCATTCCATTACAGCAGGGCTTTGATGAGCTAGCAAGGAAAGCGCCTAACAGCTACTGGCTCGGTGACGGAGTTCATCCAACCGCCAAGGGACACGAGTTTATTAAAAATCAATGGCTAAAAGCCTTTAAGGAGCTATAACAAAAAGGACACCGCGGTGTCCTTTTTTATATGTTTTAGCACAAGTCAATTTTTTCAAGCATTTCGTTTGATTCCCCTAAAACGTACATTTCCTTGAAATTTGCTTTTTTTGCCTCTTCAATCGCTATTTTGTACCCACTAGTCATTAGCTCCTTATAGTGACAATCCGAATTGATTATAATCTTTCCGCCAAGCTCTTGCCAATATTTTAGCAACGTTGGACACGGATACATATATTCTATTCCTTTTTTTTCTATCAAACAGGTGTTTATTTCCATTAAATTACAATGATGAATTATTTTATCCATTGTTTTTTTTGCAAGTCCTATATATCTTTCATCATCAAGACTAAAATACGAATAACTATCATTTAACCTTTTAATTATATCAAAGTGTCCGATTATATTTGGCTTTTTGTCAGCTATGTACCTTGAAAATTCATCAAAATATTTTTCAAGTATTTGATATATGCTTCCATTGCAATACTTGTTAAGAACCAAATCTATTTCATCCTTTGTTGCATTAACTGGCAACCAAATATCTTCAAACCATATATAATGCTGTGATGCAATGAAATACTCGTAATTATCTGGATTCGATAGCGAGTAGCAATCCCTTTCAACGCCTAACCAAATCTTTATTTTGCCTTCGTATTTTTTTACAAGTCTTTTTACCTCTTGTATGTATTGCTTTTCTACATCAAACGATGCCATACAATATGGCAAGTCGAAATCTTGAACTCCATGACTTGAAATTCCTATGCTTTTAAATCCGTTTTCAATCGCAGATTCAATCATTTCCTGAACAGTATTTCTCCCATCGCAGAAGGTTGTGTGAACGTGTGCAGATGAAATCCTCATTTTTCTCCTTTTTTCCTCAAAATAATTGACATATTATTTATACTGTGTTATAATTACCTAGTAAAGTCATTGTATTTTTCGGAGGTATTTATGAATATTTTAATTGTTAATGGTAGTCACCGTACCCATGGTAATTCTTGGCGTTTTTCTCGCTTTGCTAAACAAACATTAGAAGAAACAGGACATCGCGTTTCTGTTGTTGATTTAGCAACAGAAAACATCGAATTTTGTACTGGCTGTTTATCCTGCGAGGAAGCTGTTGGTTGTGTTGTAAACGATGCATTTACAAACAGCCTTATTCCTAAAATTCAAGAAAACGATATGATAATTTTTGCAACACCAGTATATTATGATATGCCAACCGCTATGATGATAAACTTTATCGATCGTTCCAACAGCCTTTATAAATATTTCAAAAAAGCATCAAAATCTGTTGCTTGTTTCCTAGTTGGTCAAGCCGACCTAGATAGCCTTTCTTTTGCACATGAGTGCTTGAAGGAATACTTTATGATTTTGAAATTCAAAGAGGTTGGCGAGCCAATTATGAAAATTGCACGTGACCCTGATGAACTCGTTTTAGACGATGAAATTAAGCAACAAATTCTTAACTGGGTAAAATAATTATGTAGTGATAGGCCTTGCTTGCAAAAAGCACAGCCTATCATTTTTTTCTGTGCAAAATTCCACATCTATAAAGCACGAAAGACTTTGTTCTATTTTTAATATCTTGTTGCAGAGCTCTGAAATAACTGAATTTGAAAGCTCTGGATGGCCATCCTCTATCTCAACAGTATATTGTTGAGATTTTTTATTATAAATGATTTGGCTTGGAGTTTCTTCTCCGCCAACTAGCTTTTCTCCCTCTCCTTCAACATACTCAATCATTATTTCATCTTTATTGTTTGTAACAGGATTTTTAGAAAAGGCTATGCCTGAAACCTTTGGAATAATCATTTTTTGAATAACCACAGCAAGCTCTAGACTTTCTTTCTCTTTTGATTGATTTGAATATGCCACCAATCGCTTTGTTGTAAAATTTTTCACCTCGTAAACCTTTTGGATCACATCATCGGACTGTACATTAAGAAATGTTTGAAACATTCCAGCAAAACTTCTTTTTTTGCCATCCTCTGAAATTCCACTGCTACGCACAGCAAAGGTGGCATTTTTATCCTCGTGAACCACGCTTTGTACAAATGCTTTTATTCCTTCGACCGTTTCATCTGAAAGTTCTCCCTTTTGCTCACAAACAACGGCTGTTCTTGGAATGTTTAAATCCAAATTGAGCAATTGTAAAAGTCCATATCCCTTACCACCAATTTCGCTTTTTAAACATTTAATTCCTTTTTTAAGTTCAACAAAATTCATTGTCTATATATTTTCCCCTTTGTTGCACAAACTATTATTTTGTCTCCATCCTTAATAGCATCCATACATCCCTTTGCCGCAACAATGCAAGGTTTATTTATTTCACGGCATATTATTGCAGCATGGCATAGAACTCCACCTCTATCGGTAACAACTGCTCTTGATTTAATAATAGAAGGAACACTATCGGGGGTTGTCATATAGGTTACAAGTATATCATTCTCATTTATACTTTCAAGACTACTGGGATCCTTAACTATTCTTGCCACTCC
>JAZQHJ010000017.1:0-6169 GCA_045540515.1 Eubacteriales bacterium
AACAACTGCACCTGTTTCAAGAGTAGCAGCCTTTGTTACGTTAGTAGCTGTATCACCACGAACGCCTGGCTCAGTTTCAACAACCTGAAGCTCAACAAATGTAGGTGGCTCAACTGCGAAGATTTCACCCTTGATTGATGAAATTTTGCACATTTCATTTTCCTTTACAAACTTAAAGTTGTCGCCAAGCTTTGATGCGTCAACTGGAATTTGCTCATATGTTTCCATATCCATAAAGTAGTAAAGCTCGCCATCGCAGTATAGGTATTGAAGCTCTCTACGTTCAACAGTAACTGTTTCAAATTTTGCTGTTGGGTTGAATGAAGCCTCACGGATAGCACCTGTTACAACATCTCTGTACTTTGTTCTAACAAAAGCAGCACCCTTACCTGGCTTTACATGTTGGAATTCGATAACCTGGTAAACCTTTCCTTCCATTTCGAAGGTAACACCGTTTCTAAAATCACCCGCTGTAATCATAAAAATTTCACTTTCTTGGCGTTAGAGTATTTTTATTATAGACCCGCCACAGTCAATTTTACACAAACATTTTACTATAAAATGTCCAATATTTCAAGTAGTTAATAAAAAAATATTAAAAATAATTATAATTCGATTAAGTGCTTTGGAGATTTTGTAAGATTTTCGACACCATTTTTGCGTACAACCACCAAATCCTCAATTCTACAACCATATTTTCCAGCCACATAAATTCCTGGCTCAACAGTTACAACATTTCCCTCAACAAGAATTTTATCTGATTTTGGAGAAAGAGCTGGAACCTCGTGAATGTCAAGACCAACGCTATGCCCAAGCGAGTGTCCAAAAAGCCCCTTGTAATCAGCATCAATTATTTCCCTGGCAATACGGTCAGCATCAAAGCAAGAAACACCAGCCTTAATGTAATTAAGCCCAGCAAGCTGTGCTTTGAGCACAGTGTCATAAAGCTTTTTCATCTCAGAATCGGCCTTGCCTATGCAAACAGTTCTTGTCATATCCGAATGATATCCATTTACCGTTGCACCAAAGTCCATTGTGAAAAAGCCCCTTTTGAGCTTTATGTTTTCTGGAACACCATGAGGAAGAGAGGTTTTTTCAGCACTTATTGAAATTGTTTCAAAGCTCTTATCCTCAGCACCATGCCTTCTCATAAAATATTCAAGCTCGGTAGCAACATCATTTTCAGTAACATCTGTTGAAAGATAACCCAAAATATGCTCAAAGGCAAGGTCAGTAATAATTTGAGCCTGTCTTATTTGCTCAATCTCCCACTCGTCCTTAACCTGACGGATAAGAGAAATCTCACCACTTACGTCAATGAAGCTAATGCTTGGAAACTTTGTTTTATATAGATTGTAGGCATTTATACTTAGAAAATTACCCTCAATTCCAATTACTTTAATCCCCTCGCTTGAGATTGCATCAGCAACAGGTAGCTCCTTGCTGTTTATGGTGTAAACGCCCGAAAGAAGCCTTGTAGCAACCTCCTCGTACCTAAAATCCTCATAAGCAAAGGCGTTTTTTCTCGTAATAAGCAAAGCGCCGTCCTCGTTGTCGAATTTTGTAAAGTATCTGTGATTTGCTCTTGATTTAATAATTACAGCATCAACACCAAGCGTGTCAAAGGATGCACGTAGCTTGTCAATTCTTTTTTGCATACTAATCTCCTTAAAAATATTACAAAGCAATTATATCACACATAAATATCTCAATCAAGTAAAAATAAATAAATCTCTCAAAAAATAAAAGCAAAAAACATTAAATTTTTGTATATCTACTTGAAAGCAGAGTAATAATATGGTAAAATTGTGATAACAAAAAATATCACGAGGTGGCTTATGAAGCTTGGAACAATGGTTCATCTTGGCGAAAATGTAGCCGAGAAAATTAAGGATGTAAAAAAATACGGACTAGAGTCCTTCCAGCTATGCTGTTGGAATATGGATTTATTGAATGAGGAATATGCAAAAATCGTTCTTGACGCAACGAATGAAGCAGGGCTTGAAATCAGTGCTGTTTGGTGTGGCTGGGAGGGTGAAGGCACCTGGGATTTTGTAAGAGGTCCTATCACACTTGGCATCGTTCCTGTCTTTTATAGAAAGGCGAGAATTGAAAACCTCAAAAAGGGCTCCGAATTTGCAAAAATGCTTGGAGTTACCGACCTTGCAACACATATGGGCTTTATTCCTGAAAATCCAATCACTGATGAATATCTTGGTGTTGTTGAGGCAATAAGGGAAATTGCTGAATACTGCAAGGCAAACAATCAATATTTATTGTTTGAAACAGGACAAGAAACACCAATCACATTAAAGAGAACTATTGAGACAGTTGGAACAGGTAACCTCGGTATTAACCTTGACCCTGCAAACCTATTACTATACGGCAAGGCAAATCCTTGCGATGCAGTTGACATCTTTGGCGATTATGTAAGAGGTGTTCATGCAAAGGACGGCGAATATCCAACAGACCCAAAATGGCTCGGCGTGGAAAAGAGAATAGGTGACGGACGTGCAAACTTCCCAGTGCTAATTAAAAAGCTCAAGGAGCACGGCTACGACGGCTCTATCACTATAGAAAGAGAAATTGATGGCGAAAAGCAAATTGAAGATATTTTATATGCAAAGAAATTTTTGGAGGACATAATCAATGGCTAAATTAAGAGTAGGCCTTATCGGTATCGGCGGAATGGGTGGCTGTCACTTTTCAAACTATGCCGAAGTTAATGGCGCAGAAATCGTTGCAGTATGCGACGTAAGAAAAGAGCTTGCAAAGGAAAAGGTAAACAACAAAAGCATTAAGGTTTACACATCTCTTTCAAAAATGCTAAAAAGCGAACAGCTTGATATGATAGACATTTGTACCCCAAGCTATCTACACAAGGATATGGCAATTAAGCTTTTGAAGGCAGGCTATCACGTGCTTTGTGAAAAGCCAATGACACTTAATGCAAAGGATGCAAAAAAGGTTCTTGACGTAGCAAAGACAACAAATAAGAAATTTATGGTAGCGCACGTTGTAAGATTTATGGCTCCATATATCTATCTACGTAGCGTAATTGAAAGTGGAGAGCTTGGAAAGCTCCTAAGACTTGATATGAAGAGAATCTCCTCAATCCCAACATGGAGCTGGGAGGACTGGATGAGGGACGAAAAGAAGAGTGGTGGAGTTGCAACAGACCTTTCAATCCACGACATAGACTTCGTGCAAAGCATTCTCGGTATGCCAGATAAAATCACATCATATAAAACAGGCATTAAAAACAACAGCGACTATGTTGTAAGCAACCTAACATATGGTGACACACTTGTTACCTGTGAGGGAACATGGTACAACTGCCAAATTCCATTCAAGGCAAGCTTCCTTGCAGTATTCCAAAACGGATACGTTGAGCTATCGGACAAGCTTTACAAGAATGGTGCCGAGGTTGTTATCGAGCAAAACCAATCAGATAAAAAGGATTTTGGCATCAATGTTGGAAACGACAATGGCTACCTTGCAGAAATTCAATACTTTGTAGATTGCGTAAACAATAATAGCGAAATCACATACGTAACTCCTGAAAGCTCTGCAAAGAGTGTTGAGCTCGTTGATATGATTAAAAAGAAGGCTGTAAAGCTATAAAATACAAAAAACTCGACCACGTGGTCGAGTTTTTTATCTTACGGCAATAAAATTATAATTTTCTTTCGCTTTTACTCTATTGACATAAAACTATAAAAATGTTAGAATTAAATTGTAATAATCCAAAAAGGAGAGGCTTTATGAAAAGAAGCTACATTTTATTATTAATTCTATTATTATCCCTTGCAATACTGCTTGTGTCCTGTAACAAGGATGAGGAGCCCGAAAAAAAGGACCACGAGCATACATATGTAGAAAACGTAATTGCACCAACCTGTACCACAGGAGGGCATACCGATATGGTGTGCAAAATATGTGGTGATACAATTTACTGTGATTATAAGCCACCTATACAGTGCACCTCAAACGATAGCTGGGTGGTTACAAAGGAGCCAACCTGTACAGAAATAGGAGAAAAGCAACAGCTTTGTAAATTTTGTGGCAAGACTATTTTAAAGGAGCCAATCGCACTTGCAGAGCATCAGCCTGTCTCAACAATAACGAAGGCACCAACCTGCTTAAACGAGGGCATTAAGAGTATGATTTGCTCAGTGTGCAACAAATCACTCAGCTCCGAAAACATTCCAACAATTGAAACACACGATTTTGAAATAACAACAATTCCACCAACTGCAAGCACACAAGGAAAAACTATATATACCTGTAAGCTATGCAAGCATAGTGAAGAGGGAGAGTATATAAGTAATATCACAAGTGCAACAGCAACAGAAATTTATGAAAAAATCTCCAAGGCAACCGTGAGAATAGAAGCGTACGATAAGGGCGGAAAATTCTCCTCAATCGGCTCTGGATTTTTAATAACAACTGACGGAAAAATAGTAACAAACTATCACGTTATTGTAGGAGGATACACCTTGAAGGTGAAATTCTATGACGGAACTACATATAACGTAAGCAAGGTTTTGGGCTACAACAAAGCGCAGGACGTAGCAATTTTAAAGATAAATGTCACCAATGCAAATTACCTTGAAATTTCAGAGCAAAACGTAAAAACAGGCGACACAGTGTACGCTTTGGGCAATCCATTTGGCGTAAATAACATTTTTACATCGGGCATAGTATCCAACCAAAGCATGACAATATCAGGTAAGGAATGTATCGCATTTACAGCTCCAATTTCTCCTGGCAATAGTGGAGGACCACTTGTAAATGATCAGGGTAAGGTTGTTGGTATAAATACAATGTATATCCCGGATGCGCAGAACTTGAATTTTGCAGTATCAATTGATAAGGCTATTTCTCTTGACATATCCAAATCGAAAACAACTCAAGACCTATATTCTGCAACCTTAAAGCAAAATGCATATGAGATTTTTGCATCATATATAATAAACAACGCTGATTCTGTAAATGGAGACATTTACACAATGAAGGCGGTTCAAGCGGAGCAAAATGGTAATGTTGGCTTTGATTTTCGCTATTCATTTGATTCAGATAAGTCAAAGGCGTTTCTTGAAATATTCGTGCTACAAGGAGGACAATATCAATTCGCACTGACAATTGTAGTAAACCAAGGAACAAAGGTGTATGATGTAACAATGCTTGATTATCTTGCAAACCAAATTACAATTGAAGCAACAATAGATGCATCCAAGTCAATGACAACCTATGCGGACAGCTTCAAAAATTTCAATATAAGTGTATTCAGATATAACTCAGAGGAGACAGATAAAAACGAAATAAGAAAACAGCTATTTTTCGATTTATACAATACGGCAGTACAGGAATTTAAAAATTTTCTTGGAAAATCGTACACAGGGTTAACTCTTTCTGAATTTTTCCCAAACTGGAATTATACAATTTAAAGTCAAATACAACAAGGAAGGGACGCAAAATTTGTGTCCTTTTCTATTTTTATAAATTTTTCTTTCTTATTTATTGAAAAAAATAAAATATAGTGTTATAATAATATAGTATAATTTTTAGGAGGCAGATATGAAAATAGGACTTTTAGGCTTCGGCTCAATGGGAAAAACACACGCATATTGCGTAAGCAACCTAAAATATTTTTATGACGTAGATGCCCTTAAAAAAATAGGTGCTGACAGGGTTGAAATCGTATCGGTATGTACAAGAAGCATTGAAAACGCAAGACGCCTTGCTTCTGAATATGGCATAGATTCCTATACGGACAACGAGGACGATATTATAAACAATCCCGACATTGACGCAATTGACGTTTGCACTCCAAATATTTATCACTATGAAACCGTAAAAAAGGCTATTTTGGCAAAAAAGCACGTTTATTGCGAAAAGCCCCTTGCAGTTACCTATGCACAGGCAAGTGAGCTTGCAAGGCTCGCAAGGGAAAACAACGTAAAATGCCATATGGTTTTTAACAACCGTTTTCTTTTGCCAATTATTAAGGCAAAGGAAATTATCGAAAAGGGAACAATTGGCAAAATCCTATCATTTAATGCAGAATATCACCATTCAAGTGCCCTAAATCCCGAAAAAACAGGCTGGAAGCAAAATAAGGACATTTGTGGTGGAGGAAGTCGGAGGCCAAGCGGTCTTAGGAAGA
>JAZQHJ010000018.1:0-24710 GCA_045540515.1 Eubacteriales bacterium
CCCAGCATATGAGGAGTATGAGGAGTTATATAACGCAATCATAAGCGTTTTATAGGCGATAAGCTTCGCTATGCGTTGCCCTAGTCCAATGACTCCACTTTGTTCGTCATTGGAGCCACGGGAAAATTCATCACATCCGCTTCGCCCACTAAGGGGTTGGGGATAGCTTGCTTCTAGCTTATAAAAAGAGCAATAATAAAATTTGTAGACAACAAAGCACGTGCTTTGTTGCCTTTTGTAAACTATTGGTTGACAAATTTTTAACAAAATATAACCAAAGTTTATTTACAGTTAATACAAAACGTGCTATAATAATAGTAACAAAAATATGTTTTAAGGAGAAAAAACAAATGAAAAAGCTTTTATCATTATTACTTGTATTCGTTATGACATTTTCATTAGCCTTTGTATTTTCTTGCAATGAAAATGAGGACGGAAATGGTGACGATATAGGTGAACCAAAGCAAGCGGTAGCAAGTGCCGTTTCAAAAACAATTGCCCTTAATGAATATAAGGCATCAATGGAAATGAACATTGATATGACAATGTCCATGATGGGCACAGAAACCACTATGAAAATTCCTGCAACATCAAATGTTGTTGTAAAGAATGCAAATGGTGAAAAGCCAGAAGTTTACACCGAAACAGAAATGACAATGATGGGTACAACCATAAAGACCGAAACATATTGTGACGGAGAGTGGCTATACACCTACGAGGACGAGGAGGGCTACAAGGAAGAGGTTGACGATGCTGAGGATTACATTGAACGCCTTGAAGACACAATAAAGAACATTCCAGAGGAATTACTTGAAAGCCTATCCTTTGAAAAGGTTGAAAACGGCTACAAGCTAACAGTTGCTATCCCAGATGAGGACTTTGCAACCATTTATGCAGATGTAGTTGAGGGAGCAGCAGGCTCTCTTGGCGAGAATATGGACGTAACAATCAAGAATGCGGTAGTTAGCATAATTGTAAATGACGGATATATAATCGAGTACAACATTGAATTTGATATGGAAATGCAAATGGATATGGGACTTGGCTCACCAGCAGATATTGATGCGCACGTTGTTGCCAATACAACTATTGAAAATCCAGGTCAAAGCGTAACAATTACACCAATGGATGGCTATCAGAGCTACCCAGAGCTATAATTTTTTATAAGCGATAAACTGCATTATGCGTCGTTACATTTTATATATCGACCTCGACGTACGAAAAGTACGACATCGTCCGCTATATAAAATGAGCCTAGCCTAATTTGTTTCTAGCTTATAAAATGGATGGCGATAAGCTAAGTTAATCTGCGTTGTTCCTCACACTTGACCTTGACTATCGAAAAGATAGCCTTCGTCCAAAGTGTTGCGGTGCGCCTAGCCTAGCTTGCTTCTAGCTTATAAAATGGATGGCGATAAACTTCGCTATGCGTCGCCCTAGTCCAATGACTCCACTTTGTTCGTCATTGGAGCCACGGGAAAGTTCATCACATCCGCTTCGCCCACTAAGGGGTTGGGGATAGCTTGCTTCTAACCTGTGAAAACAGGTGGCGATAAACTGAATTATGCATAAAAAAAGGCACTCGTTAGAGTGCCTTTTTTAGATACGTGTCGGCTTATTTTAGTAAAAATACCTTACAGCCGTGCTTATTTAGCTTAACTGTAACATCATTTTCAAACGAAACAGTCTCACCACTCCAAAGCTCAATACCCGAAACAGGATTTTCAATTTCAAGGTCCATAAGAGGGAATGAAATTTCGCTATCAGCATCACCTAGATTGAAAATAGCGACATAAGTGCCACCTGATGCACACTGTGCAACCCAAAGACAATGCTCAATTCCACAAAGCTCCTTTCGCCATACCTGGTGAGAATGCCTTGCATCCTTGTGCATTTTCAAAATATCCTCGTTTGTGCAAAGATCAAGCGTGAATTTGTCGAATTTTGTCATTTCGCCACCCAAAATAAGAGGTGAACGCATAATCGACCAAAGCGTCATATTTGTAAATAGCTCGTCGCTTGTAAATTTAGTCCAAGCATTTTCATCATAGCTCTGACGAATAGCGCCAAATGGTAGCATATCGGCATCTGGCCAGTGTCCTGGACCCGAGTGAATGGACCACTTTTCAGCCCTTTCAAACATTTCATAAAGGAAATGCCACTCGTCCCAAAAGTCGTCAGTGATTCTCCACATATTTGCATATTGCTTGTAAAATTCACTTCTTTCAAGCCTTGACGGACCAGGAGAAACAGAGAATACCATATCACGGCCACAGGAGCGTAAGCAATTAGAAATGAGCTTGAATTCCTCCTCGTGATGAGGTAGCTCTCTTGCAATATCATCGCATTTTATAAAGTCAACACCCCATGATGCATAAAGCTCAAAAATACTGTCGTAGTATTCCTTGGCTCCCTCTCTTGATGCATCAACTCCATACATATCCGTGTTCCAAAAGCAAGAATTTGTTACTTTAAATTCCTCGTTTGGTCTTTGCACCCAAACAGAGGCAATATCACGTGCCCTTTTGTCCGTTCCCTTAATTTTACCATTTGCGTGAACGGCAATTCTTGGAATACCACGCATAATATGAATACCAAATTTAAGCCCAAGCGAATGAATATAGTCGGCAAGAGGCTTAAAGCCAGCGCCATTTACACTTGAAGGAAAACGATTTGGCGCAGGAATAACCCTTGAATATTCATCAATACAAATATCTGCAAAATCGTTGTAGTCGTTGTTGTTTGCCGTTGGCTCGTACCATTGAATATCAACAACAATGTATTCCCAACCATACTGCTTTAAGTTTTTTGCCATATACTCGGCGTTTTTGCGGACAATGTCCTCTGTAACCGATGCGCCGTAGCAATCCCAGCTATTCCAGCCCATGGGTGAGGTTTTAGCAACCATAAAAATCTCCCTTGCTTGTGTTTTTGATTTTATTATATAATACCATATCTATCAAAAAACTTCAACAAATAAGGCAAAAATAATCACAATTAAATAAATAATATCTAGCTGAAAAATCACCCCAAAACCACTCTTTTGTTATAAAAAATTTATTGATATATAAATGCAATTGTGCTAAAATGTAATGGTAGAACAAAAAAGGAGGTAAAATATGCTATTTGGAAAGCACATAAACAAGTATTATTTAAAGCATTTACCAATGCTACTTTTTGGCTTGCTTTCTCTTGTGGTGGTTGACTATTTCCAGCTACTAATTCCAGAGCTTTATAGCATGGTAATTGACGGAGTAAACGACGGCTTTGTTGTAGTCAACGGAGAACAAAAGCTATTTAATATGGACCTTTTGCTAAATGAAATATGCCTACCTCTTATTTTTGTAATAGTCTTTATGGTAATAGGTCGCTTTGCTTGGAGAATTTGTTTTTTTGGCTCAGCCTTAAAGGTGGAAACAAGCATACGTGAGAAAATGTTTGACCATATTAAGGACCTTTCAATGCACTACTACAACAAAAACAAGGTCGGAGAGATAATGTCACTGTTTACAAACGACCTTGAAACCGTACAGGAATGCTTTGGAATGGGACTTCTTAGCTTCCTTGATGCATCAGTTCTTGGTGCTTGGTCGCTTATAAAAATGTTCCAAATGAACAAAAGCTTAACCCTATTTGCTCTTATACCAATGGCTTTACTTGTGGTTGTTGGCGTAATTGTTCGTAAGTATATGATGGAAAAGTGGCGTAAGCGTCAGGAGGCGTATTCTGCAATCTCCGACTACGCACAGCAAAGCTATTCTGGAATAAGCGTAATAAAGGCATTTGTCAAGGAGGCAAGGGAGCTTTGGTCCTTCAAAAGGCTCAACAAGCAAAACGAGGACGCAAACGTAGCGCACACAAGGGCATCAACTCTTTTACATATCTTTGTAACCCTCTTTGTCGAGAGTGTAATTTGCGTAATCCTTGGATATGGTGGCTACCTTGTTTATAAGGATATATTTACAGCAGGACAATTTGTTGCCTTTATCGGCTATTTTAATTTGATTGTATGGCCTATTATGGCAATCTCACAGCTTATTGAAATGCAATCCCGTGGCAAGGCATCGCTTAAAAGAATAAGTGACCTGCTTGATGAAAAAATAGAGGTCAAGGACAATGAGGGTGCAAAGGAAATGCCTCTTTTTGGAGATATTGAATTTAAAAGCCTTACATTCAGATACCCTGATGCAATGTACGATGCCCTTAGCAACATTTCATTTAAAATAAACAGGGGCGAAAATGTTGGAATTGTAGGAAAAACAGGCTCTGGAAAAACAACAATAGTTGACCTGATTTTAAGAACCTACAACGTACCAAGAAACACCATTTTTCTCGATGACGTGGACGTAAATGACATAAAAATAAAGAGCATAAGAGAAAGCTGTGCCTATGTTCCACAGGACAATTTTCTGTTCAGCGACACTATTGCAAGTAATATTGCCTTTGCAAGTGACGAGGGGGATGTATTTACAGTTGAGGAGTCTGCAAAAATTGCCGACATTCACGAAAATATAATGGAGTTTGGAAAGCAATATGATACAGTCCTTGGCGAAAGAGGAGTAACCGTATCGGGAGGACAAAAGCAAAGAATTTCAATTGCAAGAGCAATTATGAAAAATGCTCCGATTTTAATTCTTGATGACTCCGTTTCAGCAGTTGACACCAAAACAGAAAAAATAATTCTTGAAAACCTAAGAAGGGTAAGAGAGAATAAAACCACAATTTTGATAGCTCACAGAATCAGCACAATTGAGGGCATGGACAAGATTATCTTTATTGATGACGGCAAAATAATCGGCATAGGAACACATACAGAGCTTTATTCATCAAGCAAGGAGTACAGAAATATGGTTGAGCTCCAAAGGCTTGAAGAGGAAAGAGAGGAAAAGCGATGAATGAATTTTTACCTCTTTTAATAGTCGGTGCTCTTATCGGTGTTGTTTCCGTTGTTTTCATAATTGCATATGCCTTAATTAAGGACAAGAAAAACGCAATCGGCTTTGATAGAAATATGAAGGACGGCGTAATTATAAAGCGACTTTTAAAATACGCAAGACCATACATATTTAGCTTTGTGCTTGTTGGAGTGCTTATGATTTTCTCCATAGCCTACGATATTATATCTCCACTGCTGGTTGGAAATATCGAGGAAATGATTAAGGCAGATTTTGAGCTATCCGCCCTTTGGATAAGGGTAGGCATTTATGCCTCAATGCTTATTGTTTCGCTAGTTAGCACATACTTCCAAGCAATCATTTTGCAAAAAACAGGACAAAAAATCATCACAAGCATAAGAACGGACACCTTCGAGCACATTCAAGGGCTAAGCCATGAGCAATTAAATAAAATACCGGTTGGAACTCTTGTTACAAGAACCACCAACGATACGAATGCAATCTCACATATGTTTACAAACATAGTTGTAAACCTTGTAAAGAATGTTTTTGTTGTAGTCGGTGTTTTAATTGCAATGCTTTGCTTAAACTATATGCTCACGCTTATGGTGCTTTGCTTTATTCCATTTGTTGTTCTTTTTACCCTCATTTTTAGAAAATTTTCACGCAAGGCGCACAGAAGCGTAAAGGAGAAAACAACTAACTTGAATATCTTCCTTTCTGAAAATCTTTCGGGAATGAAAATTATTCAAATCTTTAATAGAGAGGAAAGAAAAAAAGCGGAGTTCGATGCCAAAAATCAGGCACTGGGTAAGGCAAAACGCAATCAAATCTTCACATTTGGTATTTTCAGACCTCTTGTATATATGCTATATATAAGCTCAATTCTTTGCCTGTTATACCTCGGTGGCAGAGGAGTAATAAAGGACACAAGCTTCCTTGGACAAACCATAACAAGCGGAGTAATTGTTTCCTTCTATATGTATGTAAACAAATTCTTTAACCCAATCCAAAGCCTTGCAGAGCAATTCAATTTCCTGCAAAACGCCTTTGCATCGGCAGAGAAGATATTTACCGTGCTTGACATTGAGCCAAGCGTGGTCGATTCCCCAGATGCAATCGAGCTTGACACAGTTAAGGGAGAAATTGAATTTAAGGACGTTTGGTTCTCATACGTGCCGAACGAATGGGTTTTAAAGGGCGTGTCCTTTAAGGTAAAAGCAAATGACACCGTTGCCTTTGTAGGCTCAACGGGAAGTGGAAAAACCACCATTCTTTCCTTGATATGCCGTAACTATGACATTCAAAGAGGACAAATCCTTATTGACGGTATTGACATTAAAAAAATCAAAATTTCATCCCTAAGACGGCATTTTGGTCAAATGCTCCAAGACGTATTCCTCTTTGCTGGCACAATCAAAAGCAATATAACCCTTGGTGCTGACTTTACCGACAAGGAGGTAATAAGAGCCTGTGAGTATGTAAACGCAAACCACTTTATTGACAAGCTACCACAGGGAATATACCACGAGGTAAGGGAAAGAGGAAACAACTTCTCACAGGGACAAAGACAGCTTTTGTCCTTTGCAAGAACGATAATTCATTCACCAAGCGTTATGATTCTTGATGAGGCAACGGCAAGCATTGACACCGAAACTGAAATTCTAATTCAAGAGTCCCTTGAAAGAATAATGAGCATAGGCACAATGCTAATGGTAGCACACCGACTTTCAACAATCCAACACGCAGATAATATAATAGTTTTGTCCCACGGCGAAATAATCGAGCAGGGAACTCATCAGGAGTTACTTGCCAAAAGGGGCAAATATCACAGTCTATACACCATTCAATTTAATAAGGAACAGCTACAAAAGAAGTAAAAAAAGCAGACCACGTGTCTGCTTTTTTTGTTATTTTGTGTGTTCAAGGGTGATTTTAACGCAATCTGTGATTTTAACCTTATCGTATCCAAAGATTGTTGTTTCAAGCGTGTTATTAAGTGGCTCAAGCCATTTTTGAGGAATACCGTCATAGCCATTTACAATACCAACAATTGAGCCAACCGTTGCACCATTACAGTCGGTATCAAAGCCTGCTTGAACAGCCATACAAATTGATTTTTCAAAATCGCCACCACCGTAAAGCAAGCAAATTGCAACGGAGATTGCATTTGAAATTGTGTGGCACCAGTGATGTCCATTATGGTCATCATATTTTTCGTAAAGCTTGTTAAATGCATCCTCACAGCTAACCCCGCTTTCATAATCGCAAATAACGGAGTCAATTGCCTCATAAAGACGGCTAGTTTTTGGAATTTGACCAAGACCTGCACGAACAATATCAACCATATTGCTTGTAGAGTAGGCACTGGCAATCATTGCGCAAGCCCACATTTCACCATAAATTCCATTTTTAATATGGGAAATTGAAGCATCACGCCAGCCCATTTCAGCAGCAAGCTCAGGATTTCCTGGATTGATATAGCCAAAGTAGTCACCACGAATTTGTGCGCCAATCCACTCTCTATAAGGATTTTTATATGTTGCAGAATATGGTGGCTCAATGCCATTTACCAAATTTATGTAGGCAACCCTTTCAGCAGTACAATATGCGTGCTTAGGCTGTAAATCAAGCCATGTTATACCCATATGTCTGGGAGCAAAATCACGTCCAAAGCGCTTAATATGCTCCTGTGCAAGAACCATATAGTTTGTGTCATCATCGTATGGTACATAGCCCTTTTCTAAAACAGAGTCAATAAAAGCGCCACTGCGCCACTCCTTTAACCAAGGAATTCTTTCCAAGGTCTTGCTTGGAACATCGTTAAGGCTGATGTATCTATTAAGAGGATAATTGTCAGATTTTTTTAAAATCTCCCAAAGGTCCTCCTTCCAAAGAGACTCAACGGGCTTACCAAGTAAGCAACCACAAATTCTGCCAAACCACGCACCCTGTGTCTTGTTTTTGAGAGATTTTTTGCTAAGCCTAGCCTTTTTTATTGGGTATTTTTGCCTTAGCTTTTTAATTTCATCAAGGGCTGAGGGCTCATTGTATTTATAGTCCTGTACCATATTTGCATTGCTGATAATTTCAAAAATAATATCAGCCATTTTTTCTTTGCTTTCATCACAGGGCATTTTGTTAATGGCAAGAATTAAATCCTTGTATTTTTCAATATCAAGCCCCTGCTCAATGCTCTGCTGATAGTCAACAGTAAGAGCCTTTGAGTATAAATCCCATGTGTGCATTGCGTCATAATTCTTTTTCATTTCGTCACCTCTCTTTGTTGCTCATGTCAAGCACTTAGAAAAGTATAGCATACACTTATGAAAAAATCAACAAAAAGGTAAAAATTTACTTTGATGGTAAAATATAATATTGCATTATTTAATATTATATGCTATACTTTAAAATGTATATTTATGTAAGTAATATGGAAAGCAATAGGAGTAAAAATGATAGAAGTTAAAAATCTAGTCAAAAAATATGGCTCACTCTATGCCGTTGACGACATTTCCTTTACCATTAAGGACGGAGAAATTGTTGGCTTGCTTGGACCAAACGGAGCAGGAAAAAGCTCAACCCTGAACGTTATAACAGGCTACCTTTGTTCAAGCGCTGGAACGGTAATTATTGAAGGGATTGACATAGACCAAAAGCCAAGCGAGGCAAAAAAGCATATCGGCTTTTTACCAGAAAACCCACCCCTTTATTCTGATATGACCGTGCTTGAATATCTTGAATTTGTTTATGATTTAAAGGATTGTAAGCTAAACAAGATGAGCCACTTAAAGGAGGTTTGCGAGGTTGTTAAGCTTTACGATGTAAGGAATAAGCTTATCTCAACGCTTTCAAAGGGCTATAAGCAAAGAGTGGGAATTGCAGGGGCAATTGTTGGCAACCCAAAAATTATTATTCTTGATGAGCCGACCGTAGGACTTGACCCTGTGCAAATTATCGAAATTCGTAACCTTATTCGTCGCCTTGGAAGGAAGCATACTGTAATTCTTTCGTCACACATTCTTGCCGAGGTACAGGCAGTATGCGACAGAATTATTGTAATGAATGAGGGAAAAATCGTTGCAGACGAAAAAATATCAACAATCTCATCATCGGGCAATTCAAGTGCAATAAAGCTTTCAGTTGCAGGACCAAGCAAGGAGGTTGCCTCAATATTAAAGGCAATCCCAGGAGTTAGCCGAGTAACCGAGGTGTCACGTGGTGGAGAAACGTCCGTATTTATTGTTGAATGTGCTAGTGGCGTTGATGTAAGAAAGCCTATTTTCAATGCCCTTGCAAAGAAGTCCTATCCAATTATGGGACTTGAAGCAGCAGGGTCTGAGCTTGAGGATGCATTTATCAAGCTTATATCAAATAAGTAAAGGAGAAAACTATGTTAGCAGTATATAAAAGAGAAATGCGTTCATATTTTACAAGCTGGATAGGCTACATATTTTTAATAATAGCCATTTGTGTTTCCTCCTTCATCTTTTGCCTTTCGACCTTCTTATTTGACACAGGAACATCCGATACATCAACCTTCTTTTCTATGATAATTTACTTTATGATAATCTTTTTGCCAATCCTTACAATGCGTAGCTTTAGCGAGGAGAGAAAGCAAAAAACCGAGGTTTTACTTTTAACCTCACCTGTAAGTAGCATAGGAATAGTTTTAGGAAAGTATCTTTCAGCACTTACAATGTTCGTTATCTACATTGTATTTTCACTTATCAATCTAATCCCACTTTGTGCATTTGCTACCTATGATACAATCACAGAAACAATAAATATCAATGGTGGAATGATTTTTGGAAGCTATTTTGCACTATTTTTAATAGGTGCTGCGTTTATCGCAATAGGAATTTTCGTTTCATCAATTACAGAAAATCAATTTGCAACGCTTGTTGTAACAATTGCAGTATTACTTTCATTTATGCTTCTTAGCTCATTAAATAATCTTATTGAAAATGAAGCAATAAGAAGGATTTTAAGCTGTTTTTCAATCTACTCACGCTTTACATCCTTTACACACGGAATATTTGATTACACCGCATTACTTTATTACCTTATGCTAACTGGCTTGTTTGTTTTCTTAACAGCAAGAGTTTATAAGGCAAGAAGAAACAACTAAGGAGGTACTAAAATATGAAGAAATTAAACTCCTTAGATAAAAAGGTATTAAAGCAAAGGCTAACAGGCTATGGCATTGTTGCACTAGTAATTGTAATTCTCATATTTTTAAATGCGATTTTGACAATTGTTGGTGACAGAAATAACTGGTACACCGATATGACCAAGGAGGGGCTTTACACAATTTCTGATGAGCTAACCGACCTTCTTGATGATACCGACCTTGCCGAGTCAATAGAAATTATTTTCTGTTGTGATGAGGACTATGCAAAGGAGCATTACACAAACCTTGAAAGTGGTCAAGCCCTTTCATATGTTCACTCTACCGCAACACAGCTAGCAGACAGATACGATGAGGTTACAATATCATACAGAGATATTCAAAGGGAGCCATCCTTCTTTAAGGACAACTTTCAGGAGATAGAACGCTTTCTTTCTGGAATAACTGACCCAATAATAATTGCTAAAAAGGGAACGGATGGAAATTACGGAACGCACTTTAAGGTGTATGCAGCAAGAGCCTTTTATGGCTTCGCATCAGAGGACGGCTCACTATATGCATACAACGGAGAGGCAATCTTTGCAGCTGCATTCTTGTCACTTTCACACATTGAGGTGCCAACCGTATATTTCACAACCAAGCACGGAGAATCACTGACCTTGCAATCGAATACAAATGCACCCTCACAGCTTTGGACAACCTTTCAGGCATGTGGCTTTGACGTTGCAGAAATAGATATTGCAACAACAAAGATTCCGAGCAATGCAACCCTTGTTGTAATAAATCAACCTCAAAACGACTTTACGCACAGTGAGATTACAGTAATTGATGAATATCTTGATTCAAACGGAAGCGTAATGTTCTTTGCAAATCCTGACTATGATGATAGATATGTAAACCTCTATGGCTTACTTGAAGCAAAGGCAGGAATTGTTGTTGACAATGATACAGTAAATGACAAAATTACAGACCCAAGCACAAATATTCTTGGCGATGATTTTTCATTCCTAGCAGAGCATTCAGGACAGGCTGCTGCGCTTACATATCTTTCCTATTTAAAGGATTCAAGCTCAGCAAGACCATATTTTTCAAATTCAACATCATTTACAATCAAGCCTGATTATCAAACAAATGAGGGCTATTATGATATGAAAAACTATGCCTTCACCCAAGCATTATATAACACAACCGATAAGGCAATTAAGGATGGTGAGGACGGAGTATATTCAGTTATGGCAATGACGGCTTTTACAAGACGTATTGATGGCGTTGACGGTGGACTTCCTCACGATGAATATTCATATCTACTCTTTGTGCCAAGCAGTGGCTTTGCTTCTGATGAGGCACTTTCAGATTCTTCAAATCCAAATAAGGATATTATTCTTTCAATAACACATGTTATAACCTCTGTACAAACACCAGTAAATATCAGCTATAAGGTGTTTGAAAACTATGACCTTAAAATTACTGAAAAGCAGGCAAAGACGACAACAGCCTGTCTTATCCTAATCCCAACTGCCATAATTCTTATTTGTGGTGCAGTTGTAATTTTCAGGAGAAAGCACAGATGAAAAGGTCGGAAATAATTACACTAAGCACGCTTGGTGCAATTGCTCTGGTACTGGTTTTGCTATATTCCTTTGTTTTTGCTCCAATGCTTTTTGAGGAGCAGGAGCCATACGTGCCTGAAATAAGGGAGGGAGAGGGACTTTACTTGAATGCGTTTGTGTCCCTTTATCCCGAAATAAATAGCACTGATATTAAGGAAATAGATGTAATAAATGAGCACGGAGAATATGGCTTTTATATGAAGGAGGATGCAAAGGGCAATAAGGAAATGGTAATAAAGGGCTATGAGAGCCTTCGTTACACAGAGCTAGTTTTTGCCTACCTTGCTTCATATACAAGGCTTCCAATTGTGCCAAAGGACACAAATATATATAGAGATGTTGATAGCGCAAAAATGGCGGAATACGGTCTTACAGAGGATACCTGTCAAGCCAAATTCACTATCAAATACACAAGGGACGGCAAGGAAGAGTCCCAAACAGTTTTAATCGGAAACAAAATAATGTCATCAAAAAGCCTGTTCTATGTAACCGTTGAGGGAAGAAACCACGTTTACACAATGAATGGCGCAGGTGTTGAGGATGCTATTTTAAAGCCACTTTCATCATATATAAATCCAGCAATTTATAACAATTTTAGCAGTGCATCTGCTGCGGTACTTGCAATAAATAATTTTGGTCTATATTTAACAAAGCCAAATGATGATACTCTAAAAACAGTTTTAATGCTAGACAAGGATAAAACACAAAGTGGCGAAACAGGTGCAGTTTATTACCTAACCTGTGAAAAAATTTACCCTCAAAAGGTAATAGCAAGCTCAACATATATCACAAATGCATTTGGTCAGCTCTTTACAACCTTTGTTGGCGACGAGGTGGTGGCAATTGTGCCAAGCCTTCCAAAAAAGCCAATACGCATTGATGCAGAATATAAGGATATGACTGATGAGGAGTTTGCTAAGGCACTTGCTGATTATGAGATTGAATACGCCAGTGCAAACGAAAAAAGACAGGCGGTGCTAGGTGAGTACGGGCTTAATAGCTCACAGGAGCATTTCCAAATTTATGCAAAGGGCGAGGGCGAGGGATATATAACCCTTCAAATAAGCAAGCAAAATGATGATTGCTTCTATGTCCTTAGCGAATACTATGATACTCATACAATAGTAAAGGTTAAGGCTGAGGCGCTTTCCTTTATAGGAGAGGGAGAGGAGACTGCAATTAAATGGACAGCAACAAACTCCGTTTATGCAGGCTTTAGCGATTATCTTGTTTCATCCGACAAGACAATCCCAACCGTTTATACAATAAGAATAAAAACCAAGGCAAACGGCATAAGCTATGGTGGCTATGATGTAACCTTTAAGGTTCAGGACAGTCCATATGGCGGATATTTAATACAAAGCCTTGACGGACAATATTCATTTGATACATCAAACAACAGCCCAGAAAAAATCGACCTATTTAGTACGCTTTACACAGTGCTAATAGTAATGCCAAAGCCACAGCATTTTACAACGCTTACTGATGAGCAAAAGGCAGAAATTGAGGTAGAGGAGAATCTACTTTACGAGTTAGAGGTAGTTTTATCAAACGATGTATGTAAAAAATATTCATATTATTTTATCAACTCAGGCTATGCACTTTGTGTAACAAGGCTAGGTAGCCTAAAATCCGTGGACGGACAAAGCACAGTCGTTTACGACCGAAAGGAAAGTGTTTTTGAAACATCTGTTTCACATATTACAAGTGTAGCAAGAGCTTATGAAAAAACCTTGAAGGGTGAGTACTACATCCAAAATGACTTTATAGGCTAATAATTTTTAGTTAAAGGGGAACAAAACAATGCAATACAAATACGGTTATTTTAACGAAAGTGGAGACGAATTTATTATAACAGCACCAAATACTCCACGTCCATTTGACAACTTTTTATTTAACGATTCCTGTTATGCAAACGTGCATCAAACAGGTATTGGATGCTTTGATTACCAAATCAATGGCACTGAGGGTATTCAGCTTTATACAGGTGTTGGTAGAATTTGTGACTACGACGTTTTTGGAAAGGACCACCTCTACAACCGTCTTATCTTCATTAAAGACAACGAAACAAACGAATTTTGGACACTTAACTGGGAGCCAGTTTGTCACCCATACCAAAGCTATAAATGCGTTCAAGGCCTTGGATATACCTACATTGAGAACAAGACCTGTGACACTCTTGCATCATTGCGTCTATTTGTTCCAACAGGAACAGATGCAGTTGAGCTTTGGAAGCTAGGAATCAGAAACGACAGCAATAAAAAGCGTTCCTACTCAATCTTTACATACAGCCAAATTCAATTCAAATTCAAGTGGGGCTTTGATAGCTATGGCGATACAATGTATCGTTGCACTCGCTTCGACAAGGAAAGAAACACCTTCTATATGTCCAAGCATCCATTCATTAAGCCACACAATTACCTAACTGCATTTATGACCGCTGACTATAAAATCTCTGGCTCAGAGGGATGCCAAAACGTATTCGTTGGTGAGTACGGAACAATTGCATCACCAGAGGTTGTAAGAACAGGAGTTAGCCAAAATTCAATTGGTAGTGCAAATGCAACAATTTGCTCACTTCGCTTTGATGTTGAGCTTGAAGCAGGAGCTGAGCAAAGCATCAATCTTATGCTTGGCGCAAGGGAGTGCGAGGACGATAGCCTAGCACTTGCAGAAAAGTATTTAACAAAGCAGGATGAATACTTTGAGCAAACAAAGGCATACTACAAGGCTCTTTATACAAAGAACCATATCACAACAGAGGATGAGCATCTTGATAGACTTATCAACTTCTGGGGCAAGCACGCAACAAACTTTGGTGCAACCTGGTGTAGATGGGGCTATAATGGTTATCGTGATATCGTTCAGCACGGCTTTGGAGTGGTATCCTTCAAAAACGAAAGAACAAAGCAAATTTTAAGAGAGGCAGTTTCAAATCAATACGCAAGTGGAATGGCTGTTCGTGGCTGGAACCCAGTTGACACAAAGGCATACTCCGACTCTGCGCTATGGCTTGAATTTACTCTTACAGCGTATCTTCGTGAAACAGGCGACGTTGAATTTCTCTCAGAGGTTGTTCCATTCAGAGATGAGGGCGAGGCAACCGTATATGGACATATGGACAGAGCACTCGACTTCCTTGAAAGCAACAAGGGCTCACACAACCTACTTCTTATCAAGTTTGGTGACTGGAACGACTCATTAACAGGCGTTGGTAAGGAGGGTAAGGGAGAAAGCGTATGGCTATCAATTGCTTACGCACAGGCTCTTCTTGAAATGGCAGAGCTCGCTTCATTCCTAGGAGACAAGGAAAAGGAAGCAAATTACCTTGCAAGACGTGAAAGCATAAAGAACGCAATCAATGAAAATGCTTGGGACGGAGAATGGTATCTACGCTGTTACACAGATAATGGCTCACCACTTGGCTCAAAGCAAAACAAATATGCAAAGATGTTTATGGAATCACAATGCTGGTCACTTGTATCAGGCGTTGCATCCGAGGAAAGAGCAAACACAGTAATTAAGGCAATGGATGAGCATATGCTAACACCTGTTGGATATATGCTTCTTACACCTTCCTTTAAGGAATTTGACTCAACAATCGGACGTATCTCCGCTATGGAGCCAGGTATTTGTGAAAATGGAACAATTTACTCACACACCAATATTTGGATGATTCTTGGCTTGCTCAAATATGGCAAGGCAGATTTAGCGTACGAGCTATTTAAGAAAATTGCTCCTGGCTACATTGTTGGCGAAAATACAGAAATTAAGAACAAATGCTTACCATATATGTTCTCAAACTGCTACTTTGGACCAGAGCACAAGAATAGCGCATTCCAAATGGAATATAGCTGGATTACAGGCTCAGTTGCTTGGTACACAAATACAATGGAAAACTACCTAATTGGTGCAAGACCAAGCTATGAGGGACTTGTTATTGAGCCACACCTACCATTTGCAGGGGCAAAAATGACAAGAAGCTTCAGAGGAGCAGAGTACGAAATAACAATTAACAATCCAAGCAAAAAGGCTAAGGATTATGAAATTGAGCTAATTGTTGACGGCAAGGCAGTACAGGGACGCACAGTTCCAGACTTCAGAGCCGGCAAGCATACAGTTACTGTAAATGTAAAATAAGGAGTACTGAAAAATGACAGAGCAAAATGAAAAGGCATTAGTAAAAAAATATCAAAAGAAGCTCCCACTTGAGGGCTTTGAAAACTACAAAAGAAGATTAAGAGAAGCGCCTGACTCATGCTATGATGAGGTTGATAACGCAAAAACAAAGAGCATTGCTCTTGGTGTGATTCTATCAATTTTTCTTGGATTTTTAGGCATTGACAGATTCTATGCGCAAAGCAACAAAATGGGCTTTATCAAGCTCGGAGTTGCTGTTGTTGCTGGCATTGTTACAGCTCTTAACGTTATTGCAGGACTTGCTATTGCAGTTGTTTTATACATCTTTTGCTTATTTGACCTGGTAAACGTAATTAAAGAGGTTAAAATTTGCAATTACGACATAGTTAACGAAAAGCTTCACAACGCAATTGCCAAGGAGAGAAGCGCACAAAACGCATAAATTATCCCCCCCTGTGTCCCTTGCGACACAGGGAGCCCCAATTCATATAAAAGACATTTAAGGAGAACAAAATGAGCACAATAAGCTCGGTGGCAAGTCCATTTGCCTTCAAGCCTGCAAACGGCAAATATTCAGGCTTTAATACAAATAGTGGCTCGGGAAGAGGTAGGTCAAGCTCAACCCCATCCTTTTCGCCAACAAGCAAGGCAGGTGGCACCTATGAAAAGGTATGCGCGATTTTACTGCTAATCGGAATTTTACTTCTTGTAATTGTTCCATTCATAAGCTTCATAACAATAAATACAGGTGCAAAGCATTTTGAATCAATAAGCCTATTTTCCTTGATTTTTGATGAAAGCATTTCCCTTGTAGATATAATAAAGGGATATTCAGAAATGAAGGAAAGCACAGGCATTAGGGGAGGAGAGTATTTTCCCTTTGCACTAGGTAGTGTTTTGCTTCCCCTTGTTGCAGGATTTTATTTGATTGTTGCACTCTATTCGCTAGTAATGGCAATAATTGCCTTTGCAAGCAGGTCATATGTATTATTAAAGAAAACAGCCGTTCTTATTATGGCAAGCATAATGGCTGTGTCAGTAGCAATATCTCTTTTGCCACTAGGCTATATTATTGAAAGTAAAAAGCCTGTGTTCTTTGAAATGAAGCTATCCGTTGCTACAATGATTACCCTTGCCGTTGTAATTGTACTTTTTGGCTTTGTGGTTTTCTTTTCTATAAAAAAGAACAAAAGCTTTGTAAATGCATATAATAGCAATCTTTATCACAAGCATATACCAGTTTACATAAGCACAACTATACTAATGGTATTTGTGATGCTGTTTTTCCCTCTTTCACAAACATATTATGGAGCTTTACAGCCAACAGGGATGATGGCATTAACCTTTGGAGCAATTATTTTAATGCCTGCAATATTATTTAAGGCAATTCATGATTTTTGTGCTAGCTTCAAGGTAGTGCTTATATATTCGCATATGACTAGCTCGGAGATTTCAAAGGCAGGAAAAGTAAGAAATGTAAACATAATAGCATCAGTAATATTTAGCGTTTTAACATTCTTTTTCCTTCTAATTTCTGAATCTGTATCAGAAACCTACAATTTCGGAATATTTGTATTTTTAATAAATGCATTTTTGATGATGATAACCTTTATTATATACAAATGTCTTGACAAAAAATATTAAAAGCAAGGGAGCGCCTAAAAAAGGTGCTCCTTTTCTATTGCTTTTATTTATTATTGTGTGCTAAAATATAAACAGAATTTTAAAAGGAGCATGCAATGAAGCAGGTAGAGAAAAAATATAGAGCAGTTCTATTTTGGGCCTGGAATGATGAGCTAGATAAGGAAAAGCTCGTAAAACAGGTTGAATGGATGAATGAAAATGGAATAGGTGGCTTTTTTATGCACGCAAGAGGTGGACTTAAAACTCCGTATCTTGGCGACAAATGGCATGAGTGCATAGAGGCTTGCACAAAAAGAGCAAGTGGGCTCGGTATGGAGGCGTATGCCTACGATGAAAATGGCTGGCCAAGTGGATTTGTAGGAGGAAAGCTCCTTGAAGATATTGAAAATCACGATAAATACCTAACTCATACAATCGGTAGCTATGACGAAAATGCACTTGTATCATACGATATAAGTGGAAGTGCCCTTAAAAGAGTAAATAGCCCCTGTAATACCTGTCTTAATGTTTATGAGCATTATTCCACGTCAACAGCCGATATTCTAAATCCAAGCGTTGTTGATAAGTTTATTGCCTTAACCCATAATGAATACAAAAAAAGAGACAAGCACGGCTTAAAGGGATTTTTCACCGACGAGCCACAATACTATCGTTGGGACACTCCTTACACAAGCGTGCTTCCTGAATACTTTGAAAAGACCTATGGAAAGAGCATTTTTGACGATTTAGGCTTGCTCTTTGTTGAAAAGGATGGATATAGAGCATTTAGATATAAGTTTTGGAGAGCAATGCAGGAGCTTATGCTAAATAGCTATGCAAAAAAAATATACAACTGGTGCGATGAAAACGGCTACAAGCTAACAGGCCACTACATTGAGGAGGGCTCTCTTGACGGACAAATGCTTTGTTGTGCTGGTATTATGCCATTTTATGAATACGAGCATATTCCTGGAATTGACTATCTTGGCTCTTGGATTTCGGACGGCTTTGCAGAAAGACAGGTAGTAAGCGTTAGTAATCAGCTTGGCAAGGAGCAAATACTTACCGAAACCTTTGCAGGCTGTGGTTGGAATATAACTCCAATGGAGCTCAAAAAAATCGCAGAATGTCAATACGTTCACGGCGTGAACCTAATGTGCCACCACCTTTTACCCTTTGAGGAGCACGGGCAAAGAAAAAGAGACTATCCGGCACATTTTTCAAGCGTAAACCCTTGGGTTAAAAAGGGCTTTTTACAATTCAATGACTATTTTTCATATCTTGGTAAGACTCTTGCAACAAGCAAGGAATATGTAAATGTTGGAGTTCTTCACCCAATAAGAAGCACCTATTTTGACTACAAGCGCTTTGATAGCACCAATCGTTCAGGAATTAAACCGCTTGAAGACTCTGTTCAAGAGCTAGTTAAGACTCTTGGCAAAAACGCAGTGGCATTCCATTTCCTTGATGAGACAATAATGGCAAAGCATGCAAGAGTTGAGGGCAAATCCCTTATTGTTGGAAAATGTAAGTACGATTATATAATTTTTCCACTTATCTATACAATGGATAAAGCCACAGCCGACCTTCTTTATAAATATGTAATGGCAGGGGGCAAGGTGCTTTTAACACAGGGCAAGCCAACATATATCGAGGGCGAGAAATACGAGTATTCCTATCTTGAAAGCAACACAAGCTGGGAGGAAATTAAAAACGCACAGCCAGTACAGGTAAAGGACAACGATTCCGTTAGATTAACATATAGACAGGGAAACGACGGTACGGACCTTATCTATGCCGTAAATCTTGGAAAAAGAACAAGCATAACCATAAATGTAAAAGGTGCAAGCTCCTTTGATTTATATAATATTGCAACTAAAAAATATGAAAATGTGCCGACCTGTGTCGATTTTGACGAGGGACAAGCCTTTATTTTGTACCCGTCAAGCAAGGTTGCTGACAACAAACAGCAACAGCAAGAAATATATATAGATAATGGCACCTTTGAGTGTGAAGCGGTTGATAACTATCTAACCCTTGATACCCTATGCTACTCAAAAAATGGAGTGGACTACACTCAAAAGCGATATCATTTGTGCGCCCTTGAAGAGCTAATTAAGGGAAAATACAACGGCAAGCTATTCCTTAAATATGACTTTGAGGTAAAAAAGGAGCCTAAAAAATGCGACCTTTTCATAGAAAATGAAAGCGTAATAAATGTCAAGATAAACGGAAAAGAAGGCACCCTGTGTCAAGAAATTGACCTTGAAGTGGCAAAAAAACGCTATGATATTGCATCTGCTATTAAAAAAGGCACAAACGAAATCATAATAGAAATGGAATTTTATCAGGGCGAAAATGTTCACTATGCACTCTTTGGCGAAAACGTAACCGAGGGACTTAAAAATTGCCTTGCATATGATACCGAAATTGAGCCTATATATTTAAGAGGCGATTTTGGAGTGTATGGCAATTTTGAAAATGGTAAAAATGATAGAATTTTGCTTGGTAGCGATTTTTATATTGCAGAGCAAATGACCACTGTGTCAAATCTTATCACCGACGGCTATCCATTCCTTGCAGGTGATATCACAATAAGCAAGGAGATAAATGTTGATAATACAAATGCAAGGCTTGTAATAGAAAAGCCATTCCTTATGGCTGACGTTGAGGTAAACGGTAAGAGTGTGGGCAGAATGATGCTTGAAAGAAGCCTTGACGTGTCTGATTTTCTTAAAAAAGGCAAGAACAAAATAACCCTTACACTAACAATAGGAAACAGAAATCTTTTTGGACCATTCCACACCGTTGAGCAGGAGCCAGGCTTTGTCGGTCCTGACACCTACGAAAGATTTGGAAGCTGGGAAAACGGCAAAAGCAAGCGCTACATAGAAAAATATGCATTTGTAAAAAGCATAATTTAGCTCACCAAATCAAAGCACCAAAAGAACAAACAAGACAAAACTCTATAAAAATCAGCTACGAATTTTTTGTGGCTGATTTTTTTACTTGAAATACAAGTCTTTTTGTGTTATACTACATAGGCAAGTATAAAAATGCAGGATTACTCAAGTGGTTGAAGAGGCGTGACTCGAAATCTCGTAGGACGTGAATAGCGTTGCTTGGGTTCAAATCCCAAATCCTGCGCCACAAACAAAAAACACCCAAACGGGTGTTTTTTGTTTGTGAAGAGGTTTGTTGCAAGAAGTTATTTGTGACTTTGTCAAGAAAAAATTTACTTTATATAAATAGATTATCAAAATTATATAACCAAACAAAAAACGCGTTGCATTGCAACGCTTTTGTTTTTATATTGTACCCACCGAGCCGTGTATAACAATCCTTTAACCCTGCCCTTAGCAAGGTGGTGCTCTCATAATGCCTTTGTTGCTTCCAACGTCTGCAAATCTTCGACCGACAAATGTCTCATTAAGAGGAAGAAAGCAGGAGGCCTGCATCCCAGCATAGAATATTGAGCTCCGTTTTATAATTGTAGGTTGAATACATCGCCATATCACGCACTAAGCAGGATATTGACTTTTTATGCCCATTCAAAGGGCTAATAATAGTATATACAAAAATATAATTTTAATTCTTTTTGACGTTCAAAAGCTGTGTTATTTTTGATTATCATCATGATCGATAATATTTATTCTTGCATCAAAGACCTGACAAGCATTATCAAGCTCCTTGCCCTCAACAGGGACATAAAGGTCCTCTTTTTTACCGCTTTTAACCTTTTTTAAAACATAGTATTCAGTAGGAGTAATAGCGACATAGTCCTGACCGTTAATGGTGCATTCATCAATAACCTCGTAAACGGTTTCAGTGCCATCATCCTCAGTAAAGGTTAGAAATCTTTTGTTTTTCATTCTGACCACCTCACACCTTTATTTTACCACAATAGTAAAAGCGTGTCAAGGCTCTATCTTGTTATCTCTGAATTGAGTAACAACTATTTTTTGACGTGTTGCATATGCCCTTTCGACAAGCTCATCAAAATTAAGACGGCTCTGCTGTTCAAGCACAGAGGCAAGGTCTGGTCGAGTTTTAGGGTGTCTTGGAGTGAATACGGTACAGCAATCCTCATATGGAAGAATTGAGGTGTCAAATGCACCGATTTTTCTTGAAATTTCAATAATTTCATTCTTATCCATGCCAATCAAAGGACGATAAATTGGAATATCTGCCATTTCGTTAACAACAGAAATTGCCTTCATTGTCTGTGATGCAACCTGACCAAGGCTTTCGCCTGTGATAAGAGCCTCACAGTCGTAATCGTGAGCAAGCCTTAACGAAAGTGCCATCATATAGCGACGTAGCAATAGAGTAAAATACTCCTCATCACAGTTATCCCTTAAAAGCTCTTGAATTTCTGTAAGAGAAATTACGTGAACCCTTATTCTCATTGTGTAATCGCATAAAATTTTTGCAAGCTCAAGCACCTTTTCCTTGGCTCTTTCAGAGGTGTATGGATAGCTTTCAAAATGTACCGCTTCAAGCTGAACACCACGCTTAGCCATCATAAATCCAGCCACAGGGCTGTCAATTCCACCAGAAAGAAGCAAGAGTCCACGACCGCTTGTGCCATAAGGAATACCTCCTGCGCCTCTTTCCTGTCCTGCGTGAATGTATGCCTCACTCTCTCTTATTTCAACACGAACAATTATATCAGGGTTGTGAACATCAACCTTGATTTTTGGAACACAGGAGAGAATAGCACCGCCAACCTCCATGGAAATTTCTGGGGATGTCATAGGGAATCGCTTATCAGAACGCTTTGCCTCAACCTTGAAGGTTTTTGCGCCTACAAGCTTTTGTGGAATATATTCCCTTGTAACACGTATAATCTCGTTTATATCCTTTTTGCAAGCAATTGCCTTTGTAACACCAACAAAGCCAAAAACGTGCTTTGCCTGGTCGTACATGTCATCAATTGCAAAAATCGCATCATCGTCAAGTGGCTCAATGTAAACAGTGCTTTGAGAATAGAAAATCTTGTAATTTCCAATCCTTCTTGCTCTTTGTCTTAATTCTTTAAGCATCTTAGCCTCAAAATCGGAACGATTAGCACCCTTTAAAATCACTTCGCCATATTTACATAAAATCAATTCCTTCATCGAACCTGACCATCACCCTTAATAATATATTTTTCAGTAGTAAGTGCACTAAGCCCCATAGGACCACGAACGTGTAGCTTTTGAGTAGAAATACCAATCTCTGCACCCAAGCCAAACTCTCCACCGTCAGTAAAGCGAGTTGATGCATTTACATAAAGCGCACAGCTATCAATATTGTTAACAAAATAGTCTGCATTTCTTGCATTTTCTGTAATGATTGCCTCACTGTGTCCTGTTGAATATTTTCTTATATGGGAAACAGCCTCATATACGTCATTAACAACCTTACAGGAAATGATATAGTCATCGTATTCCGTATCAAAATCCTCATCTGTTGCAGGAGTAATATCCTTTAAAATCGCACACGTGTCGGCACATCCTCTAAATTCTAGGTTGAAGCTCCTTGTTTGCTCATAGAATTTAGTAAGGAACTGATTTGCAACATCCTTATGCACCAAAACGGTTTCAATAGCATTACAAACAGAGGGACGGGAGCATTTTGCATTGATTGCAACAGAAAGCGCCATGTCAATGCTTGCACTCTTATCAACATACAAATGACAGTTGCCAGCACCAGTTTCAATAACAGGAACGGATGCATTTTCAACAACATTTTTAATAAGTCCCTTACCACCACGAGGAATTAAAACGTCCACTCCTCCACGCATTTTCATAAGAACAGAGGCACTCTCCCTTGTGGTGTCCTCAATTAAGGAAACGCAGTTTTCATCAAAGCCACAATCCTTAATAGCCTTGCGAATCAAGCCAACTATGCACTTGTTTGAATTGATAGCCTCCTTGCCACCACGAAGAATAACGGCATTACCACTCTTAATGCAAAGAGATGCTGCATCAGGTGTAACATTTGGTCTTGCCTCATAAATCATAGCAACAACGCCAAGAGGAACACGAAGCCTTTGAATGAAAAGACCGTTTGGCCTTGTAAATGCCTCGCCTGTGCCAATAGGGTCAGAAAGAGAAGCAACAAACAAAATAGCATCGCTTATTCCATTTATTCTGCTTTCATTTAGCATAAGCCTGTCCAGCATGGCATCCTTAATGCCGTTTGCCTTTGCGTTTTCTAGGTCGATAGCATTAGCCTTAATTATATCGGCATAGCCATTTCTTATTTCATTTGCCATTGCAATAAGGATTTTATTTCTTTCAGCGCCACTTGCATTTGCAAGTGAGAGAGATGCCACTCTTGCATCTTGGCAAATTTGTGAAATTTTATCAAATAGCTCCATAAAAATCTCCTATTTATTTGCTGCAAAGTAAGTTCCAATATGCTTTCCGTCCAAAATATCGTAAAGCACAAGTGGATTTTCACCATTGATAATAAGCATCGGAATACCACTTTTGGATGCAATTTCAGCAGCATTGATTTTTGTAATCATACCACCCGTTCCACGTGTAGTACCTGCACCACCTGCATAAGCCTTAATCTCGTCATTTATAACGTCAACCCTGTCAATAAGCTTAGCATCTGTATGCTTCCTTGGGTCCTTATCATAAAGACCGTCAATATCACTAAGATTTATAATGAGGTCAGCATTACAAGCAATTGCAACATAGGCAGAAAGCGTATCATTTCCACCAAACTTAATACCGTCACAGGAAACAGAGTCGTTTTCGTTAACAATCGGAATACAGCCCATTTCAATAAGTGAGTAGAAGGTATTTCTTACAAGCTCCAATCTATGGGAGTCGTCAACAACGTCCTTAGTCATAAGAATTTGAGCAACGGTATAGCCATAGGTTGAGAAGAAATTCTCATATAGCTTCATTAGCTGACTTTGACCAACGGCTGCACAGGCTTGCTTCTTTTCAAGCGTGTCAGGATATTCATTTAGCCCAAGCTTTGCATAACCAGCGCTTACAGCACCAGAGCTAACAAGCACAACCTCGTGCCCTGCATTTTTAAAATCTGAAATGGTTCTTACAAGCGTTTCAATCCTTCTAAAATTAAGAGAACCGCCCTCATATGTAAGCGTTGATGTACCAACCTTTATTACAATTCTTTTACAATTTTTGATATGCTTCATATAAAAACTCCAAAAAATATTAAAATTTTCTTGAATAAGTAAACGCAATATTATATAATTATATTGACGTATATTTAATTTATTATATAACCAAACAGTGTAAATTGCAAGGGTTAGAGAGGAAAAATATGAAAGATAAGATTTAT
>JAZQHJ010000019.1:0-4718 GCA_045540515.1 Eubacteriales bacterium
CGGCAAAATTTTGCCTTGAATACAAGCCTTTTGCCTCGTTCTAAAATGCTACGCACCTAAAACCTAACTATCTTATAGATGATTTTGGGTGCGAAGGAAGAAGGCTTATTGCCATAAGACGATGACGACAATCCCAAAAGCGCTTTAAATAGTAGGGTTTAGGCTAGTTCGTATCGCTCCTGTACGGCATATACAAAGGATGGTATCTTAATAAGAAGCCCAGAATATAAGCTAGTTAAAAAATAAATAAAAAAGGCTCGGTAAGAGCCTTTTTTTGTTGCATATCATATTAAAATATGATAAAATTAACTTGTAGTAAATTTTAAGGAGAAAATTATGAGCCTACAATTAAAACAGCTTTCATCACTTGCAAAGGTTTTTCCAAAAAAAATATATGGTAAAAGCGAGAGCAAAATGGTGGCACTAAGGGGTAGCGTCGTGTCCTACCAAATTGCATACAGGGGTGAGGGAGAATATACATATAAAATTAAGTCAAGATTAAATGACTACATAAAGGTATTTGACATTGGCTACGTTCCGTCAGAAATGCCATGCTACGAAGCTCGTGACGATGGAAATTATCAAAACAGAGAGCCAGGGCTCTTTCCAGACCCTCTTTTCCCAAAAAAGAGAAGAAAAATCAAGGCTGAAAAGACCTATAAGACGCTTTGGGTAAGCATTGATATTCCAAGCGATATTCAAGCAGGAATGTACGAAATTGAGTTTATCTTTAATGGCGAAAGCGAGTACCACGTAACAAAAAAGCTAAAAATCGAAAGAATAGCACTTGAAGGCAAGGAAATTATCTTTACACAGTGGTTCCACGTTGACTGTATTGCAAACTACCATAAGGTAGAGGTTTACAGTAAGGAGCACTGGGACCTCATTGAAAAATATATGAAAATGGCAAATGAGCACGGCATCAATATGATACTTGTGCCAGTCCTAACTCCACCACTTGACACCTACGAGGGCGGAGAGAGAACAACCACTCAGCTTGTCGATATAGAGGTCAAAAACGGCGACTACGTGTTTGATTTTAGCCGTTTACACACCTATATAAATATGGCAAAGAAATGTGGAATGAAATACTTTGAAATCAACCATATGTTTACACAGTGGGGCGCAAAGCATGCACCAAAGGTAATTGCTACTGTAAATGGTGAAAAGCAAAGGATTTTTGGCTGGGAAACAAGTGCAACAAGCGACGAATACGCAACCTTCCTTCGAGCCCTAATCCCTGCACTTATTAAGGAAATAAAGGCGCTAGGACTTCCAAACGACCATGTATTTTTCCATGTTTCCGACGAGCCTAATGACCGTTGCATTGATGAGTACAGGGGAGCATCGGCAATTTTAAAGCCACTTGTTAAGGGCTATAAGCTAACCGATGCACTTTCAAATCTGGAATTTTACAAGCAAGGGCTAGTTGAGGTGTCTGTTTGTGAGATAAATAGCCTTGAACGCTTTATTGAGGCAAAGGTACCAGAGCTATGGGGCTATTATTGCTGTGCGCAAACAATTGAGGTGTCAAATCGCTTTTTTAGCATGTCTAGCGAAAGAAATAGAATTATAGGCACACAAATTTATAAATTTGGCTTAAAGGGCTTTTTACACTGGGGCTACAATTTCTATAACACACAATATTCAAGAAAGCAGATTAACCCATACAAGGTTACCGATGCAGGAAAGGCATTCCCTAGCGGAGATGCATTCTCGGTTTACCCAGTTAAAAATGGTGTCATTCCGTCACTTCGCTTAAAGGTATTTAAGGAAGCGCTTGATGATGTATCAATGCTATATATGCTTGAAAATAAAATCGGCAAAGAGAGAACAATTGCAATTCTTGATGAGGTGGCAGAGCAGGACTTAACCTTTAAAAAATATCCACGTTGCGAGGAATTTTTCGCAAGGCTACGCAAAAGAATCATTTCCGAGCTTAAAAAATAACAAAAAAGAGGAACGAATTTTCGTTCCTCTGTTTTTTATTAAGAAAGCACTGTCCTTGTAACAAGATAAGCAAGATATAAAACGTAAACAAGCACCATTACTATGCCGTTCCATCTTTCAAGCTTTTTATTAAGTGACATTAAGAACACAAGTAGAGTTGCGCCAAGCATTACTAACAGGTCAACAATAATTTGGCTTCCTGTTGTTAGTGGTGAAACTGTACCAGCAATACCTAGAATAAACAGAGTATTGAAGATGTTTGAGCCAACTACGTTACCGATTGCAAGCTCAACCTCGCCCTTTTTTGCCGCAATAACGCTTGTTACAAGCTCGGGTAGTGAGGTTCCAACAGCAACAATAGTAAGTCCAACAAGTGCCTCGGTTAAATCGTGGTCAATGCCAATTGCATTTGCACCGTGTGTTGCAAGTCCCTTTGCACCGCAAACAACCATTTCACCACCAATAATAACACCTGCAAGACCGATTATGCAAAGAACAATAACTAGCCAAAATGGCTTGTCTGCCTTTTCCTCGGCTTCATTATCCTGTGCCTGTGGATTTTCACCTTGAAGCTCGTCCTTTTGTTCTTTTTTTGCAAACTTTACAACCATTACAAGGTAAGAAATCATAAGAATTATAAATATAATCGCTTCCCAACGAGTGATTGCATGAGTTATTGAATTGGGGTCACCCTGTGATTGAACGCCAAAGAAAATTCCAAATATAGCAAACAGAACAGAAATACTAATTAAAAATGGAAACTCTCTTTTAATAAGGCTTCTTTTTACTGTAAGAGGTGTAAATATTGCACTAAGTCCTAAAACGAGGAGCAAATTACAAATATTTGAGCCTACAACATTACCAAGAGCAACGTTTGCATTGCCACCATTTATAAGCACCTTGATTGAGTCAGAGGTGCTAACAGCAAGCTCAGGACAGGATGTTCCCATTGCAACAATTGTAAGACCTATAACAAGAGGTGAAATTTTCATTTTTCTAGCTATTTCACAAGCACTGTCAACAAAAATATCACAGAATTTTACAAGGAAGAAAACTCCAAGGACTAAAATTCCAACAAGACAAACAATTTGCAAGGGCAAATTACTTATTTTATATATAAAATCGAACATTATTACCTCAGCAAAAATAAAAATTATTTTTCAATCCAAAGCTTTATTACATTTCCAACACCGTTTAAACGATTAAATGGCGGAGTTCTTGTAAATGTAGGTGTGTGTCCGTCAACCAAGTAGGAATGAACATTCCAAGGCTCCTGCATTGAAAGGAATGAGCCGTCACAAAGCAGAGTAGCACACTTGATTTTTTCAGGAATATCGTAAACTACAACGCTTTCGCTTGAATGGTCCTGAACGTATAAATAATAGGCGTCATCGTTTTTTGTAATTCTACCAAACTCAGGCTTCTCAAGACCTGAATAGGAGCAATTATAAATGGCCTCGCCATTATATTTCATCCACTCTCCAACCTCTTTTAACACCTCAATGCTTTTTTCTGGAATGCGTCCCATAGCATCAGGGCCAACATTTAATATAAGGTTTCCACCCTTTGAGGTGCATTCAACAAGCATATTGATAACATTTCTTGCACTCTTATAGTTTTGGTCTCGTTGGCTATACCCCCAGCTATCATTAAGAGTCATACAGGTTTCCCAAGGAATAGGATTGCCCTCGTAGTCAGTAAGACCATATTTTGGAATCATTTGCTCTGGTGAGCCAAAGTCTCCAACAAAAACAGGCTTGTCCTTTGCACGAATATCGCCACCAAGACGGTCATCAATAATTACATCTGGATTTATCTTGCGAACCATTTTAACAAGCTCGCTTGCTCTCCATGCCTCGCCAGTAAGATTGTCATAGTGAAAATCAAACCACAAAATATCAATCTTGCCGTAATTTGTCATAAGCTCTCTTACTTGATTATGCATATAGGTAACGTAGTTATCAAAATTTCTTTCTTGTCCCTTAAATGCCTCATTGTCACGCATAGGATGGAATGCATCGCCATATGCAGGGTAATCAGGATGATGCCAGTCAAGTAGAGAATAGTAAAAGCCAACCTTGATGCCCTCAGCTCTGAACGCATCAACATATTCTCTTACTAAATCACGACCACATGGTGTATTTGTTGACTTAAAATCGGTGTATTTGCTATCAAATAAGCAAAATCCATCGTGGTGCTTAGTGGTAAGCACGGCATATTTCATACCCGCTTCCTTAGCTAGCCTTGCCCACTCCTTAGGATTATAATCAGTAGGGTTGAAAATATCGAAATATTTTTGATATTCCTCATCGGTTACCTTATCAACGGAGCGAATCCATTCGCTTCTTGATTCTCTTGCGGGAATTGCGTAAATTCCCCAGTGAATGAACATACCGAATCTTGCCTCAGTGAACCATTTTATTCTTTTAGCTCTTGCTTCCTTAGAATTCATTTTCATATAGCCTTTCTTGCTGAATTTAACAAGGGTATTATAGCATAAAGAAAACAAAAAAACAACCCTACAAAATGCATTGTAGGGTTGAATATTTAAGAAATTACTTTCTTGGGTTGTTAATAGCTGCTTGTGCTGCTGCGAGTCTTGCGATTGGAACTCTGTATGGTGAGCAAGAAACGTAGCTTAGACCAATGTTATGGCAGAATGCAACAGATGTTGGGTCACCGCCGTGCTCACCGCAAATACCGATGTGCATATCTGGGCGAACCTCTTTACCCATTGAAACAGCCATATCCATAAGCTTACCAACACC
>JAZQHJ010000020.1:0-15641 GCA_045540515.1 Eubacteriales bacterium
TCCTCCATAGCAGGGTATAAGATTTCCTCAATGGAACGTGAAAGGCGATGGATTTCGTCAATAAATAGAACATCACCAGGCGCCAAATTTGTAAGTATAGCCGCAAGGTCGCCTTGCTTTTCAATCGCAGGGCCTGAGGTAACTCTAAAATTAACGCCCATTTCTGATGCAATAATGCCAGAAAGAGTAGTTTTTCCAAGACCTGGAGGGCCATATAGCAAAACGTGGTCAAGTGAGTCCTCACGCTTTTTAGCAGCCTCTATATAAACCTTTAACATATCCTTAACCTTTTCCTGACCGATATAGTCATCAAAGCACTTAGGACGAAGGCTTATTTCAACATCTGTGTCCTCGCCACTTACCTCAGTGGACATTATTCTATCACTAAAATCAAATTCTGTTTCCTCTATCATAATATCCCCCTTATCTCATTAGCTTAGCAAGTGCCAATGGAATGATTTTTGCAACGTCAAGCGTTGGGTCAATACCCATAAGAGCTCTTTGTGCATCAGCTCTTGAATATCCTAAAACAATTAGAGCATCAAGAGCCTCTGAAAGATTTGAATTAGGAGCAATAGGAGCCGAGGCGGAGCTATCAGCATAGCTTGGAGTAGTAGATGCAAATGGAACCTTTGACATTTTGTCTTTAAGCTCTAAAACAACTCTTTGAGCAGTTTTAGGTCCAACACCGTTTGCCTTTGCAATGGTTTTATAGTCGTCCATACAAATAGCAGTAGCAAGCCTGTCAGGAGTGAGCAAGGAGAGAATAGCCATTGCCGCCTTAGGGCCTACTCCGGAAACAGTAATAAGAAGCTTGAAGGCAACAAGCTCATCATTTGTCTTAAAGCCAAAAAGCTCAACACCGTCCTCCCTTACCTGTAAATAGGTAAGGAGCTTCATTTTTTCTCCAACGTGTGAAGCGATGCTTGCATAGGTGTTTTCGCTAATTGTTAATCTGTATCCAACACCTGAGCAATCAATAACACAGCCACCGAGCTCACACAACTCAAGTGTGCCATTAACATGATATATCATTTTCGTCCTCTTTTGGTTTTAAAATTACGGTTTTTTCACCCTCGTCATTTGTAGCAATTTCCTTAGGGCAAAGAATAAATTCATTTTTAGTGGAGGTAGGAGCATTTTTTACCTCCTCACTAGTAACACTAGCGGTGTCATCATTCTCCTCACACGCAGTAACAATAACAGGAGCACCCCATTTTTTGTGAGCTAGAATGAATAATATAAATAGAATAACACCAGCAATGCTTATAATAATTCCAAGCAAATGCTCAATTGGCATATATTTCATTTCAATAGTATGCTCACCACTAGTAATATCAAAGGCAAGAAAGGCCTCGGTAACCTCAAAGGTGTCAACCCTTTGTCCGTCAACGTAAACATTCCAGCCCTTGTCATAAGGAATACTTGTAAACACAGTTAAATCTGCTGTGGCATTAAGAGCTCCTTTGATATGTGTGTCCTTAAAATCAGTGATATTAAGTCCGTTTTCGTTAAATTTTGTTGTGAATTCCACAAGCTTATCTTGATTGATTTGAGTAAATAAAGGATAATCAGCCTCAACAACGATAAGTGAGCTGTCAAAATCCATTCTTACCTTAATGGATTCGCCAGCTTTAAAATTGCCTAAATTTACAATTCTTTGGTGGTCACTATTAAATAGGTCGGATGCAAAATTGTCATTTACATAAAGAGTTGCCTTTGTGTAATAAGGAGAAGGCAAGTATGCATATACACTTCCGTCTCTGCTTGGAGTAACAGTAAAGGTTGCACTTGATGTTGTACCAGAGCTACTTCTTATAAAGCGTAGCTGGTCCCCACTTGATGAAACCGTGCAATTGCTTTTGTAGCTTATACGGTAAGGTGCAGATTCAAACAAATCATAGCCTTGGTCGTTGTCAAGTCCCATCATAGCGCCAACTATAATTTCAGTATATTCAAATGAAGAATATACATCCTCGTAGTTAAGAGCAGTATTCTTTATATTACTGCTAACACCATACGCAAGTGGTAGAGCATAAGGATTCTTGTAAATATAGAGATTTTTGTCCTCAAGGTACGTTTTTTCGTAAAGGTCACTAACTGGCACCTGAATATAATCATTTTTATCAGGGCCCTCTCCTATTACGTATCTTATACCAAGGAGTGAGTCAATAACCTCATTACCAGATACATATTTAGATGCTTGAGACCTTGAAACAAAGCCAACCCTTTTTAAAAAGGTGATAATGTCCTTATTGAATGTAGAGGTGAACTCAGAAACGCCATTCATATCAATTGCAAAGGCATCATTATTTTTACGGTATAGAGTTTTTTCTGTTCTGAAAAATAAATAATCCTGCTCATTTTCTTCAATATAATCCATTCCATACTCGGCTCTATTTACAAAATTCAAATAGTTACTTCTGGAAGCCCAACCCACATCATTTATTTGCTCGGTCCAAATAATAAGCGAGGAGGTAAGCATCTCAACACTCACTAGTGCAACGAGCAAAACAGACATAGTAATTGGTAGCTTTGGCTTTTTGCTGAAATAAAGTACAATCAAATACAATATAATGAATCCAATTGATAGCCAAATGATTTGAAAATCAGGCAAAACCTGCTCAACAGTGTCCTTATCTCTTATATATCTTGGAATAGTGCAAAGCTTTTGAATAAGAATGAGTAGCCCAATAAAGCACACTCCAATTCCAAAAAGTGTTTTTCCCTTAATTTCCCTTAAATGCTCAAAGCCACGATAAGCCATTGTAAGAGCAATAAAGGAGAATAGGAAGCTATACCTGAAGCTCAACCAAACAGGAGGCTGAAAGCCGTGCCAGGCAAGATTAAGCGCATTTATTGAGAAGCTAGCTACAAAAACTAAACAAAGTAAAGCATAAAGTATTTTCTCACGAGCCTTAATATGCTTAGAAATAAAATATGCAGGTAGCATAAGTAGCATTAAAATACCCGAATAGATATTTGGCAATCCGTCAGGCCTTACAGTATCATATGAGCCAACGAATAGCTTTGTTGCCAAATCAAGAAAATCATAGTTCAAGGTAAAGGTAAGCTCTGCACTTTGATGGGTAGCCTTACCAAAGGAGAGGGAATACACTCCACCAATAATTACAAATGCAGAAATCATTACGGCAACAAGCGAATAAAGAGCAATTCTGCCAAGGCTCTTTAATCTGTGGAGCCGTTCACCTAAAAGATTGATTTCATCATTTTTGTGTGCAAACAAATAGCAAAAGAAATAAAGAACAACATATATGCAAAGCATATAACCAATATAATAGTTGCTCCAAATTCCTATTGCGAGTGCAATTACATATAGCTTAAAATGTCCTGTCTTAACAACTCTTTCAATTCCTAGCGTAATAAGAGGAAGCCAAATTAGAGCATCCATCCACATAATGTTGGATTGAAAGGTTACTGCGTATGCGCAAAGAGCATACATTGTTGAAAATATAGTAAAGCCAACTGCGTTTCTTTTTCTTGTTTTATCTAGGTAATATGCAAATGAAAGTCCCGAAAGACCACACTTCAAAAGCAAAAGAACCTTGATTGCCTCAGTTATCATATGCTTAGGAAAGAGAACTACAATCAAGGAAAGCGGTGAAGCAAGGTAGTAGGCATAGATGCCTAGAAATTCTCCACCAAGAGCTCTTTCAAAGGAATATAAAACTGATTCATCAGATGTAATAATATCTCTTAATTGCTCAAAAAAGTAAACATATTGAGCATTCATATCCAAAATCAAAATGGACCTATCTCCATAAGGGAAAATGGATAAGCAAATATAAACAATTGACATTATTACAACTGGCAATAAAAACGAGGGGTAAAGATATTTTTTATCGTAAAGCTTTTTTAAAAGCCCTTTAAAACCACAGATGAAGCCATTACAAAGGTCACGAAAGCTATGCTTTTTCCTTGTATCAGTCATCTTTTTCCCCCTTAGAAACAACTTTTTTTACCATTTTTTCAAGCTTGATTCGGTCAATTGTAAGAGTGCGGGAGCACTGTGTGCACATAATCTTAACATCAGCACCTGTACGCACGACCTTAAAGGTTTTACTTCCACAAGGATGAGGCTTTTTTGCCTCAATCACATCACCTGTGGAAATTGACAAAATATTTTGCATTATTTTCCACCTTCAACAATCAAATTATACTTAAATTTAAAAATAGACAAAAATATCCATTATGAATATTTTAGCACACAAAGTAAATAAAATCAACACAATTATTTATTAAATTATTAAATAGTATGTAATTGACATAATACGCAAAATATGATATAATATTTGCAATTGTTTTAGGAGGTGTGAAATGGTTATTTTGGGAATCGACCCTGGCTTTGCAATTGTTGGCTGGGGAGTGCTTGAATGCGTCAAGGGTAAATTCAGAGTCCTTGGCTACGGCTCAATAACAACACCTGCCAAAACTCCTATTGAGGACAGGCTAGAGCAAATTTACGAGGGTATGAACACGATTATAGAAAAGTATCGCCCTGACGTAATGGCAATAGAGGAGCTGTTTTGGAACACTAACCAAAAAACAGGAATTTGCGTTGCTGAGGCAAGAGGAATCATTTTGCTGTCTGCAAAGCGAAGGGGACTTCAAATTTTTGAATACACACCACTTCAAGTTAAGCAAGCTGTGGTAGGCTATGGAAGAGCAGAGAAAAAGCAGGTAATCACAATGGTTACAACCCTACTTAATCTACCAAAGCCACCAAAGCCGGATGACACGGCTGACGCACTTGCACTCGCAATATGTCACGGACATGCTGGTAGCAACATACTTGGTAAATACTACAAAATGTGAGGTAAACATGTACATTGCAGACAATTGGAAGGATTATGAGCTTTTAGATACATCTGATGGTGAAAGACTTGAAAGATGGGGAAAATATATATTGATTCGTCCCGACCCACAGGTTATTTGGAGGGGCAAAAGAGAGCATAAGCTATGGAGCAAGGCTGACGGAATTTATCGCAGGTCAAATAACGGAGGAGGCTCTTGGGTTAAAAACAATATGCCTGAAAAATGGACAATCGGATATGGCGATTTAACCTTTAATTTAAAGCCTATGGGCTTTAAGCATACAGGATTATTTCCTGAGCAGGCTGCAAACTGGGATTGGTTCTCCAAGCTTATTGCTGAAAGAAAAAAACAAGGAAAAGTCGTAAAGGTATTAAATCTATTTGCTTATACAGGAGGTGCAACTGCTGCCGCTGCTAAGGCTGGTGCCGAGGTCGTTCACGTTGATGCATCAAAGGGAATGGTTCTTCAAGCAAAGGAAAACCTTGCATCTAGTGGTCTTGAATTGGCACCTGTTAGATACATTGTTGATGATTGCCGTAAATTTGTTGAACGTGAAATCAGAAGAGGAAACAAATACGACGGAATTATAATGGACCCACCATCCTACGGAAGAGGACCAGGTGGCGAGGTGTGGAAGCTTGAGGATGCCGTTTGTGATTTTGTTTCACTTTGTGAAAGGGTATTATCTGATGATCCACTTTTTATGCTCATAAATTCATATACAACAGGACTCAGCCCACTTACAATGGGATATGTTCTTGACGTAGAAATTGTTAAAAGGCACGGAGGCAGGGCAGAAACAGGCGAGCTTGCCCTACCAGTTACACAAACAAAAAGCTATTTGCCATGTGGCGCAAGCGCTAGATGGACAGCTGAAAAATAAAGAGGAATATGGAAGCATTAATTAAACTTGAAAATGTAAGCTTTAAATATCCAAGTGATGAATCCTACGAGAGCTTATTTGCTGTTAATAATGTTTCGCTAGAAATACAAGAGGGAGAATTTGTTGCCATTTTGGGACATAATGGCTCTGGAAAATCAACCACCGCAAAGCTTATCAATATGATATTAGCTCCAAATGAGGGTAAAATATTCATTGACGGCAAGGATATAACTGACGAAGGAATGACGGATGAGGACGTCTTTGAGGTTAGAAAAAAGGTCGGCATGGTATTCCAAAATCCCGATAACCAAATAGTTGCAACCGTAGTTGAGGAGGATGTAGCCTTTGGTGTTGAAAATCTTGGCATTCCTTCAAGCGAAATAAGAAAAAGAGTTGATGAGGCGCTTGATATTGTAAATATGACCGAATATGCACGTCACGCACCACACAAGCTCTCAGGAGGGCAAAAGCAAAGAGTAGCAATAGCAGGAATAATTGCTATGCGACCAAAATGTATAATTTTTGATGAATCAACTGCAATGCTTGACCCAATAGGACGTAAGGAGGTAATGAATACTATTTTGCGTCTTAACAAGGAGGAGAAAATAACAGTTGTTCTCATAACGCATTATATGAACGAGGCAATTCAAGCGGATAGAGTCGTTGTAATGCGAAATGGTGGAATATATTTGCAAGGAACACCAAACGAGGTTTTTACAAAGCCCGAAATGCTAACCTCTGCTGGACTTGAGGTTCCACAGTCAATAGAGCTCATTAGCAAGCTAAATAATGAGCTAGGCTTTAACATTCCTTTAAGGGTTTATACTGATGAGGAATGTGCAAGACTAATTTCAAACGAAATAAACAGATTGAAATAGGTAGGAAAATGTCAATTATTAAACTTGAGGATGTAAGCTTTGTTTATGGCAAAAAATCCCCATATGAAATACATGCCTTAAAAAATGTTAGCCTTAGTATTGAAAAGGGTAGTATAACAGGCATTATAGGACACACAGGCTCTGGAAAGTCAACGCTTATCCAAATGCTTAATGGACTTATAAGACCTGACAGTGGCACTATTTTCATAAATGACAAGGATATTTGGGAAAAGCCAAAGCAAATCAGCAAAATAAGATATACGGTCGGTATGGTTATGCAATATCCTGAATACCAGCTTTTTGCTGATACTGTTTGGGAGGACATAGCATACGGACCTAGAAATATGGGAATAACAGGGGACGAGCTAACCAAAAGAGTAGAGGAAAGTGCTACATTTTGTGGTCTTAGCAAGGAAACGCTTGACAAGTCTCCGTTTGACCTTTCAGGAGGACAAAAAAGGCGAGTAGCTCTTGCTGGAGTTATGGCAATGGACCCTGAAATTTTAGTTCTCGACGAGCCTGCTGCGGGACTTGACCCAAGGGGCAGAAGAGAAATACTTGGTGGAATTGCTAAATATAAGGAGCAAAGCAACAAAACAATCATTGTTGTAAGCCACAGCATGGAGGATATGGCAATGTACTGTGATAACGTAATTGTGTTATCTCACGGAGCACTTTTAACCTCTGGAACCTGTTCACAGGTGTTTTCTCAAAGAGAGCTATTAAAGGAAGCTGGACTTGATGTTCCTGAAATTACCAATACCGCTTGCGCTTTAAGAGAGCAAGGAATACTCATTTCTAATAGCATTTATACAGTGCAAGGAGCATTTGATGCCATAAAGGAATATATGAATAGAGGTGATTCAAATGGGATTTGATGTAACTCTAGGTCAATATTATGAGGCAAGGTCACCTATTCACAGGCTTGACCCAAGGTCTAAGCTATTTTTTGTAGTGGTTTTTCTTGTAACCACATTTTTAGCTAAAAATATTTTTTCCTTTGTGCTTTTAGTATCACTAACAGTATTTTTTGTAATACTAAGCAGAGTGCCACTACGAGTAATTTTTAAGGGCTTGAAGCCACTTGTTATAATTATTGCCTTTACTGCAATTTTAAACATTTTTTGGACAAAGGGAGAAAATCTTCTTTGGGAATATGGCATAATTGAGATATATGCCGAGGGACTCATCAATGCAGGAATCCTTATAGTAAGAATAGTTACCCTTCTTATCGGAACAACATTGTTCTTCTCTTATACAACAACTCCAATTGAGTTAACTGACGGAATAGAGTACTCGCTTGCTCCATTGAAGAAAATAAAGGTACCTGTTCATGAATTTGCAATGATGATGACGATTGCATTAAGATTTATTCCAACGCTTATTGATGAAACTGGAAAAATAATGAATGCACAAAAGGCGAGAGGAGCCGACTTTTCACAAGGAGGATTAATCAAACGAGCAAAGGCGTTAATTCCTATAATAATTCCACTTTTTGTTTCTTCATTCAGAAGAGCTGATGAGCTTGCCACCGCAATGGAATGCAGATGCTATCGTGGTGGAGTAGGAAGAACAAGAATGAGAGTTTTGAAAATGAAGGCATGGGACTATATTTTTATGCTCATTTCACTTCTGATGCTAGGAGGAGTTATTGCTTTTAATCAATCGGGATTGATTTATACACTCATATGAAAAAAGTATTACTGACAATTGCATATAATGGTCGTGGCTATCACGGCTATCAGCTACAAAACGACAAGCCAACAATAGCGTTAGTGCTGAATACCTCAGCAAAGGAAGCATTTGGCTTTGATTGTGACATTACAGGATGTAGCAGAACTGACAGCGGAGTACATGCACTTGGCTTTATGGCAACAGCTGAGCCAAGGGATAAAAGCAATGAAATTACCGTTCCAGTGGATAAAATTCCTATTGCAATGAATATAAAATTACCTAATGATGTTGTGGTTTTGGAGGCAAAAGAGGTTGACGAAGGCTTTCACCCACGCTATGATGTTGTAAAAAAGGAATACGTTTATAAAATCCATGATTCTAAAATCCCCAACCCTTTTTATGACGGCTTTGTCTTAGAATATGGAAGGGAAATTTCGGATGATGGTATTGCACGAATGAATGAAGCATGTAAGGGCTTTTTAGGCGAGCATGAGTTTGATGCCTTTATGGCTGTCGGCTCAAAGATAGAGAACACCAAAAGAACCATTTACGATGCTAAGGTTGAACGTGTGGGGGACCTTGTTGAGTTTTCTGTTTGTGCAGACGGCTTTCTATATAATATGGTTAGAATAATGGTGGGAACACTATTAAAGGTTGAAGCACAAAAAATAAAGCCAGCTGATATTTCTAAAATCATTGCTTCAAAAAACAGAGCAGGTGCAGGCTTTACTGCAAAGCCCGAGGGCTTATATTTAAAAAAAGTTTATTATTAATATTGACAAATGTCTAAAAAAGGTATATAATATCTTTGTGTGCTAGCGAATATATAACTATTGATTAGTACATACATAAATTAGTCTTGGCAAAGGAGGGATAAATATGTCAATAGTAAGCTTAATGCTTGATATTTTGATTGCCGTAGTATGCTTGGTAATTATTGTCAAAAATGCTGTACGTGGATTTATAAGATCCTTTATGGTTCTTGCTAGAACAGTACTTGCATTTTTAATTGCTGTTATATTTAGTGCTCCCGTTGCTAAGTGGCTTGCTCCCACATTTTTTAATGGATGGGCAATAAATTCATCAAATAATGCTTTTTTTGCAACAAAGATTGCAGAGAATCAATATCAAATCAGTGATGTCTTTGAGGGTGTTCCCGATTTTGCCACAAAATTCGCATTGAACTTTAGTGGAATTGAAGAGGAAATGCTTCAAAAATACTTTGTTGAAAATGCTCCCGCAACTGAAGCAGATACTGCGATTGTTGCAACAGGCGTTGGACATGCACTTGCGTATGCAATTTCATTGATAATCGCTTTCATTGCTTTGTTTATAATAACAGAAATCATCATCGCAATTCTTGGAGCTGTTTTAAACAAGCTCACCAAGGCACCAATGCTAAAATCAGTCAATGCAATTCTTGGTGGACTGGTTGGAGTCGTAATTTCTGTTGCAATAGCATGGCTTATGTCAAAGGGAATCCAATTGGTAATTAGCTTTGGAAACAACTATTATCCAAATATTTTCACAGAGGAAATCTTAGACAAATCCGTAATAGTCAAGTTTTTCTTACAGCACGATTTGTGGTTATGGGTAAAGGAGCACATTGCTACAAATATGACGGGAATCATAATCTAATAAGATCCAATGTAGGGCTGTTCATCAGGCAATTATGCGAAGCGATTAACAGTCCTATTTGCTTGAATTAAAATAAAGGAGAATGAAAGTGTCAGCTAGCTTGATTTTAGATATAGTTTTGCTTTTGATAGCACTAATCATAATCCTCAAATATACAATTGAAGGATTTTTAAAAAGCGTACTAAATTTTGCAAGACTTGTATTGTCGGTAATTTTGGCTGTGGTTTTACGTAACCCTATTGCCGAGCTACTTAACAATTTGTTTATGAAAAATGCGATTGTTAACTGGGTAAGTGCATCGGTTTTAAAAAACCTTGCAGGCGAAAATCCAACGATAGATTTTGTTCAGATATATAAAGAAACTCCAATATTTTACACTGAGGTGCTGTCTCGCTTTGGCTTAGATACAGCTCTTGTTGATAGTCAAATGAATTCGCTAAGCGTAGAAACAGCGCCAGAGCTTGCTGAAACTGTCGGAACTGCAATTGCTACAATGCTGTCAACAGTACTTGCAATTATTTTAGTATTTATTGTTGCAATGATTGTATTGACACTTGTGTTCAAGCTACTCAATTGCGTAACTAAAATAAGCGGAATAAAGCTTATAAACAGACTTTTAGGAGTTGCTCTTGGCTTTGCAATAGCAATAGCTGCAATATGGGGACTTGGAATACTAATTAAAACACTTGTTGATATGGTAGGACCAATGTATCCAGAGATATTAAATCAAGAGCTTATTGACAATTCAATGGTTTTGGGCTTACTTGATAAGCTCGGGGTAAATTCCCTTGTAGAGAATGTTAAAAATCAAATTACAACTAAATAAACAACCGATTAAGAGGTAAAAATAGACACTATGGAAATGTGTGCAAGATGCAAACAAAAGCCAGCAATGGTTTATATAATGAAAATAGAAAATGGTGAGCAAAAGCAAGAGGGCTTATGTCTTGCCTGTGCTCGTGAGCTTGGGATAAAGCCTGTTAATGATATTATGTCAAAGATGGGAATCTCCGAAGACGAGCTCGATGAAATGGAAAAAATGATGGCAGAGGTTATGCCAGGTCTTACAGATGATGATTCTGACGATGCTCCAACGATTGATTTTTCAAAGGTTATGAGAAAAACCTCAATGAATGCAGATACAAGCAATTCAGCAGATGGCAAAAAGGACTCCAAGGAATCAAGAGAAAAGGGCAAGAAGGGCTCATCAAAGAATCCTAAGGAGGAAAGAAAGCACTTAACAACCTTTTGTCACAATTTAACTCAGGATGCTCAAAATGGAAAGATAGATAGAATTATCGGCAGAGAAAGAGAGCTTGAAAGAGTAATACAGATTCTTAGCCGAAGACAAAAAAACAACCCTTGCTTAATTGGTGAGCCAGGCGTTGGTAAAACAGCAATTGCAGAGGCACTTGCTCAAAGAATCGTCAACGGTGATGTTCCATATAAGTTAAGAGATTGCGAGGTCTTTTTAGTTGACCTTACAGCTCTTGTTTCAGGAACACAGTTTAGAGGACAGTTTGAAGCAAGAATCAATGGACTTCTTAACGAGGTGAAGTCAGCAGGGAATATCATTCTTGTTATTGATGAGGTGCACAATATCGTAGGCACAGGTAATTCCGAGGGTAGCATGAATGCTGCAAACATTTTAAAGCCAGCACTCTCAAGAGGTGAAATACAGGTAATCGGTGCAACAACCCTTACTGAATACAGAAAGTTCATTGAAAAGGATAAAGCACTTGAAAGACGCTTCCAGCCTGTAAAAATTGATGAGCCATCAATTGAAGAAGCAATTGAAATGCTAAAGGGCATTAAACACTATTATGAAATTTATCACGGAGTGAAAATTCCTGATGAAATTGCAAAAAGTGCTGTAATAATGAGTGAACGATACATCACAGACAGATTCTTGCCAGATAAGGCAATAGACTTAATTGATGAGGCATGCTCACATATCGTTTTACACTCTCCACATATCAATGAAAGATATCAAATAATCGAAAGACTTGCTGAGGTTGATAGAAAAACAGAGACGCTAAATGTCAAAATTAGCGAAAGTGGTAAGGAGCCATCTGAGGCAGAATATAAGACTCTTGCAGAATATAAGGCTGAAAAGTCACAGCTACTTATAAAAAAGCAAGAGCTTGATAAAAAATGCGAGGCAACTGTTATGACAAAGCAGGACCTTGCACAGGTAATTGAAATTTGGACAGGTATCCCTGCAAGCAACATTTCCGAGGAGGAATTTGAAAGACTTGCACATCTTGACAAAAGCATTAAAGCAAGAATTATCGGTCAGGATGAGGCAGTTGATGCACTATGCTCAGCTATAAGAAGAAGTAGAGCAGGTGTTAGCGTAAAGAAAAAGCCAGCATCATTCATTTTTGCAGGACCAACAGGCGTTGGTAAAACCGAGCTTGTAAAAACCCTTGCAAGAGTGCTATTCAATTCAGAGGAAGCACTTATAAGACTTGATATGACTGAATATATGGAAAAGCACTCCGTTTCAAAGCTTATAGGAGCACCTCCGGGTTATATCGGATATGATGAGGCAGGACAGCTTACAGAAAAAATCAGACGTAAGCCATATTCTGTAATACTCTTTGATGAAATTGAAAAGGCTCACCCTGACGTTTTAAATATTATGCTTCAAATTCTTGATGATGGTAGAATTACTGACTCACAGGGTAGAGTAGTAAACTTTGAAAATACCGTAATCGTAATGACAACAAATGCAGGCTCAAGCACAGGCTCAACTCCTGCGGGCTTTGGAAACACTGCATACGAGGCAGAAAAGGAAAGAACCGAAAAGGCACTCCTTTCATTCCTAAGACCTGAATTTATAAACAGAATTGATGAAATAATTACATTCCGTTCACTTGACAAGGCTGACTTTGTAAGAATTGCAAAAATTATGCTAAATGACCTTGCACAAGCGCTTGCTGAAAGAGGAATTAAATTTGTATTCACCGATACAGTTTGCGAATATATTGCAGAAAAATCATACAGTAGAAAGTATGGTGCAAGAAATATGAGAAGATTTATCCAAAACGAGATTGAGGATAAGCTTGCAAATGCAATGATATTTGAGGTAAAAGGACCACTTGCAGCAGCATCTGTTGATGTAAAGGACAATAAGATAGTCGTAACCTGCATATAAATTTACCAAAATCATATCAATAACAAAAAAACGGCAAAAAAAGCCGTTTTTTTCTTTACAAATTGTATAAAAAATCTTGAAAATTATATGCGTATGTGATATTATTGTTATATATTTTTAATACAAGAGAGTATTTATATGAAGAAAATTCTTTCGGCTTTTCTTGTTGTGCTACTCTTGCTATCTAATTTAGCAATGCATATATCGGCTACTGAGCCAGAGCAAGGCACAAACGAGATTGCAAATATTGCTCCAAACGGAATCCCATATTGCACAAGCGAAAAGAATAGCTTGTGGACACCGGCTAAGTCAATGATAAATGGCTTGTATGGTACTGATGACTGGCATGGATGGGAATGCGCATATCCTGAGGTAACCATAGGACAGGACACCTCAAATGGATTCAGCGGTGAATTTTGCGGAATCAAGTTTGAACAGAGCTACTATGAAATTTCCGAAATTAAAATGAATATCGGCTTGCATACTCTTTGTGGCGGTCAAAACGCAACCTACACAATTCAAGCACTCGTTGACGGTAAATGGCAACAAATTGCTGTTTTGAAGGATGAGGAGGCGGTTCCTACAAGCGATAAATATGCAGATTATAATGCAGTAATGTCGGACCCCAATGCGTCGCATCGTGTTAATGCTAATTTGAACGTAAGCCTTTTGGCTCCTGTTACTACAAACAACATAAGAATTTTAATTTCAGATTATGCAAAGAACTATGAGGGTGGAGACGTCCTTATTTTCCCATTTATATATGAGCTTGAGCTCTATGGAAAAAAGGGAATTGCTCCTGAAATTATTTTGCCAGAGGGGGCAAGCATATCAACAGATGTTGCATGGCATGCGTACCCAAGTGCAAAGGAAGGCTCAAATGGCACTTATCCGTTCCTTGCAATTGATAACGACGACACTACATACTGGGAGCTTGACAATTATCAGGGCGGAGAGTATTTTACCCTTATGCTCGATAATGAATACGAAATCGGCTCTGTTAAGCTATTGCTTGAACGAACTGGGGATAAAAGAATCCAAAATACAGTGCTTGAATATTATTATGATGGCAAGTGGCAAACTGATTATTCCTTGAAGCCTGGACTTGAAAGGCTTGATAATGATTTGTATATTCTTGATTTTGAATTTCCGGCTATGCTTGTATCGGGAGTAAGAATAAAATTTAGAACTCCAACAGGAAATTTAAGATTATACGCATTCGAGGTTCATTTGAAGGATACAAAAATCTATTCCTTTGAAAACCGCTTCACACAGGCACAGCTTGTATCTGGCTCAAATGGCAACCTTTCAATTATCGGTAAGCCTTATTCAAGCACAAGCTTTAATCCTTACTCTGATAATAGCTATATCAATGATGGATTAAGTAGCGATTCAAAGGTGTGGTTTACAGGTGAGCTGAATACACCTGAGCACTGTGGAATAAGGTTTACATATCCACAAAAAATTAGCAAAGCAACTGTATCAGTAAGACCTAGCACAATTGACGGCAGAGAAATTATGAGGCTAGAAATTCAAGCTCTTGTAAATGGTGAATATGTAACAATTGCACGTGGTAAATCATACGACGGCGATTATCAAACGGAATATACCTTCAAGGAGATTGAAACAACTGATATAAGGGTTGTAATTACTGAGGCAAATGGAGCAATTCCAAATGTAATGGAGCTTGAGCTTTATTCTGATAGTGTTTTACCAATGCTAAGTGGTATAAGGACGAAGGACGAACCAACAGTCGAGCCAGAGCAAAAGCCACAGGAAACACCAAAGGAAGAAAAGAGCAATGGTGTTAGTATGCTTTATATGCTACCATTACTTGTAGCAGTAATAATTGCAATTATATCAATGTGGATTGCGATAAACAATAACAACAAAAAAGCAAATACAAAAGAACAAAATAATATTGAACAAAAAGCAGAACAAAATGACAAAATTCAAGAAATTCAATCCCCAAAAGCAGAAAACAAGGCTCATTTAAAGGTTGAATGCTCACAGGGAAAAAGACATTTCTTGAAAAAGCAATAAGAGGTTAAAAATGGCAAACGATAAGAAAATGGTAGAGCAAATCACCTCAATGGATGAGGATTTTGCAAAATGGTACACAGACATAGTTAAAAAGGCAGACCTTATTGACTATTCAAGCGTAAAGGGTTGTATGATTATTCGTCCTTACGGCTATGCAATTTGGGAGAACATTCAAGCACTCTTGAATGCAAGATTTAAGAAAACAGGTGTAGAAAATGTTTATATGCCAATGTTCATTCCAGAAAGCCTATTAAATAAGGAAAAGGATCACGTTGAGGGCTTTGCACCCGAGGTTGCGTGGGTAACTCATGGCGGAAGTGAGCCACTTACTGAAAAGCTGTGTGTAAGACCAACCTCAGAAACATTATTTTGTGAGCACTACGCAAATATAGTTCGTTCATACAGAGACCTACCAAAGATGTACAATCAATGGTGCAGCGTTGTGCGTTGGGAAAAGACAACACGTCCATTCTTACGTAGCCGTGAATTTTTATGGCAAGAGGGACATACAATTCATGCAACAGCCGAG
>JAZQHJ010000021.1:0-2676 GCA_045540515.1 Eubacteriales bacterium
ATGTACAATTTGTAAAAATCACTTTAATAATTTAGCACATTACAATATTATATTGACTTTATTAAAAATATATGATAAAATGTTCAAGACTTAAATCTATTATATAGGAGAAAAGATATGAGAATTTTCAAAAAGCTAATGGCTTTAATGCTTGTGCTTCTTATGCTAGTATCTATGTTATCTGTAATCGCTTGTAATGGCGACGACAAGGGTGATGACACAAATACAGGCACAAATACAGATACAAGCACGGACACAAGCACAAATACAAGCACAGGAGACACAAATAATCCAGACGGCACAGTTGATTATTTTATTCAAACCAAAACCGTTGGAGGGATGGCTCTTGGAAATGTTACTCTTGCAATTTATGAAAATGGAAGCATGAAGGAATTTGGAACAACCGACAAGGACGGCTTCCTTACAATCACACTTCCAAAGGGTAACTATGTTGCAAAGGTAAGAGAGGCACAAAAGGGCTATACATATAAGGAGGAGGGCTATGCTCTTAATGAGGTAGGCACAGTAATCACTCTTGCATCAAGCCTTATTGACAGCACCTCAATGCCAACAAGCACGCTTGTGCTTGGTCAGGTTATGAATGACCTTAAATTCACTGATGTTTATGGCAAGGAATACAGACTATCAGACCTATACAAGGGTCCTGACGGAGTTTTGAACACCGAGGATGACAAGAAGATGATTCTTCTTAACTTCTTCTACACAGACTGTGGTCCATGCGTAAACGAAATCCCTTACTTGCTTGCTGCATACGAGGAATATAAGGACGAAATTGAAATTGTTGGAATTGACCCATATTCAGATGACGATGCTTTAAAAATAAAGCTATTTGCTGAGGGTGCTGTTGGCTCAAACAGAGACGGACAGGAGCCAATGACCTTCCCACTTGTTGATGCGCCACTAAACTGGGCAATGGCAATTGCAGACGCAGAGGGCTCATTTGCATACCCAACAAATATTATTATTGACCGCTATGGTGTTGTAACCCTTATTGAAAAGGGCGGCATCACCTCACAAACACCATTCAACCTTATGTTTGAGTTCTTCACAAAGGATAAATACGTTCAAACCCTCGTTACAGATATGGAGCAAATTACTCCAACAGAGGAGCCTGACGTAGAAATGCCATCAAGTGACGAAATCGGTCAAGCTGTCAATAGTGGAGACATCACTATTGAATATACAGGTGATAGTGGCGAAATGGCATGGCCATTCATCATCGGTGAGGATGAAAAGGGAAATAAGTACATCTATGCATCAAATACAGCAGAGATTGGAAGTCCAAAGGTTAACTCCTATTCACAAATAAATATGAAGGTGTCACTCAAGGCAGGTCAAGCACTTGCGTTTGACTACTTTGCAGCTATCGGCGAGGAGGATATTGTTTATATCTTTGCTGAAGGCAAGGATATCTTTACTATTTCAGGTGTTAGCGAGGAATGGGAAAAATGCTATTCCTACGTTGCAGAAAAGGACGGAGAATACGAGGTAAGCGTTCTTTACATGAAGGATATCGCTGCCGAGGAGGACCCTGAAAACGACGGAATAATGATTGACAACGTAAGAGTTGTTGACGCTAGCGAAATTGACAAGGCTACATATATTTCATACTATGCAGCAAAGAAAAAGAACGACAAGGGCGAATTCACAGAATTTGTAACACTTGTGCTTGGTGATGACGGCTTTTATCACGTTGACACAAAGGACGGTCCATTACTACTTGTAGAAATGATTAGCTCTACACAGTTCTCAAAAATCCATGGTGTTTCAACGCTTCTTTATGGTTCAGCGGGCTATGAGCTTAAAACATTTACAAACGAGGAGCTATTAAGACTTGAGCTATATGCAAACTGCTCAATAAACGGCGATTTCTACGGACTTTGCCCAGTTACAGAGGAGCTAAAGGGCTTGCTTATAAAGATAGCTAATGAGTATGGAGATAGCGACAACGAAAACGAATGGCTTGAGCTTTGCGAATATTACGGAGCATATGGCACAACAAAGCAGCTTGATAATCCAATTAAAGGACTTGCAGACTTCTGCGCATTTGACACAGTTGAAAAAACAGAGGAAAACAAGGACGCAGTTAACTATGTTAAATATGACAAGGCTATAATGCCAAAGGGATACCTCTTTAAGTTCGTACCAACAAAGAGTGGAGTATATCGTATCACCTCTGACAGTAGCGAAATTGTTGAAGGCTATGTATTCCTTGACTCGAAGAAAACAGTTTACGACACAGCAGATAAGGGCGAAAGACTTGCGTACCTTTATACAAATAACGATCCAAAGAACTGCACAATGGCAGTTTATATGGAGCAGGGAAAATCCTACTACATTGATATTGCATATAAGGACCCAACAATGACAGGCTCCTTTACATTTACGGTTGAATATGTTGCAGAGGAATTTAATTACTTTATTATTGCATCACAGGTTCCATTCACAACTGACCTTGGTGACGATATTGACTCTGGAAATTCAAGCAGTGATGATGAGGATATAAGCAATATGATGGGCTCAGGCATTATTGCTGGTGGCGTTGATGTAATTCTTGGTACTGATGATATTTACTACGTGCTAGGCACACACGCAACAATGGAGGAGGCAAAAAAGGCCTCACAAAATCCAGAGGATGCATATGCTTGTACAGAC
>JAZQHJ010000022.1:0-10009 GCA_045540515.1 Eubacteriales bacterium
CTTTTAGCTACAAAGTATGATATACTATTATAAATAAGTCTGTAAAATGAGGAATTTTTAATGTATAAGTATCTAAATTCAATTTCTTCCCCAGCAGACATTAAAGGGCTAAGCACAGCCGAATTAAACATTTTAGCAGAAGAAATGCGTGATGCAATTATAAATCGTCTTGCAGTCAAGGGCGGACATTTCGGTTCAAATCTTGGTGTTGTTGAGCTTACAATTGCCTTGCACTATGTTTTCAATTCGCCTGTTGATAAATTCGTGTTTGACGTTTCGCATCAGTCCTATGCTCACAAGCTTTTGACGGGTAGAGTGTCTAACTTTGTGTGTTTTGAGGAGCTTGATGATATTTGTGGCTTTACAAATCCAAGCGAAAGCAAGCATGATATTTTTAATGTCGGACACACCTCAACCTCAATAAGCCTTGCGTGCGGTCTTGCTAAGGGTAGGGATTTAAAAAATTCAAATGAAAACATTATTGCAATCATTGGAGACGGTTCTCTTAGTGGTGGACAAGCGCTTGAGGGCTTGAGCTCTGCCTCGGAGCTTGGCTCCGGTCTTATCATTGTGGTAAACGATAATGATATGTCAATTGCAGAAAATCATGGTGGTATATATTCTAATTTAAGAGAGCTAAGAGAGTCAAGGGGCACGGCTCAGTGCAATATTTTCAAGGCGTTTGGTCTTGATTATATGTATATTGAGCAGGGCAATGATATTGCCACACTTATAAATACACTTTCTGAGGTCAAGGACACCAATAGAGCTATTGTTATTCACATTAACACAGTTAAGGGCAAGGGCTATGAAAGAGCCGAGGCTGATAAGGAAAAATACCATTTTTATGGTCCATTTGACAGAAAAACCGGTGAGCTTACCTACACGGCACCAAGTGAAACATACATTTCAGTTGCTCGTGATTTTGCTATTTCTAAAAAGAATAGCGATGAAAGCTTTGCGGTTGTTTGTGCAGGAACTCCCTCGTGCATTGGCTTTGACAAGGAGCTTCGTGATAGCTTTGGCAAGCAGTATATTGATGTTGGAATTGCCGAGGAGCATGCAGTTGGATTTGTCTCAGCTATGGCAAAAAATGGCGCAAGACCTATTTTTGCCACCTATTCAAGCTTTATTCAAAGGTGCTACGACCAAATGTCTCAGGACCTTGCATTAAATAACAGCCCCGCTACCATTCTTGTTGCAAATGCTTCAATCTATGGAATGAGGGACCAAACACACCTTGGATTTTTTGATATTCCATTGCTTTCAAGTATTCCAAATCTGATTTATCTTGCTCCTGCAAGCAAGGAGGAGCTTCTTGCAATGCTTGAATGGAGTGTGAATCAAGACAGGTATTCTGTTGCTATAAAGAGCCCTGCTGGACCTGTTTATTTTGCTGACTATGAGGTTGCCTCTGATTATAGCAAGCACACCTATCAAATTACAAAAAAAGGCGAGAACGTGGCTATTTTTGCCCTTGGAGCCTTCTATAAAATTGGTGTCGAGCTACACGAGGCGCTAAAAGAAAAGGGAGTAAACGCAACCCTTGTAAATCCTTCCTTTGCGAATGGACTTGATTGTGATACGCTTGATGCTCTTGCCAAAAATCATTCAACCTTTATAACCCTAGAGGACGGAGTTTGTGATGGTGGCTTTGGTTCAAGAATTGCATCGTATCTTTCAAGGTATGGCAAAAAAACCCTTTGCTACGGCTTAAAGAGAGAATTTGTTGACCGCTATGACGTTAACGAGTTGCTTGAAGAAAATCGTTTAACCCCTGCTCAAATTATTGAGGATATTCTTTAAAAAACAGACACGTGGTTGGTAAATTTTGCCTTTTGCGTGTCTTTTTTAACGCCTTTTGTGTTCGTTCTGTGTCGATTTTTTGACTTTTTTAGATTTTTTTAATAATTTTTCAATTTTCCACTTGACATTTGTTGATTCTGTCTATAAAATAAATATACAAATAAATTGAAGGAGGTAAGCTTATGAAAAGAATTTTTCCTGTTGCACTGCTTTTCGTTTTCTGCGTATTTATGCTTCTTTCATGTAGCTTATCTGCTACACAAATTGAGCAAAATTTAAAAGACAACGACTACGTCACCACAAAGTGGACCGAGGACAAAATAGAATTGGAATTCTCAACGCTTTCCAAAAGCGAGGACTACACCATTACCGCAGTAATTGAGGGTAGCAAGGGCTCGCATACGGTTCTTACGGTTCAGCTTAAATCTCTTGCCGAGGCAAATGCCTTTAAGGACGATTTGGGTAGCCTTATTGTAAATGATTTAATTGAAATTGAGGTTGAGGGTAGGCTTGTTATTGTCGGTCAAGCACAGGATATAAGCGCTGCTCTTGGCAAGGTGTCTAAGGACACGGATTCAAGCAGTAATTAAATAGCAAAAGCACTCCAAAGCGGAGTGCTTTTTTAAAAAAATCCCAACCGTGGTTGGGATTTTATTTTTTATTCTGCCTTTTGCTTTGTAAGTGCCTTGTAAACGATAGCAGCAAGAGCTGCGCCTACAAATGGACCAACAATGAATATCCAAATTTGAGCTAGTGCATCTGTGTTACCTGCAAATGCTTGAAGTAGTGCTGGACCGATTGAACGTGCAGGGTTTACTGATGTTCCTGTTAGATTGATACCAAGCATATGTACTACTGCAAGTGTAAGACCGATTACAACACCTGTAACTGCTGTGTTCTCTGTTTTTGAGGTTACTCCAAGAATTGCAAAGATAAATGCAAAGGTTAGCACAATTTCAACAAGTAGGGCAATAAATAGTGCCTCTGTTTGTCCGTATGCCAAAACGAGCATTGGCTGTGCTACGTTTCCACCAAGGCTTTCAAAGCTACCAAAGAATGCGCCAAGCACAAGTGAGCCTGCAATTGCACCAAGAGTTTGTGAAAGGATGTAGAACCAAAAATCCCTGAGTGTGATTTTTTTGCTAATGAGCATTGCTAGTGAAACGGCAGGGTTTATGTGACAGCCTGAAATATTACCAACTGAATATGCCATAGCCACAATTACCAAGCCAAAGGCTAGTGCTATTGTAAGAAGATTGCCTGTTGCAACTGCAACTCCGCAACCAAATACAACCAAGAAAAACGTTCCAATGAATTCTGCGATGTACTTTTTCATTTTTTCCTCCTTTTCGGCTTTCTGCCGATAGTATTATTGTAGCACAACTATCTTTTATTTTCAATAATATTCTCCACTCTTTTTTCGACAGACATTAAGGTAACGTTCATTTTTATTGACAAAATCAAAAATTGTTGATAAAATAAACTTAGATATCTTATAATAAAGCAAGGAAGGATTAAATATGAAAAAATTTCTATGCTTATCACTATTTTTGCTTCTTGTCCTAGCTTCACTTTTTAGCTGTGACCTAACCAAGCCAAGTGATGACAGTAGCTCGGAGCACACCCACGACTTTGGCAACTGGATAGTTACAAAGGACCCAACCTCAAAGCAGGATGGCGAAAGAGAACGCTATTGCGAGTGTGGAGAGGTTGAAGTCGAGGCTATTCCTGCATATGGCTCGGGTATTATTTATGCTATCTCGGAGGACAATACCTATGCAGAGGTTATCGACTACGAGGGCATTGATACAGATATTGAAATTGCCTCTGAATATGAGGGCTTGCCTGTAAAAGTCATTAAGGAAGATGCTTTTCGCTCCAAGGATATTACATCCGTTATTATTCCTAGTAGCATAACAAGCATAGGTGATTCTGCCTTCTATGCTTGCACGGAGCTTAAAACAGTTATTATACAGGATGCTCCTACATCAATCGGCATGCACGCATTTGACTTGTGTTGGGACCTTAAATCCGTTTCGCTTGGTAATAAAATTACAAGCATTGGTGCTTATGCCTTTTCCTCGTGTGAAAGCCTTACAAGCATCACTCTGCCAAATAGTTTAACCCGTATAGAGCCTAAGGCACTTAGTGATTGTGAAAGTCTTAAGCTAACTAGCTATTCTGGTGGACAATATCTTGGAAACGAGGACAATCCCTATTTTGCCTTAATTAAAGCAAAATATGATGCTGATGAATACTACATACATCCCAAAACGGTAATTATTGCAGGTGAGGCATTTAAGTCAACTCGTGTTTCTGAAATAGATATTCCAGAAAGTGTTATCAGTATTTGCGATGGTGCATTTGCTGGCACTCTTATTAAAGCAATTAAAATTCCTCAAACCGTAAAGCACCTTGGCAATAGTGTATTTAACTACTGCTTATACCTTGCCTCTGCAACAATTGAGGGCGAGATTGAAAAAATAGGCCTCTATACCTTTGAGGAGTGTCATGAGCTTAAAAAGGTTTCAATCACTAGCAATATAAAGCTTATTGATTACGAGGCATTTATTTATTGCGACGCGCTTGAAGAAATAAAGCTTCCTAGCACCGTTACAAGCATTGGCGTAAGGGCATTTTTTGATTGCAAGGCACTTGCCTCGGTCGAGCTTTCTGACAATCTTGTAAGCATAGAGGACCAAGCCTTTGCTGGTTGTGTTGCTCTTACCTCAATTGAAATGCCAAGCACCCTTGAAAGCATCGGTAGCGAGGCATTTGGTGGTTGCACCCTGCTTACTACTGTTGCTCTTGGAGATAATGTAACTAGCATAGGAGACGGAGCCTTTGCTTATAGTGCTATTGACTCATTTGTGCTACCAAGCAAGGTAACAAGCATAAGTGAAAAGCTTTTTTATTGCACTCCTATTAAGGAAATCACACTTCATAATAGCCTTGAAAGCATCGGTAGCGAGGCGTTTTACCAAAGTGGTATTACCTCTATTAACATTCCAAGCAGTGTAACAAGCATTGGCGATTCTGCATTTTATACTTGCGTTGAGCTTGTCTCTGTTAAAATTGGAGACGGAGTTAAAAGCATCGGAAACGAGGCATTTTCTTCCTGTTATGCTCTTTCCTTGCTTGAATTAGGCAGTGCTGAAAGCATCGGTGCAAGGGCATTTTATTATTGCTATTCTATAACATCTGTTACCCTTCCAAAAAACTTGGCTAGCATAGGAGAAGAGGCTTTTATCTACTGCTATGAATTAAAGGATGTTTATTTCTATGGCACAGAGGAGGAATGGCTCAATATTCCTGTAAACTATGGTGCCTTTAATATGTCGGCAACCATTCATTTTGAGAGTGAGCAATAATTGAACAAGCACAACAGGCTCTGCAAATGCAGAGCCTGTTTTTTGTTATGATGTAGTTGATTTTCGCTATACGTAAATTATTCCCACTCGATTGTGCCAATTGGCTTTGGTGTGAGGTCATAAAGAACACGGTTGATTCCCTCTACCTCGTGGGTAATTCTATATGTTATCTTGTGTAAAATAGCATATGGAATTTCCTCAATTGTTGCACTCATTGCATCCTTTGTATTTACGGCACGAATGATTGCTGGCCAACCCTCGTATCTGCTTTCGTCCTTAACTCCAACACTCTTTACGTCTGGAATTGCAATAAAGTATTGCCATACCTTTTCGCTAAGTCCGTTTATTTCAAATTCCTCACGAAGAATTGCATCAGCCTCTCTTAGTGCATGTAGTCTGTCTCTTGTAATTGCACCAAGGCAACGTACTCCAAGTCCAGGACCTGGGAATGGCTGACGATAAACCATTGCGTGTGGTAAGCCAAGAGCCTCACCAACAACTCTTACCTCATCCTTAAAAAGAAGCTTAATTGGCTCAACAAGCTCGAACTTCAAGTCATCAGGAAGTCCGCCAACATTGTGGTGTGATTTTACTGCCTTCTTGCCCTCTGCCTGCTTAAAGCTTTCAAGAATATCTGGGTAAATTGTTCCCTGTGCTAAAAATTCCACTCCGTCAAGCTTTCTTGCCTCGTCAGCAAATACGTTTATAAACTCTGCACCGATAATTTTTCTTTTCTTTTCAGGCTCACTAACTCCTGCAAGAAGATCTAGAAAACGGTCAGTTGCGTCAACATAGATAAGGTTTGCATCAAGCTCCTTGCCGAAAACCTCAAGGACCTGCTCACTTTCATTTTTTCTCATAAGACCGTGGTTTACGTGTACGCAGTAAAGCTGCTTGCCGATTGCTTTAATAAGAAGCGCGGCAACAACACTTGAGTCAACACCACCGCTAAGCGCTAAAAGCACCTTTTTTTCCTTAACCTGCTCTCTTACAAGCTTGATTTGCTCATCAATAAACTTGTCAGCAAGTGCCTTTGTTGTGATTCTTTCCATTGATTCAGGACGCACGTTTGAGTTCATAAAAGCCTCCAAAATTGTTTAAATTTTTTGATAAAAAAAGTATAGCACAAAATTATGTGTAGTGCAAGTAGAAATTTTACACTTTTTTGTGTTTTTTTTAAATTTTTTTCCAACCATTTTATTTATAAATATGTTTTAGTTAATGAAGGGTAAGCCTTCTAAAACAAATTTTTAAGCAAATAAGGAGATGAGAATTATGAAAGGCTTCAAAATTTTACTTACTTCACTATTACTTGTTTTTTGCATTTTAGGCTCACTTGTTGCCTGCACCGTATCAAATGATGATGCAGAGCCAACCGAGGCATACTCCTACGTTGCAATTGACATCAACCCATCACTTGAGCTTGTTGTTGACAAGGACGGCGTGGTTGCAAGTGTAAATGCACTTAACGATGATGCTCTTATGCTTATCAGTGGTGAAAGCATCGAGGGACTTAACGTTGAGGACGCAAGCGAGCTCATTGTTTCACTAGCGTCCGAGCTTGGATATTTAAACGAAGAAAACACAGATGTTAATTTCACAGTTGTTGCAGACGAAGAAAATGTAAGCGCAGAGCTTGAGGTTAAGCTTGAGCAGGGTGCTAAAAAGGGCTGTGACATAGCAGAAATCAAATTCAAGGCTGAAAAGGAGCTTGGAGCTCTTGTTGAACAAGCAAAGGAGGAATATCCCGAGCTTGAAGAAAAGCTACATGCAGGAAAGCTACATCTTATCTATGCAATTCAAAAATTTGATGAGGACTTCACTGTTGAGCAGGGACTCGAATTAAGCGTTCCAGAGCTTGCAAAAATGCTACACGAATTAAAGAAGGAAAACGACGACAAGACTCCAAAGGAAGCAAGAGATGCAATCGAAAAGCATTTCAAGGAAAAGAAGGAGGAGGCAAGACGTCAAATTGCTGGTGTTTACGGTGAGGACTTCCTTGAAAAATGGGAAAGCAACGAGGAATTAAAGGATGCCTTTGAAAAATTCAAGGCTGAATACGATGCTATTTATGTAAGTAGCGATGACGTTAGTGCCATCGAGGAGCTTCTGGAAATCGACCTTTCCCAAATTAAGGAGAACGACGGAAGCATTAAGCTTTCTACATTAAATGAAGAAATTAGCAAGGCTCTTAAAGAGTGCGCAAAGGAAATTCACTCACAGGTTGTAGCCATTCTCAAAGCATATGAGGAGCAGATTTTAAACAGCGAGGAGTTTAAGTCTGCAATGGACGAATTAAAGCCTGAGCCAAATGATACCGAAACCGATAAAGAAGAACCAGACCTTGACTTTGAAAGCTTTGAGGAATTTAAGGGCTTTGTAAAGGAAAAGGATGAAAAAATCAAGAATGACAAAAAGGACATTGAGCTAAACGAGGAGCAACGAGAGCAAATTGAAGGCTTCAAGCAGGAAATGAAGGACGGTCTTGATGAGCTCGAAAACGAGCTAGGAGAGATGTTTGAGCATTTCAACAAGCTTTTCCCAAATAGAAAATAATTAAAAAACGTACACTCCCCTTGATTTTTTCACACAAAAATAATAAAATATAGCTGTGAAATAAAATTTAGGGGGGAGTTAAATGGGGCTTGACATTCTTTCTAAAAAAATAGCTTGTGGGGACGAAAAAAGCTTTGAGCTTTTATATGACAAAATGCACAAGCTAGTTTATTTAGTGTGTCTAGGCATTGTTAAAAACGAAGCATCTGCACAGGATTTAGCGCAGGATACATTTATTACAGTTTGGAATAAGAGCTCCGAATTTAAGGGCGGAAGCTACAAGGCTTGGATTTTAACCATAGCCAAAAACAAATCCCTTAATTACATAAAAAAGCAATCAAGAGTAATGCCCGTTGGTCAAGAATACGAGCTTGACTTGATTTGCAAGGAGTCAAGCGACTCTCTTGAAAGCTCGGTGGTTTTAAAGCTAGCCCTTGAGGAGCTTGATGATGACGAATGTCAGATTGTTTTATTACGTCTTAGTGGAATGAAGGCAAGGGAGATTGGTCTGCTTTTAGGTATGCCACGAGGCACCGTGTCCTGGAAATACTCCGAGGCACTTAAAAAATTAAGAAAAATACTTACGAAAGGAGAGGGCAAATGAAAAATATCAAAAAATCACTCAAAAGAGACATTGATAAAAGCGTAAAATACGACCTTGATGCCGTTAAAGAAAAATGTGGCATTAGCTCGGAGTCGGGTGGCAAGGTGCTTGTAATGAGCAACGGCGAGCAAAGGTCAAGCAGCAGAGCTATTATGCTTATCTTAATCGCTATGCTTTCTTGTCTGCTTCTCTTTTTTGGTGCTTTTATGCTCATTAAGGATAAAGGCTCAAAGACTTCTCCTAAGCACCAGTTTTTAATTGTTGACATAAACCCCTCTCTTGAAATTGAATATGACGAAAACGAAAGGGTTGTTGCTGTAAAGGCATACAACGAGGATGCAGAAATTGTTTTAAGCGATGTGGAGCTTTCCTCTTTAAAATATAAGGATGCTCTTTCCGTTATCTTTGACAAATGCATTGAGCTTGGATATATTTCTCCCTCTCGTGATGACAATGCTATTATGGTTAGCGTAGTTAACGAGGACGGTAGCAAGAATGAAGAAATGACAAGCGATGCAAAGGAAAAGCTTGCAACGGAATTTTTAAGCAAAAAAATCCTTGGCGTGGTTATTACAGGTGTGGTTAACCCCGATTTGCAGGATGATGCAGAAAAATACGGAATTGACGTTCAAAAGTATTCATATATTCAAGAATACCTTAATATGGGTGGAGAGCTTGATGAAAACGAATTTAGTAAGGTTTCAATTCGTCAAATTCGTTCCCTAATCTATGAAAAGGAAAAGGAGCAAAGGCAAGAGCTTATTTCAAGCAAAAACGAGCTTGCAAGTGAGCTTCAAAAGCCACTTATGCTTGCTATTCCACAAATGGCAATCAGCACTGCTCAAATAGTTGATGCAAGGCTTGCTATTCTTAAATTAAATCAAGAGGAAAACGAAGAAAAAATAAATGCTTACACAGATATTTTACAAAGATTAGGTAAGCTAAATAACGGCAATCCCTCTGAATACATTCAGGACTTTGCCTTGATTCTTAATGACCTTGTGCTTATCGAGGCAGAAAAGGAGCTTTTGGCTTCATATCAGGAATTTATTTCAGAGCTTGAGGTGGCAAAGGAGCTATTTGCAAGTCTTGATGAGTTAAATAAGAGCTTTGAGGAAAAAGCTCAGGACAAAAAGGATGCTATTGGAGAGGCACCAAGCGGAAGTGCAACAAATGTTGACAAATGGCAAAGTGAAAGGGAAAATGATATTTCTTCAAATTGGTTTGACCACAAAAGCAAGTGGGAGCAGGATTTAATGGCACCAAATAAGAAGAATGAGTCAGCTACACCAGTTCCTCCACAGAAGCCAAGCAACGAAAAAAATGAGCAAGAGGATATGCAAGGTAATACACCAAGCGATAGCGGTACCGAGCAAGGGCAAATCGAAAGCAATAGCAAAAACGAGCCAAGCGATTTTCCAAAGGAGCCACAAAAGCCAAGCAATCACCCTTATGACAAAAATCACCTATTAAAAGGGCTACTTGGTTATTGATTAACCCCCTTTCTGTCAACTCCTCATTGACAGATACCCCATACGGAGCAGAGATAATATTCTCTGCTCCTATTTTTAAAATCAAAGATTTTACTTATTTTGACTTGTTTTTATTGACATTTTCATCATATTATGATAATATATGCACATAATAATCTTCAGGGCAGGGTGAAATTCCC
>JAZQHJ010000023.1:0-5112 GCA_045540515.1 Eubacteriales bacterium
GAGGTGTAAGCAGAGCAGGAGGAAACGTTTGCAATATAGCAACGTCCACCCTCGTCTTTGCATTGCCTTACCATTTGGTTGGCAACAAGCTGTGTAAGGAAAAACGTGCCTTTTAGGTTAATATCCATAACAAAGTCATAGCTTTCCTCTGTCATTTCAAGAATGTCATTTCTAACCCTTGGTGCAACACCTGCAACATTTACAAGTGCAGTAATTTTTCCAAATTTGTTTATAGCTGTTGTAACAGCATTTTGTCTGTCCTTTTCGCTTGCAAGGTTTCCGCTTATGTATATAGTGTTTTCAAATGCTGAAAACTTGTCTGCAACCTTATCCTGTGGGACAATATCCATAGCTACGATTGCGTAGCCCTCTTTGTTGAATTTTTCAGCAGTTGCGTAGCCGATGCCACCTGCTGCGCCTGTAATTAAAGCAACCTTCATATTTTCTCCTTTGTGGGCTTAACGATAACAGTAAGAACAGTGTCAAAAAAGAGCCAAACAGTATCGCAAGTCCTTATTTATTTAAAATTTTTTTAATTTACTGTGGTGAGGGATTGTTATTTTCCTAACACCAAATTCTTGTAAATAGGCATATATACCTCGCTGTCGCGAACAACACAGCCTGGTGTGCCACCTGGCTTACGCATAATCTCTGTGCATTTTGAACAGCATAGGCAAAGCTTTTTAGGGTCAAGTCCCTTGCCACTTGTTACGTCGTTTGCAACATTTGGATAAGCAAGCGTTTGCCTACCATAGCCTGCAAAATCAAATTTGCCCTCATTTATATAGCCTGCACAAACCTTATCGCTTTCGCTACCAAGGAATGAAATACCGGAGCAGATAACAGGGGTACCCTTGATTTCCTTGGCAACTGTTGAAATGCCTTCGAGCATTCTGTGTACGCCGAATAATGGATGCTCTGGAGCCTCGTAGCCACCCTTTGAATATGGACGGTTAACGTGTGGGTTAAAGTATGGGTTACCCATTGTAAAATCAAGTAGGTCGATGCCGTTTGCAACTAGCTTTTTGGCTAGCATAATAGCCTCTGTGAAATTAGGAGTAATGCCGTTGCCCTCGGTAACGCCAAAGCCGTATGGATATTCAAAGCCGTCATAAATATTAAGACGTGAGGTTATGATGAAGCTTCTGCCTGTTACACTCTTTGCGTCCTTTACAGCCTCTGAAAGAAGTCTTGTTCTGTTCTCAAAGGAGCCACCGTAGCGTCCCTCACGATTGTATGCGGAAAGAAGCTCACTAAGCAGATATCTGTGACAGCTCTTAATATCAGCACCGTCAAAGCCACAGCTTTTAGCTATGCCAGCTCCGAAAACAAGTGCCTCCTTTACGCTATCAAGATAGTCATCAGTAACAATTCTTGATTTATCAATGGGGTTGTCCTTTTCAAAAATAGGATTGTTATATGCAATAAGTGGAGCAGGAGTGCCCTGTGGCTTGGAATATCTACCAGAATGTGTTAATTGAAGAATAACAAGTGGCTCAAAGCCATTTTCCCTCATACACTCCTCTTTGATGTCACTGACAATTCTTGAAAAGCTGTCCTTGGTTTCTGGGGTTAGATACATTTGACGTGGATTTGCACGTCCCTCAGCCTTAACAGCGGTAGCCTCAAACCAAATAATACCAGCGCCACCTCTTGCAAAGCGAAGATATCTTCTTTTTGTTAATTCATCAGGAGAACCCTGTAACGTACCGTCACAGCCTTCCATTGCTTGATATACAATTCTGTTTGGCGCAACGCTTGTGCCAATTCTTACCTTATCTGCAAGACAAGAGGTGCTTTCGCTGTAAGGAAACGAAACCCCTGCCTCATCACACATTTTCAAGAATGCGTCCTTGCTTGTTGGAATATTTGCCATAGCTAATAATCTCCCTTATAATATTATACTTATTAAAATCTTATCATAGTTTATATGTATTTGTCAAGCAAATAAAGCTAAAAAAGACACAATTTCACTTGACAAAGCCGACTTTTTGTGCAACAATAGTAAAAGAATAAATTGTAGCAAGATACACAAGGAGAAAATGCTATGAAGGCGATATTCTTACTAAACAACAAGGCAAATGTTGAATATGTATATTCAAATGACGCACTACAAAGACTTCAAAAGCTAGTTGACATTGACTTAAATGATATATATTGCCAAGAGGAGCTTGAAGAAAATCCAGAGAAATTCAAGGATGTTGAATACGTGTTTTCGACATGGTCTATGCCTGGTGGTAGTGAGCCAAAGGATGATTTCGGTCGCTTTATGCCAAATTTGAAGGCTCTATTCTATGCCGCAGGGTCAGTCAGATACTTTGCCGAAAGCTATTTTAAAAGAAACGTCAGAATTTTCAGCGCCTATGCAGCAAACGCAATTCCTGTTGCGGAGTTTACAGTTGGGCAAATCATTCTTGCAAACAAGGGCTTTTATCAGTCATCACAGCTTGCAAAGAGAGGTAACAGAGGACTTGCATACGAGATTTCCTTAAAGCACTGTGGAAATTACGATGCAAAAATAGGCATAATCGGTGCTGGAATGATAGGTAAGAAGGTTATCGAGCTTTTAAAGCCGTTCAAGCTAGACATTTATGTGTTTGACAAATTTATGACAAACGAACAGGCACAGGCTCTTGGAGTTAAAAAGGTTGAGCTTGACACACTGTTTAAGGAGTGCGACGTGATTTCAAATCACCTTGCAAATGTTCCTGCAACGGTTGGAATGATTTCTAGGGAGCTGATTGCACAAATGAAGCCCTATGCAACCTTTATAAACACAGGCAGAGGAGCACAGGTTGACGAGGACGGACTAATTGCTGTGCTAAAAGAAAGAAACGACCTTTGTGCATTGCTTGACGTTACCACAATCGAGCCACTTGAACCATCAAGTGAGCTGTATAACCTAGAAAATGTTGTTTTAACACCACATATTGCAGGAAGTCAGTCAAACGAGGTTAAGCGCATGTCCGACCTTGTTGTTGACGAGCTTGAAAGATATTTAAATGGCGAAGAATGTCTTTACGAAATCACCCCTGAAAAGCTTAAAAATATGGCATAAAAAAGGTGAAAGCATAAAACTGCCTCGCAGAGCAAGAAAAACACAATTTTGTTCCACCCTGTGTACGATTTTGACAAGTCACAGGGTGTTTAATTTTAAAATAAGCAAAAAGAAAAACCGACACGTGGTCGGTTTTTTTATTTATCAGTCTCTTGACTTTGATGCGTTGATTCGGTTGCAAAATCATCTGGCTTTTTCTTGAATTTGCTTGAATAGGTACCCTTTTCGTCGTTGTCCATAATATGCTTCATAGTACGCTTGATTGCGTGTAATCTTGCAAATGCATAAAGACCATAAATGAAAGCAGTTACATATTCAATCTCGGTAAAGCTCTCTGAATAGTCAAGTGGTAAAAAGCTAAATGAGAGTGAAAGAATTACTGTAACTGAAAAGCTTGTTGCAATTATGAATAATGCAGAGGATAAAAGCACAAATGCAAAGCCCTTTTGATTTACATACTTGAACTTTGCCTCAAAAAGGAAGAACAGTGTAATTACAAGATAGTAAATAAGCTGCCAGTTTTTGAGCATATTTGTTGTGCTAAGCTCTTGATAAAAATACATATGGAAAATACTGAATATTCCCCAAAGAATTGTACAGGTTGAAAGAATGTATTTTACGATATTTGGAATTACAATTTTTGTCTTTTTAATCTTTGTTGGGAATGCCTCAAAGAAGAAATAAGCGGAAAGTGGCAAGCAAAGAATGTATCTTGCGATTCTTGGAAATGTAAATGCACTTGGATTTTCAAGATATGGTGTTGCAATTATTTTTGCTGTCTCAAACAAGAAGAACAAAAGTGAAGCAGCACAGGCAAGCCAGGATGCAAGCTTCATAAAGTTGCTTGATTGATTCCTTATTTTTGTAATGTGTAAATGCTTAGTCTTGAAGGCGAAGAAAACGCAAAAGCCAAGGGATGAAACCAAAAAGATTATAAACAAAATGGAACCAACCCCAGGGAATTTAAATTGCTCGTTTGAATAGTCAAGACCAAAGGCTACAAGACCAAAAATTGCGTTGAGTATAACGCCAATAATTGGTAGCCAGTAGAATTTTCTAAAAAAATCATATACCTTTTTCATGATATTTCCTTTTAGCTTTAAAATTTGTATCAAAAGTCAACTAATACGTATTGTATTGTAGCACATAAAATATTAAAAATCAAGCCAAAGCCACTAAAATGTTAATTTTAATTCTTATTATTGACTAATTTGTTAAAATTTGATACTATATAAATATAAAAACACGTAAGGAGATTTGAAAATTATGTTAGAACAGCTCAAAAAAGAGGTTTACGAGGCAAATATGATGCTTGTGAAATATAACCTTATCACCTTCACTTGGGGAAATGTAAGTGGAATTGATAGAGAAAAGGGACTTGTGGTAATTAAACCATCTGGCGTCGAATACGACGAGCTAACCCCGGATATGCTCCCAGTCATCGACCTTGACGGAAATGTAATAGAGGGAACACTCAAGCCCTCCTCTGACACCCCAACTCACCTTGAATTGTATAAGGCATATCCGGAAATCGGTGGAGTTACTCACACTCACTCACCATGGGCAACAATCTATGCACAGGTTGGCAGAGGCATAACCCCATATGGCACAACTCATGCAGACTATTTTGGCACAACAATCCCATGCACAAGGAAAATGCGTGATGACGAAATAAAGGGAGCATACGAAAAGGAAACGGGTACAGTAATTCTAGAAGCAATAAAGGATATAGGTGCAGAGCAAATGCACGCCGCCCTAGTGCATTCCCATGGTCCATTCACCTGGGGAAAGAACGCAAAGGCATCCGTAGAAGCTGCTGTGGTTTTGGAGCAAGTAGCAATGATGTCCTACAATACCGAAATGCTAATGCTAAGCGCTAATGGCAAAACGGAGAGGATGCAAGAAACACTCCTAAGAAAGCATTATGATAGGAAGCACGGACCAAACGCCTACTACGGTCAGGACAAGAAATAACTTCGCTATGCGTCAAAGAAGTGATAAGCTTCGTTACACTGCGTTGATGCTCAACGTCAAATTCGACGTACAAGAAGTAC
>JAZQHJ010000024.1:0-9977 GCA_045540515.1 Eubacteriales bacterium
AAAGGATATTATTAAGCTTATTTGGAATTTAGGAGAAGACATAAGGAAAAATCCTAAGGTTAAAGATAAGCTTTCGGTTGTATATCTAGAGGACTACAATGTTAGCACAGCAGAGGTTTTAATGCCAGCATCAGATATAAGCGAACAAATATCACTAGCAGGAAAAGAAGCGAGTGGTACTGGATGTATGAAATTTATGATGAATGGTGCATTAACCTTGGGTACTTTGGATGGAGCTAATGTTGAAATGAGAGAAGCTGTTGGAGACGACAATATCTTTATTTTTGGTTTAACTGCTAAGGAAGTTGATGAACTATGGGAAAAGGGATATCGTTCAATAGAATACTATAACAACAGCACACGCATTAAGAAAGCAATTGATCGTCTTAATAAAGGCTTTAATGGAGTGTCTTTTGCAAATATTGCAAATTATCTAATAGGAGGATTTGGAGTAGTTTCAGATCCTTATATGTGCCTTGCTGATTTTGATTCATATTATATAAAATCAGAGGAGATTAATAAAGCATATAAAGATAAAGACAGATGGGGAAAAATGTCACTTGTAAATATTGCAAAGTCTGGATTCTTTGCGGCTGATAGAAGCATTAAGGAGTATGCTAACAATATTTGGCACTTGACAAGCGTTAAATAAATGAAATTACTTGAACAAAAATATTATGAAAATGGTGAATTGTCTTTGCAAGGAGCCTTTCCAGTTGATACCAAAATATGCTTTAAATTGAATGTTCCTAGAAGATGCGGAGCGACATTTGTTCGCTTCCATCTTTTTGGTGATGGAATTTCTAATAAAACATATAAGGTATATGATTTTACATGGGAAAGCATTTACGATAATTATGATGTTTATTCTTGCATAATCAATATGAATGAAATTGGGATTGGTTTGTATTATTATAAATATGAAATCAACTCTATTGATACAAAATATTATGGCATCACAAAAAAAGGAGATATCGAAGAAATACAATCTAACGAAGGCTTGATACAGCTTTTGGTATATAAAGAATCCAAGGAGCCGTCATGGATATATGGTGGAATAATGTATCATATTTTTGTTGATCGCTTTAATAAGAGTGGAAAATGTATTCCAAAAGACGGAGCAATAATAAATAACGATTGGTATAATGGCATTCCACAGTACGCTAGTATTCCTGGCGGATATGTAGAAAACAATATGTTTTTTGGTGGCGATCTGTATGGAATAATCGAAAAATTAGACTATATCAAGTCGTTGGGTGTAAATTGTTTGTATCTAAGCCCTATTTTTGAGGCTTATTCTAACCACAAATATGATACGGGTGATTATATGACCATAGATTCTATGTTTGGAGGAGAAAAAGCCTTTGATGAGCTCGTGAAAGCTTGTAAAGAAAAAGATATTCATATAATTCTTGATGGTGTGTTCAATCATACGGGTTCAAATAGCATCTACTTTAATAAAGAAGGAAAATACGATGAAGTAGGTGCATATCAATCCAAGGATTCTAAATATTATGAATGGTACAATTTCAAAAACTATCCAAACGATTATGAATGTTGGTGGGATGTAAAAATTTTGCCACGAGTAAAAAGTGATACAGATAGCTACAAAAGATATATTCTTGGAGAAAACGGCGTTATAGAAAAATGGATGAAAAAAGGAATATCTGGTTTCAGACTTGATGTAGCTGATGAACTAAGTGATGATTTTTTAAAAACACTGAATGCCAAAGTGAAAAGTATAAAGTCGGATGGAATAATATATGGAGAAGTTTGGGAAGATGCTTCAAATAAAATAGCTTATGGAAAAAGAAAAAAATATTTCCTTGGCAATGAGCTTGATTCTGTTATGAATTATCCGTTAAGAGAAGCAATTATTAATTATGTAAAAAACGGTAATTACGAAAATTTTATTTCGACTTGTAATATTTTGTACTCACATTATCCCAAAGCAAATTCAAATGCATTAATGAACGTTTTAGGAACTCATGATACAGAACGAATTTTAACGGTTTTAAATGGTGATAGCTCAAATGGACTTTCTAACAAAGAGCTTTCAACAAAGTTTATGTCCGCTAAGCAAAGAAAAAAAGGAATTCAATTATTAAAAATAGCATACGCAATACTTGCAACTGTTCCAGGAGTTCCTTGTATATACTATGGAGACGAAGCAGGAATGGAGGGATATAGAGATCCTTTTAATAGGCGTCCGTATCCGTGGGGAAACGAGTGTGAAGAGCTTTTAGGCTATTATAAACAAATTGGGAAAATAAGAAGAAAAGAACCAATTTACAAGCAAGGTGATTTTAGAATTATTGACTGCAATGAAAACATTCTAGCGTTTGCACGATATAGTAATGATTCTTTCGTTTTGACAGTGGTTAATAGAAGTCAGGAACGTTATAAAGTAACTTCTAATATTACTTTAAAGAATATTGAAACAGGAAGAAAAGCATTGATTCTTTTACCAGAAAAAGCCTATATTTTAAAAGGCGAGGGTAGCATCGACAATTTATATATACAAACTATAAAACAAGCTGAGAATTAAATTTCTCAGCTTTTTAGATTTCAATATAATTGACAAAATAGTTAAAATAATGTAAAATTAATTTATAAAGGATTTATAAAGGATTTTTGGAGTTTAAAATGAGGGGATTAGTAATTTTATTAATTTTAATTGTTGCTGTTTTTGCACCAGCACTTGATTTTGATGATGTATATAACGTGGAAACCTTTTCGTTAGAAAATGCAACTGTTGAAGAAATAAATTCTTCTCATAATCAAGGGGAAGAAGCATATGTAGTTAATCTTAGTACTAAAAAGTATCATTTATCTAGTTGCAGATATGCTACTTCTAAGAATGAAAACAACTTGGACTTATTTAACGATGAAGAATTTTTAATTAAGCATGGTTATCAGGGCTGTAAAAAATGTATTAAATGAAGCTTTCAATATATAAAAACATATAGACATTTATTAAAATACGTGTTATAATATTACAATAATTTAGATTTACTGAGGTAAAACATGAATAACAACTATATAGCAGAGCTATTATTTCCAAATGTGAAAATTACAGAACAAGAGTTAGAGGAGAGATATCCTTTAAGAAATTTGCCTGAAGGTGCAATTGTTTCAAGAATGGCACCAAGTCCTACTGGATTTGTACATCTTGGAAATTTAGTTCAAGGAATCACTTCTGAACGTTTAACTCATCAATCTGGTGGTTGCTTGTTTTTGAGAGTTGAGGATACAGACCAAAAGCGAGAAGTGCCAGGTGCTGTTGAAATTCTTATAGATACTTTGAAATATTATAATATTAATTTTGATGAAGGTGCTACTACAGATGGCGATTCTGGAGTATATGCACCATATCGTCAGAGACAAAGAAAAGATATTTACCATGTTTATGCAAAACGTTTAGTTATGCAGGGAATGGCATATCCTTGTTTCTGTACTGAAGAAGAGCTCACCAAAATGCACGAGGATCAAGAAAAGCTAAAAGAGAACTTTGGTTATTATGGGAAATGGGCAATTTGGAGAGATAGAGCTGATAAAGATATTGTGAATAATTTAAATCAAGGAAAACCATGGGTGCTACGTTTTCGATCTACTGGATCAATTGAAAATAAGATAAAATTCACAGATTATATCAAAGGTAATTTAGAGTTAACAGAAAATGATATTGATCATGTGTTATTGAAATCTGACGGCATACCAACATATCATTTTGCTCATGCAGTGGATGATCATTTGATGCGTACAACTCACGTTGTTAGAGGCGATGAGTGGCTTTCTACATTACCATTTCATATTCAGTTATTTAATGCTTTGGGATTTAGACTTCCTAAATATCTTCATATTGGACCACTAATGAAAATGGATGGTGAGTCCAAGAGAAAGCTTTCAAAAAGAAAGGACCCCGAATTAGCATTAACATTCTATAAACAAGAGGGATATCCTGCACAATCGTTGTATGAGTATATTTTAACAATTCTTAATTCAAATTACGAAGATTGGAGAAGAGCAAATCCATATGCTTCAACAGATGAGTTTAAATTTTCATACAAAAAAATGAATCCTGCTGGTTCGCTTTTTGATGCAGCTAAGCTCCTTGATGTTTCAAAAAATGTTATTTCTCGTATGAGTGTTGATGACGTTTATGACCAAGCAACAGCATGGGCTAAGGAATTTGATGAAGAATTATATAACGAAATGTCAACAGATCCAGATTATACGAAAACAATTTTTGCAATTGGCAGAGGTGGAAAGAATCCAAGAAAGGATTTAGCAGTTTGGAAAGATGTTAAGAATTATATAGATTTCTTCTTTGATAAATTCTTTGTAATTACAGACACTTATCCTGAAAAATTCAGTAAAAATGATATTAAAATCACCTTAGAGGAATTTATAAAAACTTTTGATATAAATGATGATTCTGGAAAGTGGTTTGAAAAAATCAAGGATATTGCAGATATGATCGGGTTTGCTTCTGATATGAAGGCATATAAGCAAAATCCAGATGCATATAAAGGCAATGTTTCTGATATTAGTATGTTTATCAGAATTGCTATTTCAGGAAAAATGAATGCTCCTGATATGTATAGCTCTATGCAAATTTTAGGCTATGATAGAGTAGTTAGCCGTATAAGAAATATGATTGAATTACTTTAAGAATAAGAGGTTTTTATGGAAGAAATTAATTCAAATTTTATACATGATATAATTGACGAAGATATAGCAAATGGCTTTTCTGAAAGAATTCACACACGTTTCCCTCCAGAGCCCAATGGATATCTTCACATCGGAAGTGCAAAAGCGATTTGGATAAATGTTCAAACTGCAAAAAAATATGGTGGACTTTTTAATTTACGTTATGATGATACTAATCCATCAAAAGAAGACACAGAATATGTAGATAGCATTTATGAAGATCTAAAATGGTTGGGAGCGGAGCCAACAGGTGGTATTTATTATGGTTCTGATTATTTTGATAAGTGCTATGAATTTGCCATAAAGCTCATAAAAGAAGGTAAGGCATATGTTTGTGATCTTTCAGCTGAGGAAATGAAGGAGTACAGAGGCACACTTACACAACCAGGTAAAAATAGCCCTTATCGTAATAGAACAATTGAAGAAAATCTTGATTTGTTCGAGAAAATGAAAAACGGAGAGTTTCCAGACGGTTCAAAAACTTTAAGAGCAAAAATTGACATGTCTTCTCCTAATATCAATATGAGAGACCCAGCAATTTATAGAATTTTAAGGGCACATCATCACCGTCAAGGCGATAAGTGGTGTATATATCCGTTATATGATTATGCACACCCTATTCAAGATGCAATTGAAGGAATCACACACTCACTTTGTTCACTTGAGTTTGAAAACCATCGTCCTCTTTATGAGTGGGTGGTTGATAATGTTGGGTTTGAAAAAAAGCCTAAGCAAAGAGAATTTGCAAGACTAAACGTAACTTATACCGTTATGAGCAAGAGATATCTTAGATATCTTGTTGAAAATAATCTAGTTGATGGTTGGGATGATCCAAGAATGCCAACATTATGTGGACTTAGAAGAAGAGGATATACACCTGCATCAATTATTGATTTTGTTAGTCGTGCCGGCGTAGCAAAGGCTTATAGTATTGTCGAAATTGAGCTTTTAGAGCATTGCATAAGAGAAGAGCTCAATATGACTGCACAAAGAAGAATTTGTGTGTCTGATCCAATCAAACTTGTAATAACTAACTATGATGATGGAAAAATTGAATATTTTCCAGTTTCAAACAATCCAAATGATCCTGATTCAGGAACAAGAAATTTAGCATTTACCAAAGAAATTTATATTGACAGAAGCGATTTTGAAGAAGTTCCACCACCTAAGTTTTTTAGATTGAAGCCAGGCGGAGAAGTTCGTTTGATGGGTGCATATATTGTAAAATGCAACGAAATTATAAAAAATGAAAATGGAGAAATAATTGAAATCAGGTGTACAGCTGATTTGGAATCAGGAAATGGTAATCCTGTGGATGGTAGAAAAATAAAAGGAACTATCCATTGGTTAAGTAAAGAAAATTCAGAAAAAGCAACACTTATGCTTTATGACAAGCTATTCACACTTGAAAATCTTGCTGATATGCCTGAAGATAAAACATATAATGACTATTTGAATCCAAATTCACTTACAAAAATTGAAAATGCTTTGGTTGAGAAATGCCTTGGAGAGGCAAAACCAGGAGAAAAGTTCCAGTTCGTAAGAAATGGATACTACTGTAAGGATACGAAATACGAAAACACCTATAATAGAATAGTTGGTTTAAAGGATAGTTATCCTAAAAAATAACAAAAAAGAGCGTTCAACGCTCTTTTTTGTTGACTACTAATCTACTTTATGATAAAATTATACTATAAAATATATATTAAAACTTGGAGGAAAAATGTTAAGAAAAGATAAAATTGCATTTGCAAGAAAGGCAGCAGCTGAAGGAATGGTTCTTTTAAAGAACAATAATAAAACACTTCCAATTTGCAAAGAGGATGAAATCTCGTTGTTTGGTATAGCTTCATACAAATGTTTCCGTTTAGGATGGGGATCAGGAGATATGATGGCTCAACAAATTTCTCAAATATCTGATTCCTTAATAGAAGCAGGTTTTATTTTAAATAATGAAGTAAAAAATGCTTGTGAAAAATGGATTTCTGAGCAAAATATCGATTATTTTACAATTAATAGAAATTGGGATGAGTGGTCTTTCAGAATGAAAGAAATTGAACTCAATGAAGATGTTGTAAAAAGCGCCGCAACAACATCAAAGCTTGCTATAATAACAATAGGAAGATGCAGTGGCGAAGCAGCAGACCTAAAAGATGAAGAAGGATTTTTTAGACTTCACTCAGAAGAAATAAATTTAGTAGAAATGGTATCAAAATATTTTGATAAAATTGTTTTATTATTAAACACTTGTGGTCCGCTAGATCTTAGATCTATAGACAAATTTAATATTGATTCAATCGTAGATGTTTCGTTAGGTGGGCAGGAATTTGGTAGAGCAGTTACTGATTTGTTATCTGGTAAAATAACTCCATGCGGAAAGTTAACTACAACGTGGGCATATAAATACGATGATTATCCAACAAAAGAAGGAATAACAGAGATTGAAGTTCCATATAACGAAGGAATATATGTAGGTTATCGTTATTTCGATACATTTAATGTGGTTCCCAGATATCCATTTGGATTTGGTCTTTCATATACTACGTTTGAATTAGATGTACAAGATATAACTTTAGATGGACAAATAATAGATGTAATTGTAAGAGTTAAAAATACTGGAGATACATATGGTAAAGAAGTAGTACAATGCTATCTGTCTGCACCAGAGTTTAAACTTGAAAAATCATATCAAGACTTATGCGCTTATACAAAAACTGGGGTAATTAATTCTGGTGATTATGAAGATGTTTCGTTGTCTTTTGATATAACCGATATGGCAAGCTATGATGAAGAGAGAGCTTTATATGTGTTGGAGCAAGGAAGATATTATGTAAGAATTGGCAATTCTTCAAGAAATACACATATAGCGTTTGCTATTGATATTCAACAAGAAGTAATTTGCGCAACAACAAAAAATAGATTGATTCCAAAAGAAAAGATAAACATATTAAGCAACAAAGGAATAAAACCATTTACTTATCCTGATGAAGAGCTTGAAAAAAATAATACAAAGTTTTTTGTTCTTAATTATGATTCCATAGAAAACGAAATATATTTTGAAATAGAAACAAAAAAAGTAGAACAGCTTTCTCTAAAAGATGCCAATAATACATATACTCTTGAAGATGTTGTTAATGGAAAAGTACAACTAGAAGATGTTGTTGCTCAGTTCAGCAACGAAGAACTTGGATTTGTGCTTAATGGTGTTATATATGAGGGGGCAAACGCAACAGCTAATGTTGGTAGTATGGCAATAAAGGTTCGTGGAGCAGCAGGAGAGCTTTGGTCAAGCGAAAAATATAAAATACCTGTTAATGCTTGTGCTGATGGACCTGCAGGGGTAAGACTTGCTATTTTTGGAACTCCTGTTGAAACAGACACAGATATAGCAAAAAATGTTGTTGCATATCCATCTGGAACATGTCTTGCAAACTCATGGGATCTTGAAAGTGCAAGAAAATTTGGAGAATGTATAGCATCTGATTTAGAGTACGCTGATATAGAAGGATGGCTCGCACCTGGTATTAATATTCAGCGCAATCCATTAAATGGTAGAAATTTTGAATATTTATCAGAAGACCCATTGATTTCTGGAAAAATTGGTGCCTATGTTACTATAGGTGTTCAATATGACAAGGATGCAAATCCAACAGGAAAATATACAACTGTGAAGCATTTTGCTTGCAACAATATTGAATATGAGCGAGGAGTATCTAATAGCAAGGTTACCGAAAGAGCGTTAAGGGAAATTTATCTTAAAGGATTTAAAATAGCGGTTGAAGAAGGAAATCCAGGAGCTATAATGACTGCTTATAACAAAATAAATGGAGAATTTGCAAGTACTAACTATGACCTTCTAATGGGCATATTAAGAGGAGAATGGGAGTACGATGGTATTGTAATGACAGACTGGAACACGTGTGCTGATGCAACAAAACACACGCATGCAGGTAATGATTTAATAATGCCAGGCCGTTTTGCAAAAGAAATAAAGGAAGCCATAGATTTTGGAAAAATCAAAAAAACTGAAGCCCAACTTTGCGCAACAAGAATTTTGAATTTAATTCTCAAAACCAGTTTTAAATACACAAAATAACGTAAAAAAGCACCTTCCTGAAATAAAAATCAGGAAGGTGAAAAATTTTTAAAGAAAAGTACAAAAAACTGTTGACAAACACAAAAATATATGTTATTATATCAAAGCAAAAGGAAGCAGAACTCTCCGTTCTCACCTTAACACAAGGGGTGTTTGGGTTAATATCTTATACCATTTATGTGGTATTTTTGGCGTGCGGAGAATTTGTTTCTTACGCACTTTTTTATTATTTATGTAAGCTATGACTTATATTGGAGGTGCTTAATATCAGCAACGCAAAAGAATTGTCTATCAACGAAGAGATCAAGGTAAAAGAAGTAAGGGTTGTTACCGATGATGGCGAACAACTTGGAGTAATGTCCACAGATGCAGCTTTGGAAAAAGCATATTCATTAGGACTAGATCTTGTATTAATTGCTCCTTCTGCAGTTCCACCCGTATGTCGAATTATGGACTATGGAAAATATCGCTATGAAAGAGACAAAAGGGAAAAGGAAGCTAAGAAAAAGCAACAAACAGTTGACGTTAAAGAAATTCAGTTATCATGCAGAATTGATACACATGACTTTAACACAAAGGCAAACAATGCTATTCGCTTTTTAAAAGCGGGAGACAAGGTAAGAGTGGTTCTATCCTTTAGAGGAAGAGAAATGGCTCACACGGATGTTGGATATGAAATTATAGGTAAATTTCTTGAACTATGTTCAGAGTATGGTGCAGCAGATAAGGCTCCAAGTTTGGACGGAAGAAGAATGACTGTAATTATTTCACCAATAAAGAAATAAGTTTATATTTACTTAACATGAAAGGAAATAAATATCATGGGAAAAATTAAAACACATAAGGCTTCAGCAAAAAGATTTACACTAACAGGTACAGGCAAGGTTAAGATGTTCCATTCACAACACCGTCATAACCTAGGACTAAAGACAGCAAAGCGTAAGAGAAATCTTCGTTCAGCTTCATATTTAAGTGAGAGTATGGCTCCAACAATTAAGAAGCTAATCAACAAATAATCGTGTATTTTAAACTATTAGGAGGATTTTAAAAATGGCTAGAGTTAAGGGTGCTATGATGGCACGTAAGAGAAGAAATAAAGTATTAAAGATGGCTAAGGGCTACTGGGGCGCAAAGAGCAAGCACTTCAAGATGGCTAAGCAAGCTGTTA
>JAZQHJ010000025.1:0-17935 GCA_045540515.1 Eubacteriales bacterium
CGGCAAAATTTTGCCTTGAATACAAGCCTTTTGCCTCGTTCTAAAATGCTACGCACCTAAAACCTAACTATCTTATAGATGATTTTGGGTGCGAAGGAAGAAGGCTTATTGCCATAAGACGATGACGACAATCCCAAAAGCACTTTAAATAGTAGGTTTTAGGCTAGTTCGTATCGCTCCTGTACGGCATAGAACAAAAAGCAAAAGAAAAATGCTAAAAGCTTGTTCAAACACAGAAAAGGATATAACGAAAATATTTAAGGTAGGGATTTTCACGATTGTGGAAATCCCTTTTTATTTGCTTTTTTAGTCACGTTCTCTACTCTACAATACACCAGTATTGCGACGACTACGAGAACGTGCCTTCTCTGTCATCTCTGCCGTGATTTTCAAGGTCGAACGTGCATCTAAAAACAACACGATTACGAAAATCACTCCACTCCTAGGGGGTTGGTGAAGTGTCAGACACGACATAAAAGAAAAATACTAAAAGCTTGTTCAAACACAGAAAAGCAAAATACTTTCACAGACAAAACAAAATAAAAAAGACGACACGTGGTGTCGTCTTTTTAGTTGAGGTTAAATTATTCCTTATCATCAATTGTGTAAACCTGTGCGTCGCAGCCGTTTATCCAGCGCTCGTTAAAGGAGTCTGCGTGGGTAAGGTGTGCAATATAGATTTTTTCAAGGGAGTCACAGGATGCAAAGGCTCTTTCGCCAATCATTGTAACGCTTTCTGGAATTACGATTTCTACAAGCGAGTCACAGTTATAAAAGGCAGTTTGGCGAATTTCTACAAGCGACTCATTTAGTATAACGGAAGAAAGTGACTTACAGCCATAGAAGGCGTTTTTGCCGATTTGCTTAACGTTTTTAGGAAGAGCTATACTATTTAGGTTGACACAGCCAGAAAAGCTTGACTCATCAATCATTTCAATGCCATTGCCAAGTGTAATTGCAGTAAGGGCGATACAATCCTTAAATGCCTCCTTGCCGATTAGCTTTATGCTGTCGTTAAAGCCTATACCAACAAGGGACTTATTTCCTAAGAAGGCATGTGCGTTTATCACCTCAACGCTACTTGGAATAACATATAGCTCGTTTTTGGTGTCTGCATATTTTATAAGCGTTTTTTTGTCCGCAGTTAAGAATGCTCCGCCTTGGAAAACAAATGTGGTATTGCCCTCATCAATATTGATGCTTTCAATAGAGCTACATCCGTAAAATGCACTTAAATCAAGATTAGTTAGCCTTGGACCTATATTGATTGTTGTAAGAGAGGTACAGCCCTCAAAGGCTCTTTCTCCAACACTTTGTACTCCTGCTTTTAGGTTAAGAACAGTAAGTCCTGCACAGCCATTAAAGGCATTTTTTTCGATTTTTGAAACGCCAGAGCCTAGCTCCAATCTTTTAAGAGAGGTACAGGATGCAAATGCACTGCCCCTTATTGTTTTTATGCTTGCACCGATTTCAACTGTTTCAAGCGCAGAGCATTTATAAAAGGTATATGCGCCAATTGTATCAACGCTTGCAAGTATGCTGACGCTGTTAAGGCTTGTGCATTCTCTGAATGCGCTTTCCTGAATTTTTGTAACCTCAGGTCTTATAATGAGCATTTTAAGGTTTAAATTTCTTGTTGTTCCAAGGTATGGAATTTCGCCACCTAGCACAGTAAGAGTTTCGGTTGTGGTAGGAAGAATTTGCATAAGTGAGCCGTGTATTGCAAATGAGGTTGCAAGACAGCCTTCAAATGCGCCCTGCATAAATACGTACTCCTGTGAGTATGGCTCAAAGGTGATATTGTGCAGTGCTGAATAGCCCTCAAATGCCTTTAAGCCGATTATCATTGAGGGGGACTCAACAAGGCTTGGTGAAACAATCAAATTATGAACCCTATGCTTTTGAGTAAAGCTCTCTAGCTTGCTTGGTGGAAGCATAAAGGTTGAGGCAGGACAGGAAAGCAGTGAGCCCTCGGTAAATGTAACATCGCCAACTACGGCAATTGTGTGAAGTGAAAAGAAGCCAGAAAAGGCATCATCCTGCACAGTGCCGTCAAGCAAATAAATTTTTTCAAGTGCCTCTGTTGGTAAAATATCAATCTGGCTCGATGGAAGCTGTGCGCTTTTAATCGGACAGCCATTAAAGGCATTTGATGCAATGACTGCATCCTTGTTTGAAATGTAAATTTCACTAAGCTGGGAGCAGTTTTCAAAGGCTGTTGAGCCAACATATGTAATTGATTTTGGTATTCTTATGCTTGTGATATTTGAGCATCCCGAGAATGCATCCTTTTTAATTGTGGTAATAGGAATGTCGTTGTAGCTCTCTGGGATTGTAATGTCGGAAAGTGCGTGAGAGGTTACTGAATCAATAATCCAGCATCCGTCGTCGCCAAGCTCCAAATTAAGGGTATCAGTTTGCGCTGATTTTTGAGTTGGCTCCTTTTTCTTATTTGCACAGCAGGTAAGCACAAGTGTTGCAAAAAGCAGAACTAAAAAAAGAGTTATCAGTCTTTTCATTTTTTATTCTTATTCCTTACAATTATTCCTTACAATGATTTTTACTAATTATAATGGTTTTTTACTAATTTGCGAGTTGTTGCGAGGATAGGCTTTTGGTGTTCTTGTGAGCTTTCTTATTACGATAATTGAACGTTCAAGCACCTCGTTTGAGTCAGTAAGCGTGTAGGAAAACACTCTTTCAACCTTACCGCCAAGCGTTGCTATTGCGTTTTTTGCCTCGTCAAGCTCCTCATTTGTTGAAACTGACTTCATTGCAAGAAAGACACCGCCGACCTTGACAAGCGGTAGGCAAAGCTCACAAATAAGGTTGAGCCTACCAACGGCTCTTGCACAGGCAACGTCAAAGCTCTCCCTTGCACTGCCCTGTCCTAGCACCTCTGCTCTTTCATTTGACACGCTTACATTATTAAGCCCAAGCAGTGATGCCGTGTCCCTTACATAGGCGACCTTTTTTGATACGCTGTCAACGGCAAAAACGTCCACGTCGGGGCGTAAAATGGCAATTACAAGCGAGGGGAAGCCCCCTCCACAGCCAATATCGCACACCCTTGCACCCTGCTCAATAAACGGAACAATGGCACAGGAATCAACAATATGCTTTAAAATAATTCCGTTCTCGTCCTTTATTGCAGTAAGGTTAAGGGCTTTATTTGTTTCTTGTAGGTGGGCACTTAATTTTTCAAGAGTATAAGCACTATCTTGGTCAATTAGCCCCCTTGTTGCCTCATTTTGGTCAGCAACGGAAATAAGCCTTTTTGTAAACATAAAAATCCTATCTAGTTACAAGCGTTGGGTCGTTTTGCCTTGCAACCTCAACGTCAAGTGATAAATTATTTTTTTCAAGAAGCTCTAAAACTGTATTCCTTGCAAGCTCCTCGGTGTTATTCTCCCTGCTAAGGTGGGCAAGGGTGAGGTGCTTTGTGCCATTTTCTGAAAGGTAGCACGCAAGACGTGCAGTGTTTTTGTTGGACAAGTGTCCGTTTTCTGACAAAATTCGTTCCTTTAAGAATGGCGGATAGCTACCATTTTTGAGCATTTCAATATCGTGGTTCGCCTCTAAAATAACATAATTACAATGGCGAAGCGCATATGCAATATCCTCTGTTACATGTCCCATATCGGTCGCAGTGCCAAGACGAGCACTGCCGTCGGAAATTACGTAGCCGACGTTTTGCGCACTGTCGTGAGGTATTCTAAATGAGCTTACAGAAAGCTCACCTGTATTTACGCTAAATTCTACATCGTGACGAAGTGCGCTTCTTTTTAAATAGCTCTTTTCTCTTACAAGCTTGTCGTAGGACGGATATGTAATATGAACAGGAATATTGTGCTTTTTTGATATTTGTTCAAGCCCAGCAATATGGTCGGAATGCTCGTGAGTTACAAAAATATCACTGATATTTTGAAGAGATGAGCCAATGCTATTTAGAGCAAGCTCAATTGCTCTTTCGGCACGACCTGCATCAATTAAAATTTCTGTTTTTCCACTCTTTATATACGTGCAGTTTCCACTTGAACCTGAAAATAATGTATAGGCTAGCATACCTTAATTGCACCCTGAGCACGGATTCTTAAAATATGACAAGCGCCACTACCAAAGATTGAGTCAATCTCCTCCTTATATGAGGCAACGTGCTTGAATGGAACAAAGGCTTGAATTGTTCCTGCAAAGCCACCACCGTGAACTCTGTATGCAGAGCCAGTATCACAAAGAAGATTTTCAGTAACTGCAAGTGCAAGGGATAGCCCCTGCTCCTTTACGTTTTTGGTTGTATATACGTTTTGTAGGTATTTGTAGCTTGAATTTCCACTCTTTAAAACAAAGGCAAGGAAAACGTCAGTATCTCCGTTTTTAAGAGCCTCTGCCTGTGTTTTTACTCTTTCATTTTCGTTAAAGAAGTGGTATGCACGAAGAACGGCTCTGTCGCCAAGCTCCTCTCTTAATGCGTTTATATTTACCATAACGTCAGCAAGACAGGTTTGACGTAGGTATTCATAGCCAAGGAATTTTGCAACAGCCTTCATTTCCGCAGGAACTGATGCATAGTCCTCGTTAAGGTCTGCGTGGTTGCCACCTGTATTTACAATACAAAGGGCATAGCCTGCACCACTCATATCAAAGTCGATTTTTTCAATTACAGGGCTTTTTGTGTCCTCAAAGTCGATATGAACAAAGCCACCAACTGCACAAGCCATTTGGTCCATAAGTCCACAGGGCTTACCAAAGAACTCATTTTCTGCAAATTGAGCCATTTTTGCAATTTCAACATTGTCAACACTGCCATTATTGTATAGGTAGTTAAGAATATTACCAACCATTACCTCAAAGGCTGCGCTTGATGAAAGTCCAGAGCCCTTGAATACGTTTGAGGTTGTGTAAGCAACATAGCCACCAACGGCATAGCCTGCATTTGTAAATGCCCTTGCCATTCCTGCAATTAGTGAGCTTGACTTGAAGTAATCATTTACATTTGGCTCAGTGTATGTAGCAATATCAACCACATCCTGTGGGAAGCCCTCGGACTTGATTTTAATTACACTGTCGCTTGTTTTTGCAGATATTGCAATAATATCAAGATTTATTGAGCCTGCAAGCACCTCACCATGGTTGTGGTCGGTGTGGTTGCCAGAAATTTCGCTTCTACCGGGAACTGAAAAGATATTGCAATCAATATCGCCATAGGTTGATATAAACTCCTCTATTGCCTTTACATATCTTTCCTTTTGAGCATCAACGTTTTCCTCTCCGTAAAGCGATGCAAGGGTTTGGTTTAATTCGTTGTCCTTAATAAATTTAATAAGCTCTGTTGCCTTCATTGTAAATCTCCTAAAATATTTATAGTATTGCACGAAACAACGTGCCATGTGCTTGTATTTATTTCAAAAATTGCTCCGTTTAGTTGAATTTCGCCCTGTGCAAAATCAAATTTTGAGAGCATTTTTGTTCTTAGCCTGTGAATAACGGCTTCCTTTTTGACCCCAAGAATTGAGTCAAGCACGCCACACATTCCAAGGTCGGTAATGTAGCCACATTTACCCTCAAGAATTTGTGCATCATTTGTTTGCACGTGTGTGTGAGTGCCAAAGCAAATTGCAATTTTGTCAGCAAAATAGTATGCAAGAGCCTTTTTTTCACCAGTTGCCTCTGCGTGAATATCAAGCACTGCAAAATCATATCTGCTCTCATTATATTTAAGAGCACCTTCAACTGCCTCAAAGGGACATCTTGATGCATCCATAAAGGCATTGCCAAGCACGTTAAGCACTAGCATTTTATAGCCATTTACGTCGATAATTCCGTCCCCGTGTCCTGGGCTTGTAGAGGGGTAATTAAGTGGACGAAGTAGCCTTGGCTCATCGTCAAGATACTTAAAAACCGTGCTCTTTCTGTAAACGTGATTTCCTGTTGTAATAACGTCAACCCCACCCTCAAAAAGCTCTGTTGCGCTTTGCTTATCTATTCCATTTGGGTCGGCAGAGTTTTCTCCGTTTGCAATCACGGCATCAATGCCGTATTTTTTGCGTATTTTCCAAAGATTTTTTGAAATGTACGCAGTGCCATCTGGACCAACAACGTCTCCAATGGCTAAAATTTTCAAGGTATTCATTAAAATATTTCCGTTTCTACTAACACCTGTGTGTTATTTTCTGTTTTCCTTTAAAAGCCTGTGCTTTTCGTCCCATAATGCCTGTGAGAGGTCAACATAGTAGTTATGAGGATTTTCAAAGCGAAGCACCTCATCCCACATGCTATCAAGCTCACTCTTGCAGTATTCTCTGATTGCTTCAAGGCTTGGTAGCTCGTAAACGCATTCTCCATTTTTAAAGATAGGAACAAGCATTTCACGTAGGGTATAATTTTCAATGGTTTTTCTTTTCCAGGTATAATCAGGGTCAAAAAGCTCATACGGCTTGCTCTTGTCAATCACCTCGTTGTGAATTGTGAGCAGGTCCGCCTCTGCCTTGCCTGTTTCCTTGGAATAAAATCTGTAAAAGCCCTTAAAATCTGGATTGGTGATTTTTGCAGTGTTTTCGCTGATTTTGATTTTTGGAGTGATTTTGCCATTTTCCTCAACAGCACAAAGCTTGTAAACTCCACCAAAAACGCTTTCGCTTCTTGCAGTAATAAGCCTTTCGCCAACTCCAAAGGCATCAACGGATGCACCTTGTAGCAAAATATCTCTGATAATATATTCATCAAGCGAGTTTGTTACAATGATTTTGCATTTTGTTAGCCCAGCATTATCTAGCATTTTGCGAATTTTCTTGGTAAGATAGGTGATATCTCCTGAGTCAAGCCTTACTGAAATGCTTTCAAGCTCCTTAGCTGTAAGACATTCCTTAAATGCCTTAATTGCATTTGGAACACCGCTATCAATTACGTCGTAGGTATCAATTAGCAGAGTTGGATTTTTTGGATAAAGAGTAAGATATGTCTTAAATGCCTCGTACTCACTATCAAACATTTGAATCCACGAGTGAGCCATTGTTCCGCTTGCCCTTGCGCCAAAAAGCTTATCTGCAAGGGTGCATGAGGTTGAGGCACAGCCACCGATGTACGATGCACGTGAGCCATATAGTGATGCATCTGCGCCGTGTGCACGTCTTGCACCAAATTCTGACACTGGCCTACCCTGTGCAGAACGAACAATTCTTGATGCCTTTGTGGAAATAAGGCACTGATGATTTATGGTAAGAAGCACAAAGGTTTCAATAAATTGAGCCTCAATTGCAGGTGCTCTTATTACCATAAACGGCTCATTTGGGAAAATAACAGTTCCCTCTGGAACGCTATAAATATCGCCCGTGAATTTAAAGCCTTCAAGATAGGAAAGGAATTCCTTATCAAAAATTCCCTTCGATTGAAGATATTCGATATCGCTTTTTTCAAATTTTAAGGATTTAATATATTCAACAACCTGCTCAAGCCCTGCAAAGATTGCATAGCCACCATCGTCGGGAACACGTCTGAAAAAAACATCAAAATATGCAATTTTATCCTTTATATCGGAGTGAAAGTAGCCTCTTGCCATTGTAAGCTCATAAAAGTCGCATAGCAGGGATAGGTTTCTTTCGCTAATTTTCATAAGTGCCTCCAAGAATTTTAAGTTATTACTTGAAATTTTATGTATATAATTATATAATAAAATAAAAGCAAGTGAATTTCAAGGCTTTTTCACAAAAAACATAATAAAGGAGTTCTAAAATGAAGGACGGATTTATTAAGGTAAAGGCTGTTTCTCCACAAATTTTTGCAGGAGATGTAAACGGCAACGCAAGTAAAATTAAGGATGCAATTGACCAATGCGAAAGAATGGGAGTTAAAATTCTTGTAACGCCAGAGCTTTGTCTTTGCGGTTATAGCTCATATGATTTAATTGCAACGCCAACCATTTTGTCCGCATGTAAAAGGGCTATTGAGGATATTAAAAATCATACACAGGGTAAGGATATTTTAGTGTTTATCGGTGCGCCTTTGCAAATCGGCACAAGGCTTTTTTCCTGTGCTATTGCAATTAAGGATGCTCAAATACTTGGTATTTGCACACCTAACACAATAAGCAGGGAGCAGGGACGAATATTCTCTACTTTAATGGCTGACGAGGTTGAGACCGTGCGTCTTGGCGGTAAGGCAATAGAGGTTAGTGGTGCCTTGGAGCTTGAATGTACAAATGTTGACGGACTTACAATCGGTGTTGAAATCGGAGCAAATGATTTATATGCAAAGAATGTAAGCTCAAGCATTGTGTGCCACCTCGGCTCTGGCTTTGAAACCTTAAATAGCGAGGAGCAAAGACGTCTGCTCGTAAAGGGCAAGAGCCTTGCAAATAATTGTGCGTATATTATGGCAAACCCACCAAGCACAGAGACCACAACCGACGTTATTTATGGAGCTCATAATATTATTTGCGAAAATGGTATAATTCTTGCACAGGCAAGACCATTTGAAAAGAAAAATGGCGAGTGCGTGTCTGAAATTGATGCTCAAAGGCTACAAAGAGCAAGGACTCTTTTGGGCAGATGCGAGGGCACAAGGGGCATTTGCTTTGAATTCAATAAGAAAACAACCATTATTACAAGAAAAATAAATCCATACCCATTTAAGACCACAAGAGAAAATTGCGAAAAGGCGCTTGAAATCCAAGCAAGAGCACTTGCAAGACGCATTGAGGCGTCCTACTCAAAGAAAATGGTAATAGGAATTTCTGGTGGACTTGACTCAACAATTGCACTTGTTGCAGTGGTTAAATGCGCAGACCTTCTTGAATGGGAAAGAGACCGCATTGTTGCAGTTACTATGCCCTGCTTTGGTACAACCAGCAGAACTAAATCGAACGCAATCGCCCTTTGTCAGGAGTATGGCGTTGACCTTCGTGAGATTGATATTAGCCAAAGCGTAAGATGCCATTTAAACGACATTGACCACGACGAGGATAATATGAATGTAACCTACGAAAACGCACAAGCAAGGGAACGCACGCAGGTTTTAATGGATATTGCAAACGATGAAAACGGACTTGTTGTCGGCACTGGCGACCTTTCCGAGATTGCTCTTGGCTGGTGTACCTACAATGCCGACCATATGAGCATGTATAATGTAAATAGCACCATTCCAAAAACACTCGTTCGTCAAATTTTGTCAGTTTATGCCGAAAAGGCTGATGACGTAATAAGGGATATAATTTACGACGTGCTTGATACTCCTGTTTCTCCTGAGCTATTACCTGCTGACGAAAATGGTGAGATTGCTCAAAAAACTGAGGAAAGCGTTGGCTCCTATGACCTAAACGACTTCTTCCTTTACAATATGATTTATCTTGGCTTTATGCCATCAAAGACATATAGACTTGCGTGTATTGCCTTCGAGGGCAAGGCAGAGCCCGAGCAAATATATGAATCCCTAGAACGCTTTATAAAAAGATTCTTTTCACAGCAATTCAAGCGCTCCTGCTCTCCCGACGGAGTACAGGTAACCGACCTTAGCCTAAGTCCAAGGGGTGGCGGATTTAGAATGGCAAGTGATATGAGTGCGAAGAGTTATCTTGAAGAGCTGAACGCAAATGCTTAAAGAATATCTTGGTAAAAGCGTCCATGTTGTAATAGACAGACCACTTGGAGGTGTGCATCCAAAGCACAAAAATATAGCCTATGAGTTAAATTATGGTTATATTCCCAACACCATAGGAGGAGACGGAGAGGAAATTGATGCCTACATTATGGGCGTAAGTGCACCGCTTTCGACCTTTGACGGAGTGGTTATTGCTATTATTCATCGTTACAACGACAACGAACAAAAGCTAGTTGTGGCAAGGGAAAATCAAGTCTTTACAAGGGAAGAAATTGCAAGGGCTGTTGATTTTCAAGAAAAATTCTTCAAAACCAGCATAATAATGTGATAATTAAATCTTACATTTATATATAATATTATAAATATAATAAAATATTATAAAAATATGTTGCAATTTGGAAATAATTGTGCTAGAATGAACTTAATAAGACAGAGTGCTGTCGAAATTTTTAAGGAGGATAGGGAAATGCCAGCAGAATTCAAGTTTGACATTGTTAAAAGCTTTGGCTTAATTTCTGAAAACACCAACGGTTGGGTTAAAGAGGTAAATCTCGTTAGCTGGAATGACCGTGAGCCTGTATACGACATCCGTGTATGGCAAGAGGGCCACGAAAAGCTTGGCAAGGGTATCACTCTTACAGAGGCAGAAATGAAGAACCTTAAGGAACTTCTTAACACTCTAGACATCTAATTAAAAAAAGCGAAAAGGGAGCTCGGCTTGGAGCTCCCTTTTTTACGCAAATAAGTCTTGTCTTCTGCGACCTTATCAACAAGCAAATGATTGCCTTGGAGCCGTGGGGCTCGGCTTTGGCATATAACTGCACCTTCAAGTGGGCAAAAGCAAAGAAAAAGCGACCACGTGGTCGCATTTTTACTTTTTCTTTACTAATTCAACGAAACGGGCATCGAACTCATCCTGTGAGATTTTGCCCTCCTTTTTGAGTGCAATAAGCTCATCAAGCTCGTCAATTTCGCTGACAGAAATTCCAGAAAAGCCTTGCCTTTCAGAGGCCTTCTTTTCGCCTTCAAGTCTTTTTCTTTCGTTTTCTTCCTTGTTTATGTCGCTTTCGATTTTGTCAACCCTTTCGGCAATATGCCCAAGGACGTGTGCAAAATAGCCCACTAAATATCCACACACAAGACCGCCACCTATTACTAAAATGCCGTAATAATTTTTCTTGCTAATCATCAAAAGCCCCACAACGAGGGTGGAAAGAAAAATTACAAAAAACAGGATTTTGGCAAGTGCCCTTGTGGTAGGACCTAAATTTTTATTTCCAAACATTTTTATACCTCTTTATTAAAATTATGGCTCAATTTTGTAATTTGATGCCTTGAATAATGTGTATGCAGACAGAGTAAAGCCGTCGTCTATTTCGCCGTTTGATATTTTTTCAAAAAGCTCGTTTTCGTCAAGTAGGGTAATGCTTGAAATTCCCTCCTCGGTTGAGTCCTCGTTATATGAGTCGGCAATACAAAGAAAAACATCACACAGGGAGCCGATAAGACCACTATCTGCCGTAATACTACCAAGAGGGATACATTCTCTTGCTACGGCACCAACCTCCTCAAAAAGCTCCTTTTTTGCGTTCTTGGCTGGTGCAATTCCATTTTCGCCAAAGCCACGAGGAAAGCAAAGCTGTTTTCTTCTTATAGGGTGACGGGATTGATTTATAAGCAAAAGCTTGCCGTTTATTACGGGAATGGTGATAACTCCTCTTTCACTTGCAACAGGAACGAGCCTTTCGTAGGTAAAGGGACCGTTTTCGCCCTGAACCAGGTCAACTACAAGCATATTAAATGCACTTTTGTAAAGCACTCCGATTTTGCAACCGCTTTTTTGCTCAAAGTCCCTTATTCTTTGAGCATCTGTTACAATCGGATAAGCAGAAAGGTCATTAAAAAGCCAAGGTCTTTGCTCCATTAGTGAAAAATATTCATCAAGACAATTTGTAACTAGCATTTTTACCTCCAAAAAGAACTACAAAAAAATCGACCAAGTGTATGAAAATGTCAAAAAAGCTCTCTAAAATATCTGGGGAGCCGTGCTCGGGATTTAGTATTTTGAGCTTAACACCCACTAGCTGAATAAGTCGTCCGACAAACGAACCGAGTAAGCCGAGAATTAAAATAATTATTGCAAAGGATAGCACCTCGTTACCAAGGAACGAGGTAAAGAGAGACTCAAAGCCCTCGTTTGCGTATTCGATTGCAAAGAAAATACCTATAAAGGTTAGCGCAATTAGCAAGGACCAAGAGGTTTTAAGTAGCATAAGCCAAATCCATTTTACACGTTCCCTCTTGTAATTTTGCTCGTAAATCGTACACGGAGTCGCATTTTTTACCTTTTTTACTCTATATCCTACAAAGCGTAAAAGCATTTTCCATTTGAATTTAGAAACTGTTTTTAGCTCCCTTTTCTCTTCTTGTTTTAGGCAAAGCTCAAAGCGATTAAGAAAATCCCTTTCAAAGGTGGACTCAAGGTCGTTGTCGTCATAATGCTTTGCCACCCCGTTTATGCTGTCCTCAATGCCATAATTGTAGCACAAATGAATGATTTTGTCAGCAAGCAAGCCTGCCTCACCTGTGCTTGGCAAGACATTTAGCCAAACAGAGCGTAGCCCTATGTCGCCACCTGCTCTTGTGCCGTTTGAAATTTCAGCCTCGATTTCAGACCTTTTTGCATCAAGAATATCAAGTGCCCCTGTAACTATTGGTTGCTCGTTATTATCCTTAAATTTGGCTCTTAAAATGCTTGTAGCACGTAACAAAAGCTCGTTAAGTCCTCTTTTATTTCCCTGCTTTGGTGGAATGTTGCTTGTTTCGTCAACGCTTAATTGAAGTATCATATTTATAAAGCGAAGGATTTTGGTAAGCCTGATTTTTTCCTCGCCCTGTGCGTTTTCAATGCTTTGCTTAATAACTGTAAGGTCGCTGAACATAAGCGCATCCTTCAAAATTGAAATAAGCTCCTTTTCCTCACTTTTTACAGGAAGATTTGAAAAAATAAAGGTGTTTTCCTTGCACTTGTCAAGCGAGGTTTGAATGTATTGAGAAACTGTGCGATATTTACCAAAAAGCGAAAGCTTTAACGAACCACCCTTAAAAAGCCTTAAAAGGCAATCGTATGCAAAGGCATCGCCCAGTGCCTCGCTGATAAATTGCGAATCAGTAAGCTGATTCATAGTAATAGCAACGGAATTTCCAAGCTTTATTATTTCATAAAAAAGAGCATCAATTCCAGGAGTGCGCAAAACTCCACCATTATGTGGGTTGTCGTATTTTATAACCGAGTCAAGCTCAAAAAGATACACTAGCTTATTCATATTTTTGCCCTTTCGTAATTTTGTGGGCAAAATGCCCCAAAGCATGCTTATTAAGAATATTTTAAGCCTAAAAACATACACTTGTCAATAAAAAACACTAAAATTTTACATATACTATATAAAAAGGAGCAGATTTCTCTGCTCCTTTGATTTTATTTCTTTGTTGAAAGTAAAACAACTAGGTTTTCTGTTTTGCCAAGGCTCATTACTATGTTGTTGATGTCATAGAAAAATCCTATAAAGAATATTGGAATTGTGAGAAAGGCAACCATTAGGTGTGATAAGAAAATTATAAGTGAGGTAATTACTGTAATTACTATTTTGTAAACACCCTCGTATGAATTGATATAGAAAATCAATGAGGCAAATGCCTGTCTTACAAGCACAAGAACCTGTAAAACAATTAGCCAAGCAAAGCCAGTCCAAAAGAAAATAATTGCAAGTAGCCAGTTTAAAACACCAAAGCTTTTGAACTGTGAAAAATAGTGCTTATAGCTGTTGCCAAAAAAGGTATAGTCTAGCTTTTTTTCCATTTTGTACTCCTTTCTGTAAGGCAAAAGCACTTACAATATATTACTAATCTCATTATACACTACCCTGTATATAAATTCAAGCAAAAGGAGCAGATTTCTCTGCTCCCACTTGTGAAAAGCTCTATGCCACTATTTGCAATAATGCGTTTTTATTTTAGAACACTCCATTTTTTGTAGTAGTTGCAAACGGATGAGTTGCTAAACCTGTCAGCACGTTTAAAGGGACCCTCCAAGCACCAGCATTTTCCCTTAATGCTTTGCTGTGGAAGAACAACGTGAGTGCCGTAAAAATTGGGTTGTCTTGGACCTGTCCAGTATTCACAGGTTGCACAAAGCCTTTGGTGTCCACTCATTTGATATTCCATAAAGATTCTCCTTAAAATGTATTTATAATTCAATTATAGCATATTTTGTAAAAAAAGCAACATATTAAAAGAAAATGGGCACACAAGATAGCTTGTGTGCCTGCTTTATTTATTTTAGCTCCTTTACCATAACATTTCTTACAGCGATGCTTCCTTGCTCGCTGAATACACCAAAGAAGGTTCCTGTAAAGGTGTTAGGATATGTAACCTCTGTGGCAAGCAGTGATGTTTTGCCTTGTCCTAGCTCAACAAATTCTCCGTCCTTTTCGTAGAAGAATTTATACCATTCGTCGCTTGATACAATTTTGAATCGAATAGAGCCATTATAGTCAACTGAACGCTTTGCTACAATAACGTCAATATCTGCTACACGCTTACGTAGGCACACTGTGTGTCTGCTCTGCTCCTTGGCTATAAAAATATCATAGTGATGCTCATTATTATAAAATGCACAAAGTCCTGAGTGCTGACCACTCTGCACCTCGCCATATAGCTGAGCAACAGCCTCCATATCAAATGCCTGCTGACGCAATGCAAGCATTGTAGGATGTCCTAGGGGTGTGGAAAGATCATCCTTGCCCCCCTTTAAAATTATACTACCCTTTTCCAAAAGGTAATTTTCTCTTCTCGGATTGCGAACAAAGGTCCATCTCAAATCCAGCTTATCCTTATCAAAAGCATCGCAAAAATCAAGGCTTACAGGCTGTGGTATAGGCCCTGGGAGAGGTCCTTGCATTTCAAAATCAATTTTACCATTATTGCCAACAACGGGCCAACCGTCTTCATTCCAAATAACAGGTGCTAAAAAGCTTTCTCTGCCTATATGATGTAGCTGTATGCTTTTAATGGGCCTTATTGCAAGACAAACAAGCCACCAATTTCCGTTTTGGTCCTCTACTAAGTCAGCGTGTCCTGTTGCTTGAATAGGTCCAGGAGTGTCACGATGAGAAAGAATTGGATTATGTGGGCATTTTTCAAATGGTCCGTATATATTTTTTGAACGCTGTATAGTTTCCATATGCCCATATTCGGTGCCACCCTCTGCAAGCATTAAATAGTAGTAGCCGTTTTTCTTGTATATATGAGGGGCTTCTGGGTATCTACCGCCACAGCCATATGAAATAAGCTTAGTGGGTGTGCTCTTTTTGCCCGTGAACGGGTCAAGCTGACAAAGATAAATAGACACTCTTTCGTTTTCGTCAAGTCCGTTTGACACAAAGTAGCACTCCCCATCATCATCCCAAAACAGCGAAGGGTCAATTCCACCTTGGTCAACATAGCTCGGCTCACTCCATTTGCCGTAAATATCCTTGGTATGAACAATGAAGTTTCCACCATTTGAAACATTGGTGGTAGTCATAAAAAACACACCATCGTGATACCTAATAGTCGGTGCATAAATGCCACCTGATGAAGCAGCGCCCTCTAAGGGAAGCTGAGAGTTTGAGACAAGACAATAATTAATTAGCTCCCAGTTTACAAGGTTCTTACTGTGATAAATGGGAACACCTGGAAAAAACTCAAATGTAGATGTAACAAGGTAAAAGTCCTCGCCTACTCGACAAATGCTTGGGTCGGGATTGAAGCCAGGAATAATGGGATTTTTATATTTCATATTATACACCACCTTTTGTTATATTGTATCACATAATAAAGCCCTTTTCAATGAGTTATTTTTTATAAATTTATAGCACAGCAAAAAAGGAAGAAGCTGGGGCTCTTTTCTTATAGGTATATAAAAAGAAAAGCCCTGCCACTACTAAGCAGGGATGAGGGTAGAGTGCGTTGCCACCTTCTATTCAAAGCCCTTATATTACAAGGCTTTTCCTTGGAGCTTATTTCAGCTTCCTTAATTTTGCTGTATTTGCAATAACAATTAACGAGCTTTCCGCATCAAGGGGTTGCTCAGGATTGATGCTTACGTTGACGTTTTCGCCTTTCTTGATAGCGACGATATTGAAGCCGTATTTTTTACGGAGATTCAATTCAATTAGGTTTTTACCACACCATTCATCCTTGACGCCTATTTCGACCACTGATACATCACTTGACAGTGAAATCATATCAATAAAGCCCGAGCTGAGCAGGTTCTTTGCAAGACGTATGCCCGATTCGTTCTCGGGAAAAACTACTTGGTCCGCACCTACACGAAGTAATATTTTTTGATGCATTTCGTTTGAGCATTTTGCAATAACAGTCTCAACTCCTGCCTCCTTGCAAAGAGTGACCGCCATTACGCTTGCTTCAAGATTACTTGCCATACAAACAATAACAACATCAATATTATCAATACCAAGACGGGAGATAACCTCCGCATCGGTCACGTCAGCACATTTGCACACAGGCAAAAATGCACATAAATCGTTGATAATTTGTTGGTCAGTATCTACGGCGATGACCTCCATACCATTATCGACAAGCTCCCTTGCCACGGCTGTGCCGTATCTTCCAAGTCCAAAGACTGCGTAAGTTTTCTTTGCTTTCATAGCTTTCTCCTTATCCTATACTGATGTCCTCCGTAGGCTCGGAAATGACGTTTTGGCTTTCGCTTTTTCTGCTAAGCGCCACAGCAAGCGAGATTGGACCGACCCTGCCGAAAAACATTGTTACTATAATAATTAGCTTTCCAAACGTGTTAAGCGTTGATGTTAGATTTCTTGAAAGTCCAACAGTTGCTGTTGCACTAACCGCTTCATAAACTGCATCAAGAGCTGTTGCGTTGCTTGTTGCCATTAACAGCACGGCTGATATAGTGCATATTGTAATAAACGTAACCGCTACGGCAACTCCCTTTTTAATTGATTCCTCGGAAATGCGCCGACCAAATAGAGTTGCACTGCTTTTGTTGCGAATTGTAGCAAATGCCGAGCAGACAAGGACAGCAATGGTTACTGTTTTTATACCACCTGCCGTTCCCACAGGCGAACCGCCAATGAGCATTAAAATAATAGACACAGTGGCAGAGGCATTTGTTAGATTTTCTTGTGGAATCGAGGCAAAGCCTGCGGTTCTTGTCGTGACTGATTGAAAGAGGGATACTTGAATTTTATCAAATAAGGACAATTTGCCAATAGTCAACGGGTTAGTATATTCAAAAATAAATATAAGAATCGCACCGACGAGAATAAGTCCAGCGGTAACAGTAATAGCTATCCTTGAATGCAAGGTAAGATGTCTGAATATTTTACGATTCTTTTTAGAACGGCTCTTGATAACACGAAGCACATCCCACCATACGATATAACCCAAGCCTCCGAGAATGATAAGAACAGAGGTGACAATGTTGATTAAGGGATTTGTAGCATAATTGCAAAGGCTATTTTCTGCGATAATGTCAATGCCTGCATTACAAAAAGCGGAAACTGAATTAAATATTGATATCCAAATGCCTCTTGCACCAAGCTCGGGAACGAACACGAGCATATACAGAATAGCTCCTATCCCCTCAATAATCAGCGTGCCGAACAGTACATTCTTAACGAACTTGGCAAGTCCCGACATCGTATTGAGATTGAAGGCATCTTGAATGAGCAAGTGGTCACTAATGCCCATTTTTCTGTTCAATAGAAGCATTAGCCCCGACATAATTGTAATAATACCAAGACCACCTATCTGTATCAAGAGCAAAATAACAATCTGTCCAAATATGCTCCAAGTGGATACTGTGGGTAACGTAACGAGCCCTGTTACGCAGGTTGAGGTTGTTGCCATAAACAGTGCATCAAGATAAGGCACTGCCTCCTCCGTTGCAGAGCTTATTGGCAATGCTAAAAGCACACTTCCTATGAGAATGGTCACAAGGAAGCTGAGCAATATAATTTGAGTGGTTGAAAGTGTAAATTTTCTTTTTCTAACCATAAGCCCCCTCTAAAAAAGCAAAAAGGAACCAATGTCCTCTGCAGTCAGCTGGTTCCTTTTGTATTTGTTTTTATAATTGTATCACGTTTTGTTCCATATGTCAACCCCTTGCTTGCATTTGCGCCTAGTGCTGTTGCTTTTTTGTGCTAAAATTTGTTAAATGCTTTGCATAATTTATTTTTTCATATTTTGACCTTTTTCGCCCACTCCCCAAGGCTCGTATCCTCGCTTTACGAGAACCCCCGAAGCTACTAAAGAGCAC
>JAZQHJ010000026.1:0-3439 GCA_045540515.1 Eubacteriales bacterium
TTTTTTTGTTTAATATATAATATATGTATAATTTTTTTAATAGAGGGAATAAAATGTTAAAATTAAAGGGAATTACTAAGGACTATGTAACTGGTGACAGTGTCGTTCCTGCTTTAAGAGGAGTTAGCCTTGAATTTAGAAAAAGCGAATTTGTTTCTATTCTAGGTCAAAGTGGATGCGGAAAAACTACTCTTCTTAATATTATTGGTGGACTTGATAAGTACACAAGCGGTGACCTTGTAATCAATGGTGTTTCAACTAAGAAATACAAGGACTCTGACTGGGATACTTATAGAAACCATTCCATAGGTTTTGTTTTTCAAAGCTATAATCTTATACCTCACCAAAGTGTGCTTGCAAATGTTGAGCTTGCACTTACTCTTTGTGGTGTTTCAAAGGCGGAAAGAAAGAGACGTGCCATTGAAGCGCTTGAAAGAGTCGGACTTGGTGACCAAATTCACAAAAGACCAAATCAAATGTCCGGTGGACAAATGCAAAGGGTTGCAATTGCAAGAGCACTTGTAAATAACCCTGATATTTTACTTGCAGACGAGCCAACTGGTGCGCTTGACTCAACCACTAGCGTACAAATTATGGAGATTTTGAAGGAAATTTCCAAGGATAAGCTCATTATTATGGTAACGCATAATCCAGAGCTTGCAAGCACCTATTCTACAAGAATTATAAATTTGCTTGACGGAAAGGTAATTTCCGACTCAAACCCATACACTGAAAGCAACACAGAGGCATGTGAGGTTGATGTTTTAAATGCTACTCTTACTCCATGCGGAGATGCAATGTCTGTAAAGGAGATTAAAAAAAGCAAGAGGGCTGGGACAAAAAGAGTTAAAAAGCAAGTTAATTCAAGCGATAAAAAGAAAAAGCGTTCAATGTCATTCTTTACTGCTCTTTCCCTGTCGCTTAATAACCTACTAACCAAAAAGGGCAGAACCTTTTTAACTGCCTTTGCAGGCTCTATTGGTATTATTGGAATTGCACTTATCCTTTCTGTTTCCTCGGGTGTTAATGCCTATATCGACTCAGTTGAAAACAGCACCATGTCGTCCTATCCTCTTACAATAAATCAAAGCTCAATGGACACAATGACTCTCCTTGAATCACTAATGTCCACGGAGGAGGGCAAGGAGTTTTCAAAGGATAAGGTTTATTCAAATGATATTATGATTAAGGTAATGACCAGTATTTCCTCTGGCTTTACTGAAAATAATCTTAGTGCCTTTAAGGACTATATTGAAAACGACTCTGATTCCAAAATAAAGGAAAATTCAACGGATATTAAATATATCTACAATGCAAATTTGAATACCTACACAGTAAAAACGCTTGTAGATGCAAATGGAAATCCAAGCACCTCGTATGTGAAAAATCTTAACGGACTTGATGAGCTACTTGTGAAAATTGGTCTTGAAGCCTTTGCAAATGACAATATGCAAATGGTGGGTGGAAATGCTTGGAGTGAGCTTGTTGGTGATATGGAGTTTGTTAGTACTCAATATAATGTTTTAGCAGGAAGGCTTCCTGAAAACAACAGCACTAGCGAGGTTGTCCTCGTGGTTGACCAAAATCAACAGGTTTCCGACTTCATTCTTTATAACCTCGGTATTCGTGACATTGAGGAGCTTCGCACTTGGGTACAGCAACAAATGGCTGGTAATACAGAATACACTATTCCTAGTGCCGAATTTGATGTAAACGAGCTTATTGGCTACGAGTTCAAGATTGTTCCAGACTCAGTTATGTATAAGCTTGACGGTGATAAAATCGTTAACGCATCAAATGCCGATATTGATGCCTACCTAAAATCAGAGGATGCTCTTTCTGTTAAAATTTGCGGAATTGTAACTCCTAAGGAAAGCTCTGCGGTTATTGGCTCGATTGCATACACCTCTGCTCTTATGAACAAGGTTATGGAGCTTTCAAATAAGAGTAGCGCAATAGAGGCACAAAAGAATAATACAGAAATAAACCTTTTAACTGGACTTAAATTTGCAGGCTATAACCCTGATGTTAGATTCATTGAGCAAATTTTACTTGCTGTTCCTGAGTATTCAAGCTATGTTAAGGATATGACCACGGCACAAAAGGTACAGGCTTTTAAGCTTATGCTTGGTGATTCGGTTGATGCCTTTCTTGCTACAAAGACATATGGTGAGTTCACTGTACAAGAGGCTCAAATGTTTATGCTTGCACTTTCAAGCAATCCTATGCTTGGTCCATTAGTAAAAACACAAACACCTGAAAATATGGCACTTGTGTTAAATGCAATGCTTGAAAATTACAGCTATGATACAGCTCTTGCCAAAATCGGCTATATCGACCTTGATAAGCCGTCATCAATAAGAATTTATCCAAAGGATTTTGATGCTAAGGACCTTATCAACGATGAAATAAGAAACGGCTACAACAAGACACGTACAAATGAGGCTGACAAGCTAACCTATTCCGATACTGTTGAAATGCTTATGTCCTCTGTTACAACTATTGTTGATGCAATCACCTACGTGCTTATTGCCTTTGTTTCAATTTCGCTTGTAGTTTCTTCAATTATGATTGGTATTATTACCTATATCTCCGTTCTTGAAAGAACCAAGGAAATTGGTATTCTACGTGCCGTTGGTGCATCAAAGAAGGATGTTTCAAGAGTATTCAATGCTGAAACACTTATTGTAGGCTTTACAGCTGGTGCAATTGGTATTATAGTTTCACTCGGTCTTATCGTGATTATCAATATTATTCTGTTCTCTCTAACAGGACTTGAAGCACTCAAAGCTGTTCTACCTTGGGGTGCTGCACTGATACTTGTTGCAATCAGTATGGGACTTACACTTATCTCTGGACTTATCCCTTCTCGCTTTGCATCAAAGAAGGACCCTGTTATTGCTCTACGAAGCGAATAATTTTAAAAGCACCCGTTTTCGGGTGCTTTTGTTTTATTTCGAGGTCATGTGCGAGTAGCTTTCCGTGGCTCCAAGAACGAACAAAGTGAGTTCTTGGACTAAAGCACAGTATAACGTAGCTTATCGCTTGCGTTTCACAAATTACGTAAATAGGCAAAGTTATACCCAATCCCTTAAAATGCTTTTGCATTTTTAGGGAACCCTTGGGAGGCGCACCGCAAACTGTGGATGATGGCAATCTTGGTGATTGTCGAATTCACAGGTGAGGAGCAACAGCACAGTATAACATAGCTTATCGCTATATCTTATAATTACAAGCTAGAAGCAAGTTAGACTAGGCGCAACGGAGCACCTTGGGCGACGGAATACGTGGTGTATTTCGAGGTCAGGTGCGAGTAGCTACGACGTATAACGTAGCTTATCGCTTGTAAAAAAGGGTTCCGTTTTGGAACCCTTTTGTTATTTATGCGTGACCGAGAAGCTGTGATAGGTAGCCTGTAATTACTACTGCATTTTCAGTG
>JAZQHJ010000027.1:0-7302 GCA_045540515.1 Eubacteriales bacterium
ATGGCAAGGCATGGAGGAGGAGCATTTTCTGGAAAAGATCCAACAAAGGTAGACCGTAGCGCTTGTTATGCAGCAAGATATGTAGCAAAAAACATAGTTGCTTCTGGAGTAGCAGATAAGTGTGAGGTTCAAATCGCTTATGCAATTGGTGTCGCAAAGCCTGTTTCTGTTTTAGTTGATACATTTGGAACAGCTAGGGTGGATGAGGAAAAAATTGCAGAGTTTGTATATAAAAATGTTGATTTAAGACCAAGTGCAATAATAAACAAGTTTGATTTAAGAAGACCAATTTATCGTCAAATTGCAGCATATGGACATGTTGGACGTGAGGATCTTGATATTCCATGGGAAAAATTGGATTTGGTGAAAAAAATTCAACAAGAATTATTATAAATTAGAAGCACGCAAATATTTGCGTGCTTTTTACTTGAATTAATTATGCTAATATGATAGAATATTTACAGATTGGAGGGGGAGAGTATGCAGAACGAACAGCTGCAAGGAATTGTAATAAGAATCATATATCAAAACGAAAACAGCTGGTATAGTATTTGCGATGTTCAAACCGATACCAACGAAATTGTTACCATTGTAGGAACAATGCCATATATTGCTGTTGGCGAAAGCTTTTTTGTAACTGGAGAGTGGATATTTTCAAAAGAATATGGAAGACAATTTAAAGTTGAAACTTATAGAAAAATAATGCCACAAAAAACTAATGAGATATTGAAGTATCTTTCCTCGGGAGCAATTAAAGGAATAGGTGCAAAAACCGCTATTAAAATTGTAGAAAAGTACGGAGAAGATTCATTTGATGTTATTGAAAATCATCCAGATTGGCTAGTTGAAATAAAAGGAATTTCAAGAAAAAAAGCCTATGAAATCAGTATGGATTTTAAAGAAAAATCAGGAGTGCGAGAAATATTAACCTTTTGCAATGGAAATATTTCATCAAATGTTGCCGTTAAGATACATAAAAGATGGGGCAGAAATGCTCTTGGAATCATAAAAGAGAATCCATATTCATTATGTACATCAAGTGTTGGTATTAGCTTTAACCACGCCGATGAAATTGCAAAAAGCTTAGGATTTTCTGATGAATGCAAAGATAGAATAGTCGCTGCAATAAAATATGTTTTAGAAATATATGCTTCGCGAGATGGACATACTTATGTTGAAGAAAACCAGCTAATAAGTGCTACAAGCAAACTGATTTGTGTAGGTCAAGAAAAAATTAAAAGCATTGTAAATTGTATTGAAACGGAAGATTTTATATATTCTGAAACAAAGAATAATGTAAAACGATACTCGTTAAAAGAATTATATTTTTGCGAACAATATATTGCTACAAAGCTTGATATAATAAATAAAAAAGCAATTTTTTTAGATGGAGAAAATTTGACTCACGTAATAGACACGGTTGAAGAAGAATCTGGAATTAAATATGCATTAATGCAACGTAAAGCGATTTGGGAATGTGTAACAAATGGTGTTACGGTTTTAACTGGAGGACCAGGAACTGGAAAAACAACAATTATTAAATCAGTTATTCAAATCTTTTCTTATTTTGGACTAAGATGCGGACTCTGTGCACCTACTGGAAGAGCCTCAAAAAGAATGAGTGAGGCAACTTCGCACGAAGCAAAAACCATTCATAGAATGTTGGATATCACGCTTTCTGATAATGATTATGAACCAAAATTTTTAATCAATGAAAACAACCATTTAGTTGAAGATGTAATTATCGTAGATGAAGCTTCAATGATAGATGTAAGATTGATGAAATCTTTATTGCTAGCAATCAAACCAGGAGCGAGACTTATTTTAATAGGCGACATAAATCAGCTTTCTTCTGTGGGTGAAGGAAACATACTTAATGATATAATAAATTCTGATAGATTTAGTGTTGTCCGACTCAATGAAATATTTAGGCAGTCTAAAAATAGTGGAATTGTAACAAATGCACACAAAATTAATGCTGGAAATTATCCAAATTTAAAGGATAAATTTGATGACTTCTTTTTTATCGGAATGAAAGATGAGCAAATTCCAGAATATATAGTACAATTATGTAAAACACGACTACCTCAAAAATATGGCTACGATGTAAAAGAAGGGATACAGGTAATTTGTCCGCAAAAAAAAGGAATGCTAGGAACGAAGAATATAAACCTTATTTTACAAGAAAAATTAAATCCTCCTAGCTATGATAAGGAAGAATGTAATTCTACAAAAGAAAGAATAATTAGAACTTCTGACAAAATCATGCAAATCAGAAATAATTATGAAATAGAATGGTATGGAAAAAACCACGAGAACGGAAGAGGCATTTTTAACGGAGATGTTGGCATTGTTGAAAAAATCGATAATGAGGACAGGACGATATTTGCTGATTTTCTTGGCAAAAAGGTCAAGTATGATTTTAGGGAGATAGAGGAATTTGATCTTTCTTATGCTATAACAGTTCACAAAAGTCAGGGGAGTGAATACCCAATTGTTATTATTCCTATAAGTTCAAGTTGTCCACCGTTGCTGTGCACACGCAATTTGATTTACACAGCAATTACTAGAGCATCTCAGCTTGTTATAATAATTGGAAGTTCGGATGTTTTTTTTGAGATGATTAACAACAATAGCAAACTAAAAAGAAATACATATCTCGAAGAGCTTATAAGGAATTTGAAATGAATTTTTTGAAAATTTTACGAAGAATGTTTTTTCCTGAAAGATGTGTCATATGTTGTGAGCCTATTCCATTTGATGAACGAGTTCCAATTTGTGATGATTGTATTGAATATTGGGACGAACATATACATATGGAATGTCGCAAATGTGGAGCCGTGGCAAATGAGTGTAATTGCATACCCAATGAATTGAAAATGGTAGCGCCTTTTGTATGTTGGAGTGTTTTTTACACTGGAAATATGGAGCCGCCGTGTCCCGATGCGATTGTATATTATTTGAAAATGTTTAATTCTTGGCAAGTATATGATTTTTGTAGTGAACTGATGATTAAATCCATCATTTCACAATGTGCTAAACACAATGAGAATTACAAAGAATATGCAATAACCTATGCACCAAGAAGTCCTAAAAAGTATTATAAAATTGGAGTTGACCAATCAGAAGAGCTAGCAAAAGAAATTTCAAAGAAGTTAGGAATACCTTTTGTAAAAGCACTTGAAAACACAGGTAGCAAAGAGCAAAAGAAGCTAGATAAAGAACAAAGAATCAAAAATGCAAAAAAATCATACATATTACATGAAGATTTCGTGTGTAATTATAAAAAATACTTTTTAGTTGATGATGTTTTAACTACTGGTGCTACACTTCGTTGTTGTGCAGATCTTTTAACAAATAGTGGTGCAACCTCAGTGGTGCCAGTTGTTTACTGCAAGGATAATATTAAAAAAGGAGATATAAAAAATGCTAAAAGGAATATCAAGTATTATTTCACCAGAATTATTAAAGGTACTATGCGAAATGGGTCACAGTGATAGAATTGTTATTGCTGACGGAAATTTTCCTGCCGAATCAATGGGTAAAAATTCCATAGTAATTAGATGCGATGGACACGGAGTACCAGAGATTTTAGATGCTATTTTACAATTATTTCCTCTTGACACATATGTAGAAAAGCCTGTTGTTTTGATGGAGGTAATGAAGGGTGATAACGCAAAAACACCAATTTGGGATACCTACAAAGAAATAATATCCAAGCATGATGAAAGAGGAGCCCAAACCGTTGGAACTATTGACCGATTTGAGTTTTACGAAGAGGCAAAAAAAGCTTATGCGATTATTGCAACAAGCGAAAAAGCTATATATGCTAATGTTATGCTCCAAAAGGGAGTTATATAAAAATAAGTGGATGTCGTTTTGACATCCACTTTTTAGTAGTTATTTATTATTAATTACAGACTCGGTATCCATAGCTATCATAAGCTCTTCATTAGTAGGAAGAACATAAACCTTTACCTTTGAATTAGGAGTTGAAATTTCAACAGCGTTTGGTTGACGTAATGTTTTTGCGTTAAGCTCTAAATCAAGTTCAATTCCAAAGAATTCCATATTTGTGCACACTCTTTCACGAAGTTCAGGATTGTTTTCTCCCATTCCAGCAGTGAAAACAATTGCGTCTAATCCGTTCATAGCAGCAGCGTAAGAACCAATATATTGTTTAACTTGATATGCTAGTATTTCGGCAGCAAGCTTTGAATTTTTAGTAACTCTTGCTTTTTCCTCATCTGTTTTTGGGCAAGTCTTTAGTTCTGGATTGAATTTTCCTAAAATAGCAGCCTCGATATCACGGCTATCTGAAGAGTATTCTGACACACCAAGGAAGCCACATTTTTTGTTCATAAAATCTGATATTTCATCAACACTTATATTATGCTTCTTCATTATATATGGAACAATAGCAGGGTCGATTGATCCGCAACGAGTTCCCATTTCAACTCCAGCAAGAGGTGTGAAGCCCATACTTGTATCAATACATTTTCCGTCTTTTACAGCAGAAATAGATGAACCATTTCCAATATGACAAGTAACTATTTTAGTGTTGGTAGTACCAAGAATTTTATTCATTTCTCTTGAAACAAATTTGTGTGATGTTCCGTGAGCACCATATCTTCTAACACCATCATTTTCGATGATGCTCATTGGAAGAGCATAGGTATAAGCTTCTGCTGGCATGGTTTGATGGAATGCTGTATCAAAAACAGCAACCTGTGGGACATTTGGCATAACCTTTGAGCATCCCTTGATTCCCATTAGGTGAGCAGGGTTGTGTAGTGGAGCGAACTCGCTACATTTATCAATAGTTTCAAGAACCTCTTCAGTAATCAAGCAGCTATCAAAGAAGTATGAACCACCATGAACTACTCTGTGGCCAATTGCTTCTATTTCATCCATGCTTGAAATACATCCATATTCGCTATCAGTTAAAAACTTTACTACAATTTCGGTTGCAACAGAATGGTCTGGCATTGGAATTTCTTTTTCAACTTTCAGATCACCTTTTTTGTGAGTGATAAGGCTTCCTTCCATACCTATTCTTTCACAAATTCCTTTACCAAGAACATCCTTGGTTACAGTGTCCATTAACTGGTATTTTAGTGAAGAGCTTCCTGCATTAACAACTAGTACTTTCATAATATTCCTCCAATTTTTCTTGACAATTTGTCATAATTCGTTTATATTATATATGAAATATGCTTGAAATTCAAGTGTTAAAAAAAAATATTATCTTTTTTTTGAAAGAAGAGTAGGAAATGCCGAAAATAATTGCTATAATTACTGAATATAATCCTTTCCACAACGGACACGAGTATCAAATAAATAAAATTCGCGAAGAAAATGACGATGCTGTTATAATTGCTATTATGTCTGGAAACATTGTTCAAAGGGGAGAATTTGCCATTTTAGACAAATATGCAAGAGCAGAAATGGCAACAAAATGTGGAGCCGATATGGTATTAGAATTACCATATCCATATTCTGGTTCTACAGCAGAGCTGTTTGCATATGGTGGCGTTAAACTTGTAAGCGATTTAGGTGCTGATGTCTTGTATTTTGGGACGGAAACTGAAAATATTGAAGAGCTAGAAAAAATAGCTTTTGCTGTTGATAGTGAAGAATTTGAAAGAGAAATAAAAGCTTTATCCAATCGCAAAGAGATCAGTTATCCCGAATTAAAAGAAAAGGTTATCAAAAACATGGGGTATGATTTGCCCAAAGGCTCAAATGATATACTAGCAATAGAATATATTAGACAAATTCGTAATAATCAATATAATTTACAGTATAAATCAATTAAAAGAATAGGTGCAGGATACAAGGATAATTCTACATCAAAATATATGTCTGCAAGCGGAATAAGACAAGCTTACATTGATTCAAATAAATTTTTATCTATGCCAAAGGATGCTATAACAATTGCAGAAAGAGAAAGGAGCATAGGAAAAGTTTTAAACTACAATCATGTAGCAAGATTACTATACTATCATGTAATATTTACACACCCCCAAAAAATTGAAAAGAGCTTTGATTGTTTAGTAGGAATGGGATATTTCATTTCACAAAAAGCTCGAGAAGCAAAAAATCCTTTGGATTTTTTTGAATCACTCAACTCAAAAAGATTCACAACTGCTAGACTTAAAAGAACAATTTTGTATTCGTTTTTTAATGTAAGCTCAATAAGAAAAACGACAAAAAGCTTCACAATACTATTAGCAGTAAATGAGAAGGGAAAAAAATTTCTAAAAAATCGCAAAAATAATAAAAGATTAATTATTATAACTAAGCATTCAGACAGTAAAAAATTAGATAAAAATTCATATAAAATGTATGAGCAATTAAAAAAAGTCGATGAAATTTATCAAACCGTTTTAAACGTTCCTGATTCAATTGAAAATGCATACAAATTCAAACCAATTGTGGTATAAAAAAAGCTCGGATAAACCGAGCTTTTTTTATCTTTTTTCAATTTCTTCTTCTGAGATTCTTTCTCTAAAGAGAAGTGAAATGCACCAAAGAGCACAAAGAGCAACGATTACGTAAACAATTCTTGCACCTATTGCATCAGTACCGCCGAAAATCCAACCTACAATATCGAAATTAAATAATCCGACACTGCCCCAGTTGATTCCACCAACAATGAGTAACAGCAAGGCAATTCTGTCTATTATCATCATCATTTTTGCTTTCCTCCATTAATTGAACTATTGTTCAAATATATTTTTTGCAAATCTTTTACTAAATATACTTTAATTTTGATGGAAAAAAATAGTTGACAAGCAATTTATAAAATGTTTTTAATATATATTTTGTGAGGTGATTATTTATGAAGTTTTTATTTTCAATACTAAATGTAGTTTTTATGATTCTTGGCGTAGAACCAGTGCAAAAATTTCCAATAGCACTGACAGCAGAGAAAGAAAAAGAGTATTTTAACATGTGTAAAAATGGAGATGAAGAGGCTCGAGGAAAGCTAATAGAACATAATTTAAGGTTAGTTGCACATATAGTAAGAAAATATTATTATTCGAATAAAAACACGGAAGATTTAATATCAATAGGTACAATTGGATTGATTAAAGCAATTGATTCATTTGATAATGAAAATGGAGCAAGATTTGCTACATATGCGGCAAGATGTATACAAAATGAAATACTTATGTTTTTTAGAAGTCAAAAAAAGCTAGGATATGAAGTATCACTTAACGATACAATTGATATTGACAAGGATGGAAATCCTTTAACATACATTGATATTGTTTGTACGGAAGATAAGTCGGAGGC
>JAZQHJ010000028.1:0-4900 GCA_045540515.1 Eubacteriales bacterium
TGGGAGGAGCCACCCATTTCTGGCAAGAACGGAAGTGGTGCTATCTTTTTCAGTGGTTGCTCTCTTGGCTGTGTCTATTGTCAAAACAGGGAAATTAGTCACACTGGCTATGGTAAGGAAATGAGCACCGATGAGCTTGCAAAAGCGATGCTTGACCTACAAGCGCAGGGCGTTCACAATATCAATCTTGTTACACCCACGCATTTTGCATCACAAATAAGAGAGGCTACTAACCTTGTAAGAAATGAGCTTCATATCCCGATTGTATATAACACCTCTGGCTATGAGCTAGACACGGAAATTGCAAAAATGTCTGGCTACGTGGACGTTTTTCTTACAGATATTAAATATTTTTCAAGCGAAGCCTCAAAAAAATATTCAAACGCATCAGACTATTTTGAAAATGCAATTTCATCTCTTGGAGAAATGCTTAAAATTGCGCCAAAATGCGTTTTTGATGAAAACGGAATTTTAAAGAGTGGTGTTATTGTACGTCATTTGGTTTTACCCACAATGCGCAAGGATAGTATGAAAATCCTTGACACTGTGGCTGAAAAATACGGTGTTAAGGATTTCAAGCTTTCGCTTATGTGTCAATATACACCAGAGTTTTGTAATGATGCTTTTAAGGAAATTAAGAGGAAGGTAACCACCTTTGAATATCAAAGCGTGCTTGATTATGCCATAAGCCTTGGCTTTGATGGATATATGCAGGATATCTCCTCTGCAAATACAATTTATACCCCAAATTTTAAGGAGAATCTATGAAATTAAGAATTCCAGATTACGCTTGTCTTTATCACGATAGCAAGCCTGATAGTAAAATTGAATTTTTTAACGACTCTCAAAGCACTACCTTGAGTGCTGACAAGGGAAAAATTTGGTTTGAGCTTAGCAACGATGAGCTTGACGTTTACGCAACGACCTACGAAAACGGTGCAAAATACGTTCAGCTTCGTTGGAATGTGCCTGTTCGCAAGGGTGTACGAGTGCTTGGCGATGCCTACGAAAGAGGCTACGGCAATTTACAATGGTCAACCATTTATCCGGAAAGGTGTATGCCTTGGTATATGGCAGTATCAAACGGCTCCGACTCCGTTCTTGATTATTCCGGCAGACTAACAGAATGCTTTGGTGTTAAGGTTTGTCCAAACGCACTATGCTTTTGGCAGTATGACACAAAGGGCGTTACCCTTTGGCTTGATATAAGAAACGGTGGAAACGGCACACAGCTAAACGGCAGAGCCTTAAATTGTGCAACCGTATTATTTAAGGAGTATGAAAACACAAGTGCTTATAAATCCTTACAGGATTTTTGCTCCGCTATGTGTCCTAACCCTTATCTTCCTGACCATAAGGTTTATGGCTCAAACAACTGGTATTATGCTTATGGAAAGAGCTCCGCACAGGAGATTGATGCCGACACTGCTCTGCTTATGGAGCTTTGCCGTGAAAACGAAAATCCTCCATATATGGTAATTGATGATGGATGGCAACCAAATGCAGTTGACGCGCCTTGGGTTCCAAACGAACGCTTTAAGGATATGAGGGCTGTTCGTGACAGCATTAAGGAAAAGGGCGCAAGACCCGGTATTTGGGTAAGATATTTAATAAACGGCAGAGACGGAAGCGAAAGAAAAATTTCCGTTCCTGAAAGCTGGTATATTTCAAGAAATGACAGAACCTTTGACCCATCACACCCCGACGTTTTAAATTACGTTGCCACCGTGACAAGAACCTTGACTCACGACTGGGGCTATGAGCTTATCAAGCACGACTTCTCCACCTTTGATATTTTTGGTAGGTGGGGCTTTGAAATGCCTGATAAGATTACCCACGATGGTTGGAGCTTTTATGACAAAACAAAAACCAGTGCCGAGATTGTAAAGAATTTTTACTCCGTGATTAAGGAAAACGCAAACGGTGCTATAATAATCGGCTGTAACTGTATTGGTCACCTTTGTGCAACCTATCATCAGCTAAATCGTACTGGTGATGATACAAGTGGCTTTGAATGGTCAAGAACTGCAAAAATGGGTGTTAATACTCTTGCGTTTAGAAGCTGTCAAAATGGTCGTTTCTTTATGGCTGATGCCGATTGTGTTGGAATTACTGGTGCTATTGACTGGGAGCTTAATAGAAATTGGCTTTTTGCTCTTTCAAGAAGTGGCTCTCCTCTCTTTGTTTCCTGCAAGCCAAATATTTTAAATGAAAGCGAGCTTTCAGAGCTAAAGGAGGCATACAGAGTTGCGTCCTATCAGAATGATGAGCTTATTCCACTTGATTGGATGGAGACGACAACACCTGAAAGATATCTTTTAAATGGTTCGGAAATTACTCTAAATTGGTACAAAAAATCTGGAAATGCAATATTTTCTGAAAGCTTATAAGGAATAAAAAAATGGATAGAAATTTAATTGTTGAATTTGAGCTTTTCGGTAAAACCTTTGGCATCTACTGGTACGGAGTTATGATTGCAACAGGTATTCTTGCTTGCTTTGTGGTTCTGTTCCTGTTTGCTAAATTTAAAAGGGTTGATGAAAAATTTACCGATTTTTGCTTTTATAATGCTTTATTTGCAATAGTTGCAGGTCTTTGTGGCGCTGCACTGCTTCAAGCAACCTATAACTATATTCAAAACCCCGAGGCGGGCTTTAACTTTGGTGAAGGGCTAACCTTTATTGGTGGTCTTATTGGTGGCGTTGGCTTCTTCCTTATAATTTACTTTATCGTAAGACGTAAATTTAAGGACACCTTACTTAAAATGATGCCAATTGTTCCTTGCTGTGTTACAGTTGCTCACGGCTTTGGCAGAATTGGTTGCTTTATTGCAGGATGCTGTTATGGTATTCCAACAGGCTCCAACTATGGTTGCTACTTTGACACAGTAGAAAAGGTTCACCCAACTCAGCTATATGAGGCAATTTTCCTATTTACGCTTTGCGCAGTGCTTACCTTCCTTGCCTTTAAGCTTGAATATCAGTACAATATGGGCATTTACTTAATTGCATATGGCATATTTAGATTTGTAAACGAATTTTTCAGAGGCGATGACAGAGGTCAGTTCGTAAGTGGCGTTTCTCCCTCACAATTCTGGACAATCTTAATGGTTCTTCTAGGTGTTGCCTACATTCTTGCAATCAAATATGACCTGTTTGGCAAATGTGCCCGTGCTCTTGATGTTGCAAAGCACAACAGAGATATCAAAAACGGCAAAATCACGCAGGACGTGTCTAAAAATAGCGAAGCTCAAGCATTCACAGAGGATGACTCTGAAAGCAAATAAAACAAAACCCCACGATTTTCGTGGGGTTTTATATATTATTTTTCTTTAATTTCGGGGTTTTTTGGTAGCATACGGTGAATTGCGCCAAGAAGTGGACCGCCCCTTCGTTCGTCCTCGTCGTACTCTGTTACGTCCTTATAATCAATAAGGGTTGCTGTTGGAGGTCCATACTCGGGTGTTCGCAGCACGAAAATCATTATTACATCAAGGTCAGCAAAATAAAGACACGGACGAATAATTGATGACACAAAAACGCTTAAAATTTTTACATTTTCAACATCCGAATTTGAAAAATAATCATCCTTTAATTCATAGATTTGAGATACTGAATATTTACACTCTACGATAATTGGTGGAACAAACTCAAATATTTCCCATTCCTCTCCATTTTCATCCTTGTAGGCGATTGACATAGCTGTAAAATCCTCGCCCTTGCAAAAATCTCCGTCGTTTGGCAATAGCTTCTCTCTTAGGTAAAAGGAGTGCTTATCATTCTCATAAAATGGAGAGTTTTTTGATGCAAAAACCTCGCCTGATATTTGAGACATTATTTCTCTTATTTGAGCTGGTGTTGGGTCCTTTCCACCTAAATCAAGTCTTATTTGATGCATTTCGCTGAGCACAAATTCAAGACCCGCAGGTAGCTCTACATTTTCTAGGAATACTGGTATTACCTTTTTGCTTTTGCTTATGGCAAAGTTAATTTCTGCTCTTACATAGGGTGATTTTACAGAGCTTTCTGTAATTAAAACCATAATTTCCTTCGCACTAAGAATCCTTTCGGCAAGTAAATCATTCCAAGAGTCTCCACCCGAAAGTCCTTCATCGTACCAAACTCTGCACATTCTTCTTTTTAGCTCTTTTAAAATTTTAACAACGATGCCCTTGTCTGCATGAGAATACGACAAAAACAGATACGGGTCGTTTCCTGTATATACCTTCATTTTTTCTCCTTATGTTTTGTACGTCGAGGTCGATATGGAAAATGTAACGACGCATACTTGCTCACATTTTGGATTAAAGGACCAAGCTAGGCTAGGCTCTTTTTTTATATCGGACGATGTCGTACTTATTGTACGTCTAGCCCAACCCCTTAAAATGCTTTTGCATTTTTAGGGAACCCTTGGGGCGGTCGTCTATGATGAACTATAAAGCATAATTCTTAATATTTTAAGCCAAAGAGTCAAGTTAGACTAGGCGCACCACAGGCTGTGGATGATGGCAATCTTTGTGATTGTCGAATTCACAGCCAAGGAGCAACGACGTATAACGCCGACTATTTGGTTTAAAATTAGAACATATTGGCTTTCAAGGCATCAAGCATAATCTCTGCACTTTTTACGTTTGTTGCAAGTGGAATACTTTGCACGTCACAAAGGCGAAGGAGTGCGCTTACGTCTGGCTCGTGTGGTTGTGAGGTGAGTGGGTCTCTTAAAAAGATTATTAGGTCAAGCTTGCCCTCGGCTACCATTGAACCGATTTGTTGGTCTCCGCCGAGTGGTCCACTCTTCATTCTTTTTATTTTTAGTCCTGTTTCACCCATTACAAGCGTTCCTGTTGTACCTGTTGCGTATAGAAGTCGGATCGTAGCCATGTCGTTCTGTGAGCCAAGGA
>JAZQHJ010000029.1:0-1725 GCA_045540515.1 Eubacteriales bacterium
TCTATCCATGAGAATGTACTGATACCAATGAGTAAAATACACTCCACAAGTGCCACGATAGTAATTATTAAATTGTTGTTTGATTTAAATAACTTCTTCATCGTGACACCTCCTTTGTGTAAGTTAATATTTAGTAATTACGACCAGTTGTCGCTTATATTATTATGCATAGAAACAGCTAAAGTTTCTTCTGCTATGCACTTGTCTAAATTTGTAATGCCGTGATTATCAATTATTGTATTAATATGGGTGTCTCTCTTACGAATGGACGGATTATCGATAGTACCTTTAACTTCAAAGACCACACCGTTCTTGCAGCCATCAAGGCTATGTTCAACCTGGTATCTTATGCTATACTGTTTGTTGTAGTATGTTTTACCATATTCAAAAGACAATGTGATAGTATTCTCATTAGAATCAAGTTCTAATTCATCATTTGGCCAGTGTCCACCATCAGAGTCATACCAAACTTTATAACGTTTAGAATCAGCAGGAACAGTAGCTTTATATACTTGAAAGGTCTGTGGTTGATTGTTCCAAAAAGCATCCCCAACACGATAGGATAAATCTTTGTTCAGCGCAGTTAGGTTTGCATGACCATCATTTTGGCCACCCCAATAGTATAGTTTAGGTTTTTGACCCACAAGATAATCAGGTATACCTATATAAACATCAACAGTAGTTTTTCCGGTATCATTATCTTGACCATGTTTCTCATTCGAATAGATAGCTGTATCATATTTAGAGACATTTGTCTTTGTCGTTGATTTGTACAGCTTGTAGTCAACACCGCCCTCAGAGTAATCTGCTACCCATGTAAGTGATTTACCAGGCCACTTAGACTCTTCGCCATGACCACCTTCGTCTTTATCAAATGGGTAATACTCAGGATCCCAAGAAGAACCTGCAAGAGTGGTCTGTATCTGCAAGAAAGCTGAAAGCTCGTAGTACTCAAGTTTGCAAATGTTATTGCTAACAGCGAGCTTATTGACAGCGTGGTTTTTCTGTGCAATCATTGTAGACGTGTTGAGCTGTGGATCCTCTTGTTGAGCATTAGCGATGTAAGCATCGTCAATCTCAACGATTGGTTGCTGTGCAGTAGCGTTATATCCCTCTGTATGATCACCCGGGTTACAGCGTTCTACACGATAATAATAGTACTTTTTATCATTAGGGATTACACAAGCAAAGGCTGTACCTGAGCTATCATCACCTTTAAACTTATCATTAGAATGTAAGTATGCATAGTGGTCAGAGCCATCTGTGTTTGTGTTAGCCTTATTTGACGAATAGAAATGAACCTGCATAAATGACTTTGTCTTGCTAAATGCATCGCCAAAGATACTGTTGCTCTGTATGTACAGCAAGTCAGAACCCCAATAATTGCTGAATTTACCATTTTCAGAAGACTGTGCAATCTGATAGTACATACCTGTACAAGGTGTAGCATACCACTGTGATGAAGATGTACTGTCAAAATCTAACTCAGGTTGATACTCAGGCAAATTAAGAGCATAGTTGCCGTCAAAATTGTAATAACGCTTAAATTTTGTATTAATACCTGAACACAAGTCAGCAGGTACGACAAAGTATGTAAAACCTAAGTCACCGGTACCCGAGCCCTTATATTCAATAGTCTGATTCTGATATGTATAGTTTATGGTCAGTGCTGCACTATCAAAGTGTAGCCATCTGCCTTTTCCACCGGTAGTGCCATCGTATACT
>JAZQHJ010000030.1:0-14060 GCA_045540515.1 Eubacteriales bacterium
TAAAATTGATGCGATATATACAGCATTCCAAATTTTACCCATTGCAGATGCATCTGCACCAGCTTCAACAAGCCATCCTGTTGCTCCACCGGCTGCTACCTGACTTGGGTTAACAACAACGATGTAACACATTGCAAAGAATGTTGTAAGACCTGCAAAAATTTCAGTTCTTACAGTAGAACCTCTTTCTTTGATTTTAAAGAATTTGTCCATCTTTAAATCCCTCCTACGTAATAGTTTTATAAAAGTATTTTAATTTTATCAGTTTTTTTCTAAAAAATCAATAACTTGTATTAAAAAAGGCTGAAACAATACTATATATTGTCTCAGCCTCATTTATTACATGCGTTATATATTAGTTGTTAATAAATTTATCTTCTTCGTTGTTCCAGCTGTAAAGCTTACGGATTTCTTCGCCAACGATTTCTGATGGATGTTCAGCTGCTAATTTTCTCATAGCGTTGAAGTGAACTTGTTTTCCTGCATCAGACATATCTAACAAGAATTCTTTTGCAAATGAACCATCTTGGATGTCTGAAAGAATTTTCTTCATTGCTTTCTTTGTTTCAGCTGTGATAACCTTTGGTCCTGTTATGTAATCGCCGTATTCAGCTGTGTTAGATACTGAATATCTCATTCCAGCAAATCCACTCTGGTAGATGAGGTCAACGATTAATTTCATTTCATGTACACATTCAAAGTAAGCATTTCTTGGATCATATCCAGCTTCTACAAGTGTTTCGAAACCTGCCTGCATAAGTGCACAAACACCACCACAAAGTACTGCCTGTTCACCGAAAAGGTCTGTTTCTGTTTCTGTTCTGAATGTTGTTTCAAGAACGCCTGCTCTTGCACCACCGATACCGAGTGCATATGCAAGACCAAGTTCAAGTGCGTCTCCTGTTGCATCCTGATGAACAGCGATTAAGCAAGGAACTCCCTTACCTACCTGATACTCTGAACGTACTGTGTGACCTGGACCCTTTGGAGCAACCATGATTACGTTTACGTTCTTTGGTGGCTTGATGCAACCGAAGTGAATATTGAAGCCGTGAGCAAACATAAGTGTTTTGCCCTCTGTTAGATTTGGCTCAATGCTTTCCTTGTAAAGCTTTGCTTGCTTTTCGTCGTTGATAAGAATCATAATCATATCAGCGTTCTTTGCAGCATCAGCAGCAGTCATAACTTTTAGTCCTGCCTTCTCTGCCTTTGCCCAGCTCTTTGAGCCGTTATAAAGACCTACAATTACGTTTACGCCTGAATCTTTAAGGTTGAGTGCGTGTGCGTGTCCTTGTGAGCCGTAGCCTATGATTGCAACGGTCTTGCCGTTTAGCTTGTTTAAATCACAGTCCTGTTGATAGTAGATGTTTGCCATTGTTTTATTCTCCTTAAATTTAAAAAATTTTAACTAAATTATTTACCAAGAAGCGTTCCGCTTCCTCTTTCAAGAGCTACAATACCTGTACGGCACATTTCGATTATTCCGTATGGGATAAGTAGCTTTACAAATGCATCGATTTTTGTTGGGTCGCCTGTAATTTCGATGCACATTTCGTCAGCTGTGTAGTCGATTACCTTTGCTCTATATACATCAACTGCTGAAAGTACATCTCCTCTTGTTTGAGGATTGTTTACAACCTTAATAAGAGAAAGCTCTCTTTTGATTGCCTCTTCCTCCTCAAGAACCTCTACCTTTTTAACATTGTAGAGCTTTTTGAGTTGGTTTATAAGCTGTTCCTTTGCGTAGCCATCGCCACTTAAGGAGATAGTTATACGTGAGTATTCTGGACATTCTGTTTCACCAACTGTAAGGGCATCAATGTTGAAGCCACGACGGGTGAACATGCTTGTTACTCTTGTAAGAACACCGAATTTGTTTTCTACATATACTGCGATTACAAACTTATTTACCTTCTGCATTGTCCTTACCTCCTACATCGGTTATAATGTCGTCAATTGAGCCTCCTGGTGGGAGCATAGGTAGAACGAACTCGTCCTTATCTACGTATGTATCAATTACAACTGGTCCATTTATTTCAAGTGCCTTTTTGAATGCAGACTCAAACTCGTCAATGCTTGTTACTCTCATACCTGTTGCACCAAATGCCTCAGCAAGCTTTACAAAGTCTGTTTTTCTTTCTAGCACTGTGTTTGAAAACCTCTTTCCAAAGAATAGATTTTGCCACTGACGTACCATACCAAGCACACCATTGTTTGCAAGAACTATTACAAGAGGAATATTGTAGGTTACTGCTGTTGCAAGCTCATTTAGGTTCATACCAAAGCTTCCGTCACCTGTGATAAGGATTGTTGGGTCCTTTGTTGCAACCTGAGCACCGATTGCGGCACCAAGTCCAAAGCCCATTGTTCCAAGACCACCACTTGATACAAAGCGTCTTGTGGTATCAAAGGTTGAATATTGTGCAGCCCACATTTGGTGTTGACCTACGTCAGTTGCTACTATTGTTCTTGGACGCTTATATTTATTGATTACGTCAAACACCATTTTGGGAGTCATTCTATCCCCAGCAAGTCTTGCTGCTCTTTGTGCAATTTCCTCTTCCTTGACTTTAAGCTCGTTTACCTGCTTTGACCATTCTGGCTTTTTGTCTGCATTTGCTCCGTTTGCAATTCTTGTAAATGAATCAAACACATCGGCAACAATACCAACATCAACATTTACATTTTTGTTGATTTCTGCAAAATCTGGATCAAGCTGAATTATCTTTGTTCCCTTTGCAAATTTGGCTGTATTTCCTGTTGCTCTATCGCTAAATCTAACACCAACACCGATTATAAGGTCGGCATGCTTTTGTGCCATTGAGGAAGCAAAGTGACCGTGCATTCCCTGCATTCCAAGGAATTTCTCGTGATTGTCTGGAACAGCAGAAAGTCCCATAAAGGTACAACCGATGCAAGCATCAATCTTTTCTGCAAATTCAATTACCTGCTTACCCATTCCAAGACCAGCAGCACCACCGCCAATATAGATGTATGGTCTTTTTGCCTCGTTTACTAGCTTAATTGCCTCATCAATTTGGCTTTGGCTTGCCTTTGGAAGTGGCTTCTTTTCTACAACTCCCTGTGGCTCAAAATCATAGGTTGCAACCTGTACGTCCTTTGGAACGTCAACTAAAACAGGTCCTGGTCTGCCTGATTTTGCAATTGCAAAAGCCTCACGAATTGAATCTGCAAGGTCCTCTATTCTGTTTACAAAATAGTTGTGCTTTGTGATTGGAAGTGTTATGCCTGTAATGTCAATCTCCTGAAAGCTGTCCTTACCAATAAGGCTACAAGGAACGTTTCCTGTAATTGCTACCATTGGGATTGAGTCAAGCATTGCAGTTGCAATACCTGTTACAAGGTTTGTTGCGCCAGGACCAGAGGTTGCAATACATACACCAACCTTTCCTGTTGCTCTTGAATAACCGTCTGCTGCGTGTGCAGCACCCTGCTCGTGTGCAGTTAAGTAGTGATTGATTTTATCCTTATATTTGTAGATTGCATCATAAATATTGATTACTTGTCCGCCTGGATAACCAAATACATCGGTTACTCCCTGCTCAATAAGTGTACTTATGATGATTTCTGCGCCTGTTAATTTCATAAGCCTCTCCTTTAAATGTTTTTAAGCATTACGTTTACAGCACTCACAAGAGCCTTTACTGATGATACGATAATATCGCTATCAACACCAACACCCCAGTAGGTCTTGCCATTATATTTGATGCTTACATATGATGCAGCCTTTGAGCTTGATCTACCCTCTAGGTCGTGCTCTGTATAGCTATCAAGAATAAAGTCAATATTTGTTGTTTCTCTTAATGCGTTACAAATTGCATCAAGACGACCATTTCCGTTTGCTGTAAGCTTTTTATATTCGCCATTGTATTTTATTGTACAGCTTGTGCAAATTCCGTTTTCAGTTTCATCATAGGTTGCCTTTTCAACATCAATAATATCTGTAATGTTGACAAAGTCCCTTTTGAATATTTCGTAAACCTCAATTGGTTGGAGCTCCTTGTGTGCGTGGTCGGATATGCTCTTGACGTGATATCCAAATGCCTCACGCATTTTTGGTGGTAATACATACTTGAATTGTGTTTCCATTATGTAACCGATTCCACCCTTACCAGATTGAGAATTTATACGAATAACGTCAGCCTCATATACTCTGCCAACGTCGGTAGGGTCGATTGGAAGATAAGGTACGTTCCAAATTTTTGAGCCCTTTTCTTCTCTGTACTTCATTCCCTTTGCAATTGCGTCCTGATGTGAGCCACTAAATGCAGCAAATACGAGCTGTCCACTATATGGCTGTCTTTCATAGACATGCATTCTTGTTACCTTTTCGTAAACCTCGGTAATTTCAGGTAGATTTGAAAAATCAAGCTCTGGGTCAACACCCTGTGAGTACATATTCAAGGCAAGAGTGATAATATCAACATTACCAGTTCTTTCGCCGTTTCCAAATAATGTTCCCTCAATTCTGTCTCCACCTGCAAGCAAGCCCATTTCACTATCTGCAACTGCACAGCCCCTGTCATTGTGAGGGTGTAATGAAATTATTACACTTTCACGATTTTTTAGATTCTTGTGCATATACTCAACCTGATTTGCGTAAACGTGTGGCATTGAGTGTGACACGGTTACTGGTAGGTTGATTATAACCTTATCATCTGGAGTAGGCTCCCAAATTGAGATAACCTCATTACAAATCTCGGCAGCAAACTCTGGCTCCGTGCCTGTAAAGCTTTCTGGTGAATACTCAAAGGTGATTTTTCCCTTTGCGCTTGATTTGTATTTCTTACAAAGCTCTGCACCGAATTTTGCAATTTCGATAATTTCCTTTTTATCCTTTTTGAATACCTGCTCTCTTTGAGCAACTGAGGTTGAGTTGTAAAGGTGAACCACTGCATGTGGTGCGCCGTCAATTGCCTCAAAGGTTTTAGCAATAATATGCTCTCTTGATTGAGTTAAAACCTGAATTGTAACATCATCAGGGATTAGATTTTGCTCAATAAGAGTACGGCAAAACTCATACTCAGTTTCAGAGGCAGCTGGGAAGCCGATTTCGATTTCCTTAAATCCGACCTTGCAAAGTAGCTTGAAAAATTCAAGCTTTTCTTCAAGGCTCATTGGAATAATAAGAGCCTGATTTCCGTCTCTTAAATCGACGCTACACCAAATTGGTGGCTTATCAATTCCTTCCTTTTTAACCCAGTCCATTGTTACACCGCTTGGTGCAAAGAACTGCTTTGAATACTTTTGTACGTTCTTCATAATAATTCCTTTCTTGGAGCTATTGCGTGGCACTTAAAATAAAAAATGCTCCTTTACGCAACACTCCTATCAGTTTGCATAAAAGAGACGAAGCTATTCTCCGCGGTACCACTCTTGTTGATGCCTATGCATCCACCTCACACCCTGTCAAGCAACAAGGTTTCTCTATAACGGGAGAACCCGTCCAAGCCTACTTAATTCGGTTGGCGACTCAGGGATGAGATATTGGCACCACTTATACTGTCTTACACCGACCGACAGCTCTCTGAAATAAGACTTGTGCTTTTGTTTCCCGTCAACGTCTTAATTTATATAAATATATTATAAGTGCTTATTTATTTTTTGTCAAGTATTTTTTTAGTTAAGTAAAGCATTTTGATTTAGTGTACTAAAATGTAAAAGCAACCACTATGTTTTTTGTGCATTTTGCACAATGTAGTGATTGCTTTTTATTATTTTTACTTATTTATTTCGCTTATTGAGGTGTAGGTTTTATCAAGATATGTTACTTTTGCATAGCTACAAAGCCTTTCGGTAACAAGCTCATTTACAACCTGCTCGTAGATATATAGCTCACCTAGCTCGTTCACAAGCTCAGTAGCTGTCTTTTCTGCCTCACTTTTTGCATAGCCCTTATTGATATAATAATCATAGTAATACGCTATAAGCTCATCCCTTTCATCTTGGAGCTGATTGCTTGTAGGGCTTATTCCCTCTGCCTGTGCTACTGCATAGTATGACATTTGAAGCTTTAGTGTTGCTTTTATGTACTCATCACGAGTCATATTTAATTCGTCTTGTAGGTATTCATCAAATGATGTTCCGTATTGATCTTCAAAGCTTTTTGCTGTTTCTTCAAGCTTTTGTTGTAGCTTATCATATTCAGATTTAGGGTATTTGATTACCTTGGAATTTTCAATTATATTGTTTAAAGCCTCTGCTTCAAGCCATTCTTTTTTTATCTGCTCCTCATATTCGGCAGTGGTGCTTGCTTCAAGGTATTCCCTTGCAAATTCATCATTATAGGCTAATGGAACATATAGCTTTGTTACAATTGCCTCAAATTTTATCGTTTGTCCCTTTAATTCTTCAACAGAATAATCCTGTGGAAAGGTTGCATTAAAGGATATTTTTTTATTCACTCTTGCGTTAACCAGTGCATTTTCAAAATCATCAATTGCAAGATGTGAGCCAAGGAAAAATTTTGCATCGTTAGCTGAATCAAAGATCTTATCGTTGCCGTTTTCATCCTTAATTGTTTCAAGAGTTTCCTTATCAAGATAGTAGCCAGTATAGTCAACCTTTACAATATCTCCAAGCTTACATTGCTTTGATACTACCTTTGCAAAAGCTCTTACATCCCTTCCACGCCACTCCTCGGCATAAAAATCATCTGGAAGTGTTATACCAGTATTAAAATATGAGCTTCCTTCCGGTGATATTTTCCTATCAATCAAAAGATTTTCAAGCTCGAGAAGATAGCTTCCGTCTCCAACGCTTTCTATAAGATAATCCTCTTTTGTTAGCTCGGGAATCTCGGTCCATTCACCATTTTCAAAGACATCAAATATAACATTGACATAAATGCTATCGCCCTTTTGAACTCTGTATTCTCTTGCTGAATTTATGGTTTGATTTAAGATTTCTTTATCAATTTGGGCTTGAAGGCTGTCTAGCTCAAATATCAATTCAAGGTCCTTGTAGCTTGGGAGTGTTAGATACTTGCTCATTGTGTACTTGCTAAGATCCTCCTTGGGCGCCTCGTCAGTGCTCAAATCAGTATTAGTATCGGTGCTTGTGTCATCATTGCTATTATTACATGCAACGATGGCTAATGTCATAAGAAGCACCAAGAATAAGGCTAGTATTCTTTTCATTTATTATATTCTCCTTGTGGAATGATACATTTATTCTAGCATATATTTTTTGCAAAATCAATAAGATTGTAAAACTAAAAAGCGACCAAAATGGTCGCTTTTTTCTAGCAAATTTTATATACCCAGCCGTATGGGTCATCAAGCTTGCCCCATTGAATACCTGTAAGGGTATCGTAAAGCTTTTTAGAAATCTCACCGATTTTTCCAGCATTTACGTCGTATTCCTTGTCATTATAATAGAAACGACCTATTGGAGAAATAACGGCAGCTGTTCCACAGCCCCATGCCTCTTCTAATCTTCCTGTTTCAAGAGCCTCAACTAGCTCATCAATGGAGATACGTCTTTCGCTTACTGTGTAGCCCATATTTTTAAGAACCTCGATACAGGACTTTCTTGTAATGCCTGGGAGAATTGAGCCAGTTAGCTCAGGAGTTACGATTTCACCGTCAATTTTGAACATTACGTTCATGGCACCAACCTCTTCGATGTATCTTCTATGAATACCGTCAAGCCATAGAACCTGTGAATAGCCCTTTCTTGCAGCCTTTTCTCCTGCTCTATTTGATGCAGCATAGTTACCTCCGCACTTAACTGCACCTGTGCCACCCTTTACTGCTCTTACATCCTCGGACTCAATCATAATCTTTACAGGATTGATGCCCTCTGCATAATAGCTTCCACTTGGTGATGCAATTATCATAAAGGTTGCGTGATGAACTGTATGTACTCCAAGGGTTTCATCATTGCCAAACATATATGGTCTTAAATATAGGGATGTACCAAATGAGTGTGGAACAAAGTCCTTTTCAAGCTCAACAAAGGTTACAAGAGCCTGTAAAAAGTCCTGCTCATCAATTGCAGGTAGGCACATACGGTCCGCTGATGCGTTCATTCTCCTTATATTTTCCATTGGTCTAAATAAACGGATTTCGCCATTTTCTGTTCTGTATGCCTTTAAGCCCTCAAAAATTTCAGAGCCGTAATGCAAAACTGTTGATGCAGGGTGGATTGAAAGTCTTCCAAATGGAACGATTCTTGCATTTTGCCAGCCCTTGCCATATTCATAATCCATAATGAACATATGGTCGGTAAATACCTTACCAAAGCCTAGCGTTGATTCGTCAGGTAATGTTGTTTTGTTAGGATTTTTTGTGATGCTGATTTCCATAATGATACCTCACTTTAGCACACTAAATTATTATAATTTATGATAGCACAGTAATTTTTTTAAGTCAATAGTTTTTTTGAATATTTATTCAAATATGAAAATTTCGAAAAATTTTTATGAAAATTAAGCTTTATTTAAAAATTTGTGCTATAATAAAAACGTCTGGGTTACAAAAACCTCGCATTATTTCACTATAATGCACTTGATAATTCATTTTTAGGAGATTTTATGAAAAACAAGAAAATTTTAATATCACTTTTATGCCTTTTTATGTGCTTACTTATGCTAAGTAGCTGTGATTTGCTCTTTGCTCCTGTTTTTTCAACGGATAGCAGTAGCGATAGCTCATCTAACTCATCAAGCATTGGTGGAGGCTTCAACACCTCAACTAATACAGACACTAGCACAAATAATAATGTAGAGGTTGTTTCTATTTCAAGAGCCTACATCAATGATAATGGCGAGCTTGTTTTAGTATATACAAATGGTACTGAACAAAATCTTGGCGTTGTTGTTGGCAAGGACGGAGATGTAAATGTTAATATTTCTGGTGCAGGCTCAGATATTGGTCTTGCAACCAGCAAGGCGATTAAGAGCTGTGTAAACATATTCTCTTCATTTAAATCTGGATTTGACCAGTCATCATATGGCTCATCCGGTGCTGGCGTTATTTTCAAGGTTGCAAATGGCAAAGCCTTCATTATTACAAATTATCACGTTGTCTATGATTCAAATTGTAATACAGCAAACAAGATTTCTAACAAAATTCAAGTTTTACTCTACGGTGCTGAGTATTCCGATTATGTAATTGATGCTGAATACGTTGGTGGCTCTGCTAATTATGATATTGCAGTTATCGCAATTGATAGCAGTAAGCTAAATGGTGCTTGTGGGCCTTGCGAGATTGCAGATTCAAATGCCGTATGCGTTGGAGACACTGCAATTGCTATTGGAAATCCAGAGGGCGAGGGAATTTCAGCAACATCCGGTATTATTAGTGTTGATTCCGAGGAAATTTCTGTTGATATTTTGAATAATAAATCACCTTTTGACCTTCGTGTTATGAGAATTGACACTGCTGTTAACCACGGTAATAGTGGTGGTGGTCTATTTGATAAAAATGGTAGGCTTATTGGTATCGTAAACGCAAAAACAAGCGATGACTCAGTTGAGGGCATTGGCTATGCAATCCCTTCAAACATTGCATATGCAGTTGCAAACAATATTATTGACAACTGCTACGGCACTGAAAACGAGGCTGTAAAAAGACCTATGCTTGGTATCACAATCACAATAAACGGCTCTAAGGCTGTGACAAATTCTGAGGGTAGAGTTGTTATAGAGGAGGAGGTTTATGTTGTTGAGGTTGCAAGCGGAAGCATTTCTTATGGAAAATTCAAGGTGAATGATATCCTAAAATCAGTTAAGCTAGGTGATAAGGAGCTTAAAGTAACAAGGCAGTTCCACGTAATTGATTTTATGCTAAATGCAAGAGTTGGCGACACTGTTTATACTACTGTTGAAAGAGACGGTGAGGAAATCACCATTGAAACGGTGATTACAGCAGAATGCTTAACTACAATGCAATAATAAAAATAAAAAAATCGCACACTGAGTGCGATTTTTTGTTTATTTGAGTATTCTTTCAATATCCTTGGTTGTTTTGGCAAGATAGGTTGCTCCTGCGGTTGTAAGCTCCTTTTTTGAGCCATATCCGAATAGAACACCGATTGAATCAATACCGAATGCTTTTGCTCCATTTATGTCAAAGCATCTGTCACCAATCATAATAACCTTGTCAAGACTAGTTGGGCTTATATTTTCAAGGGTATATTCCAACACTTGATTTTTTGTTGAACGAGTTACCTCATCCATTGAGGCTCCGCCGATGAAGTCAAAATACTTATCAATTTCAAAGCTTTCAAGGACCCTGTGTGCAAATTCCTCTGGCTTTGAGGTCGCAACGGCAAGCTTTTTGCCTGATTTTTTTAATACTTCAAGAAGCTCTCTTATACCGTTATAGAGCTCGTTTTCGTTTATTCCCTTTTGTGTGTAATATTCTCTGTAATATTTTACAGCCTCGGTAGCTTGCTCTGGTGAAAAACCGTAAAATTCCTTAAAGGATTCAATAAGTGGTGGACCGATAAATTTATATAGGTCCTTTTTGTTTTCTACACTTATGCCGTATTTATTTAAAGCATACTCTACTGAATTAGTTATTCCCTGTCCTGGGTTTGTAAGCGTTCCATCAAGGTCGAAAAGAATTACATCATATTCCTTTTTAGTAGCAAGTCCAAAGCGTGTAAGCACTGGCAAGGTTTTGCAATCTGCATCTATTATTTCAAGTGGTAGCTGTTCTCTTAATTCAGTTAAGAGTTCAATTGCAGAGGTGTCGATATAGCCTACACTTTTTAATGAAATAACCACTTTTTTGTTTTCCTTTGATGCATTTATAATTGCCGTTTCAAGCTTTTTGCTGTTAGCAAAGAAAAGTGCTCCATTTGGTGCTAAAATAACTTGATTTTCGTCCACTGTGTCCTCTATTTTCAATCTTTGAGGCTTGAATTTAACACTGAACAAGTACACAAAAATCGAAAATACAATGCCGATTATAATTGCAATTGTAAGGTCGAATACAACTGTTGCTATCATAGTGATTGCAAATTTAGCAATTGCAGTGTATTGCTTCTTTTTGAAAATGGTTTTTATCGAGTGCCATTCGTTCATTCGCCATGCTGTTACCATAAGCACTCCCGCTAGTGCTGAAAGTGGAATTTTTGCCATTACTGGTCCAAGCAAGAACATTGAGGCGAGTAGAACAAGTGCGTGAATTATACTTGTAAGACGAGTTACACAGCCAGATTTGATTGCTACGCTAGTTCTTGCAATTGCGGCAGTTGCTGGGATACCGCCAAAGAATGGAATTACTACGTTTCCTACTCCCTGTGCTATTAGCTCTTGGTTTGCATCAAATTCCTCGTTTTTCATTTTTGATGCACTTGCGCCACAAAGCAAGCTTTCAATAAGTCCCAGGGCTGCTATGCTTATTGCCGGGGAAATATATGAGCCGAAGCTTGAAAAATCAATGCTTTTAAAGGTAAAGCGTTCTGGTAAAATAAGGGTTTTAGGAATTTCTCCAACCAAGCTCAAGCCGTCAAACACTGGTATTAGTGAAATAAGCGTTGCAACAATTATTCCAACAAGGGATGATGGAACCTTTGCGTTCCACTTTTTAGGCCAAGCAAGCATAACAAGCACAACAATTAAGCCTATTACTATTGGTTGCCATTGTGGAGCAAAATTGCCTTGTACTGTAAAGTATGAGCCGATTTTTGCAAGTGCACTTTCCCCTTGTGATTTTGTGCCAAGGAAGTTATCAACCTGTCCGAGTGCAATTATTATTGCAATTCCCGAGGTAAAGCCTGTAATTACAGGTCTTGGTATCATTGAAATAAATTTTCCTAGCTTGAAAATTGCACATATTAAAATTAGTATTCCTGCAAAAACTGATACAACGAATACATTTTGTACCCCCTGTGTTGCTACAATACCCATAAGTATTGCAGACATTGCGCCCGTTGGTCCACTAATTTGGAAGGATGCGCCAGAGAGTGCTCCTATTATAAGACCTGCAAATATTGCTGTAATAAGTCCTGCGGCTGGTGCATTTGATGAGCCACCCACTCCACCAATACTGCTTGTGCCAAATGCAAGTGCTAATGGAAGTGCAACGGCGGCAACGGTGATTCCTGCCATTAGGTCCTTTGAAAATTTCTGTCCATTATAGCCCTTAAACTCACTTTTGAGCTTTGCTATATAGCTTTTAAAAAACATGTTGTTCCTCTTTTAATGATTTAATAGAATGTACTTATTTTATCACTAAATTTAAAAAAGTCAATAGATAAATAAAAAACTACCTACTTTTGTAGGTAGCTTTGATTTTATGATAGACGTTTGTTTATTATTTCTGTTACCTTGTTTAGCACTGGTGAAAATACCACGTTTATTGCAAGCTCAACAAAGAAATTAACACCAATTAAAACTAGAAATAGTGTTGAAATGAAGTTAGTTGCATCAATTGTAAGCTTTCCGCAAACCTCGATTACGTCCTGCTTGATAACTAGGCATCCAAGAACGAATATTCCTGTGTTTACGATTGGTGCAGATATTCCTGCAACAAGGCTTGCAACTACCTTACTGCCCTTGTAATTGTATTTAGATAGCCAACCATAAAGTAATGCTGCAACTAGCCCTGCAAGTGTTCCCTTCACTATGCAAATTAGAATTGTCATTATTGGATTTGCAGAAAATAGATAGAAGGTAAAAATATCCTTTCCAACTATTCCCCAAAAGGCTGCAATTAAGCCAAATGAAAAGCCAAGAATTGCTCCTCCCTTTTTACCAAGCACCATTGCTCCTAAGGTAATTGGAACTAGGCAAAGACAGATTGTTACAATTCCAAAGCTTGAAATTGATTGCAAAACCACTACTAAGGCAAGAAGAATTGCTAGTTCAACCATTTTTAGTGTTTTTTGCTTGTTTGAATGTGTTTTCATTCGAGTTCTCCTTTACTGTCGTCTTGCTATACAAGTACAACGAAAATGAAATTTATGTAATCATTGCTTTTTGTGCGTAAAATCCGTTATGGTATCTTCGCTTATGCAATGTAATTACCTTTTTGTGCTCTTTTTTGATTTGTTTGTTTTATAGATTGCGTTTAAGCCTTCTAGTGTTAGGTCTTCAACATAAGTAACCTCTGGCTTAAAATAACAAATTATATCCTTTGCATAGCCACCTGTTACTAAAATTGGTGTATTGGCTGGCAAATTGAGCTCTCTTTTGTAAGCATCAATAAAGCCCTCAGTTGCCATTATACTACCAAAAACAACTCCTGCACGCATTGAGTCTATACTGTTTTTTCCGATAATTGGTACTGCCTTATCAGCAAAAACACCTGGCAAAAGCTCCGTGCTATGAAGTGCATCAAGGCTCATTTGTATGCCTGGCATTATATAGCATCCCACGTATGCCTTATCATTATCCACAGCGGAAACGGTTGTTGCTGTGCCAAAATCGACAATTATTGCAGGATAGCCCACTCTTTCAATTGCTCCCGCTGTATTTGCTGCAAGGTCGGCACCTAGCTGAGTTGGGTCATCAAGCTTTATATGAAAGCCTGTTTTTACCCCAGGTCCGACAATGGTAATTGGTGCACTGGTTAGCTCTGCTATTGCGTTTTTAATTTTTCCTGTCACAGACGGAACAACGGAGCCTATTATTACTCCATAAACATCCTCTATTTTGCAATTGTACTCTTTTAGAAGAAGCTTTAAGGTGATTTTGTATTCATCAACTGAACGATTTGTTGTTGTGCTTAGAGAAAAGGAGTGTATAAGCTTATCCTTTTCAAAAAATCCAATATGAATGTTTGAATTTCCAATATCAATCGCAAATAGCATCTGTTTGCTCCTTTCAGGATATTTCAAGAAATTTTAACTAATGGTACAGGCTTTTTGACTATTCCAAAGCTGGTTCGTGTCATTCCTGTACGGCACACTTTCGTAGAAAGTTTATCACATTATTATTAGGTTGTCAAGAAGTGGGTTTTTAATTTTTAAAAAATATTCAAATTTACTATTGACAAACCTATTTTGTTTTGCTATAATAGGTAGGCAATCAAGCAAACGAGATGTAGCGCAGTTGGTAGCGCGCATGGTTTGGGACCATGATG
>JAZQHJ010000031.1:0-5907 GCA_045540515.1 Eubacteriales bacterium
GCTTAACAAATTAGTAAATTTCAGTATCACAGGTACTATAGGTACTTCAATATCTTTTTCAAATTCACCTAATTTAAGTGACGAAAGCGTACAGAATATTATCGACTGTTTGGCTGATTTGACAGATAGCGAGACTCAGACGCTGACGCTTCATGCGACAGTCAAAGAAAAGCTAACAGATGTTCAGATTTCAACCATAACAAACAAGAATTGGACTTTAGCATAGGAGGATGAAATGATGACAATACAAACAATTAATGGTCAGAGGGTTTTAACTCCTGATGAGAATATGTATCTCTACAACGCTAAAGAGAATGTGGCAAGTGAAAAGGTTTTTCTTGGCATTAACGCCGATGAGTCTGAGTGGAGCGAGATTACCACAGAGGAATACGAAACATTACTGTTCGATGCTGACGAAGAGGCTACAGAGACGGATTATCTTGAGGCTCTCTCGAAATTGGGGGTATCGATATGAAGAAGAAAGAACTTATATCTAAGACCAATATAGCTATGAGTGATACTAAGGTAGCCTTGCAAACTATGTATGATGCTCTTAATCAAGGCCAAAAAAAGAAAGCTATCAAAGATGAAAAAGTTTTGGCTCATTTCAAACGCTATGGCGTTGAGTACAGCGATAGCGAGTGAGGTGAGGTAAATGGATAACTACATCACAAGGTCTGAGCACAATGAGTTTGTCAAGCGTATGGAAGATGAACATAAACGTATCAACAGACGTTTATCTAATCACGACAAATCAACAGAACAGTTGCAGGAGCTTGTCAAAACTGTTGGTATTCTTGCTGTAAATATGGAGAATATGTTAAAAGAAGTACAGGACCAAGGTAAGCGCTTAGAGAGGTTTGAAGACGAGCCGAGACAGAATGCGGGCATTTTCAAAAAAAGTATCATTAACACTATAGGTGGTGCAATAGGAACTGCTGTAGTGCTTGGTATTGCAATATTGATATACATAACAACGAAAGGATGATTCATATGACAAAAGAAAAGTTTATAGTATGGGCAAAGGCGGCAGGCATCAGAGCTATTAAGACTTTCGCTCAATCTTTTGGCTCATTTATTACAGTTGGTTTAGCGTTTAGTGAGATTAACTGGACTTATGCTATCAGCTGTGCGGTTGTCGCTGGTGTTTACTCACTTGTTACATCTATCGCTGGACTTCCTGAAATTAAAGAAAGTGAGTGATTTAACTATGGCAAAAGTAACTTGTATTGATGTTTCTTGCTGGCAGACTAATGTAGATTATGCAAAAGTAAAAAAAGCAGGAATTGAAGCCGTAATTATTCGTGCTGGTTATGGTAGAGAATTATCACAAAAAGACAGCCAGTTTGAAACGCACTATAAAAACGCAAAAGCAAACGGCTTGAAAATCGGTGCATATTGGTACAGTTACGCAAACAGCGTAGCAGATGCAAAGAAAGAAGCTCAGACTTGCCTTGCTTGTATCAAGGGCAAGAGCTTTGATATGCCTATTTATTTTGATATGGAAGAAAGCTCACAGACTAAGCTCGGCAAAACAACTTTAACAGCTATGGCAAAGGCTTTCTGCGAAGCTATCAAAGCTGGCGGTTATCGTGCTGGCGTTTACTCTAACCTTAACTGGTTTAGAAACTATCTTGACTATAACGCTTTAAAAAAGCTATATAGTATTTGGTTTGCGCAGTATCACACTATAAATGAGCTGAGCTGTGACATTTGGCAGAATAGCTCAACTGGTAAGATCAGCGGCGTAAGCGGTAACTGTGACACAAACGTTATCTATAATAACGCTGTTTTTGGTAGTTCTACATCAAGTACACCAACATCAAACAAAAGCGAGGTTGCTATCGTGAAAGTCAATATGCAGAAAATTTATAAGGACAACAAGTCTAATAGAAGCGGTCAGGTGCAGACACTACAGCGTATTCTTAACGAGTTGAAGAACGGCAAGGGCTATCGTGGCAAAGATGATAAAAAGCTCACGGTAGATGGTGATTTCGGTACTAACACCGAGTACGCACTAAGAGCGTATCAGAAGGCGCACAAGCTGACAGTTGACGGCATATGCGGAAAGAATAGCTGGTCAGCATTACTGTGTGAAGTGCCTGAATAACAATTGAATAGGACTCTCCGCACCTCTGACTTGGCGGTTCATGTGGCCCAGTGAGAGACATATAAAGATACTCCCCGGCGGTAACTCTTCATCAGAGCACTGTCGGGGAGTTTTCGCTTGTATCAGTATAAGTGGAGGATGTTATTTGTTAATATAAAATGGCTTAGTTTAAAGTTAAAAGGCCAGAGAGCATAACGTTCTCTGGCTTGTTTGTTTATGAGTAGTTTTCGTGTGATATTTCGTGTGATATTTTTATCAAAAATACTAAATTTTTATTAAAATACTTAAAAAGATTTTTAATAAATTAAAAATAAAAAACCCAGTAAACAAGCCATTTTTAAAAGTTTTGGCTTAAATACTGGGTTTCTGTTTTTGGTGCGGGTGACAGGACTTGAACCTGCACATCGGTTGACACTAGAACCTAAATCTAGCGCGTCTGCCAATTCCGCCACACCCGCATAATATTAACTTGATATTTTTTGCGATAGGGCACGCTGTCGAAGTTGGTCACTTGCGTGACCAAAGCGCGTCATCCCGTCTGAAATATAGTCGCCCTGATTCGTGCACGGCACTTCACCGATGCTCGTTATTTCAGACAGCACTCGGCTCCCTTAATCTGCCACCGGCAGCGGTCGCCTCCTTACCAATTCGCCACACCCGCATGTTATTAACCTGATGATTCTTGCGATAGGGCACGCTGTCGAAGTTGGTCACTTGCGTGACCAAAGCGCGTCACCCCGTCTGAAATATAGTCGCCCTGATTCGTACACGGCACTTCATCGATGCTCGTTATTTCAGACAGCACTCGGCTCCCTTAATCTGCCACCGGAAGCGGTCGCCTCCTTACCAATTCGCCACACCCGCATGTTATTAACCTGATGATTCTTGCGATAGGTTGAATGTTCTTCGCAAAATCAGCGTATCTGTTGCGCAAGTGTTATTATACACAAAAATGTATTTTTAGTCAATAATTAAAAATTTTTATTTTTATGTGATTAAGTCACAGAATTTTAAAATATATATGTTATAATATGTAAAAACAAATTATTAGGAGGTTATATATATGAAACAGAGATTTTTTGTATGTGAACATTGTGGCAATATGATTGCTATGGTAAAAGACAAGGGTGTACCTGTTGTGTGCTGTGGTCAGAAGATGACCGAGCTCATCCCCGGCACTGTTGATGCGGCTGTAGAGAAGCATGTACCTGTATACTCGGTAGAGGGTAACAAGGTGCTCGTTACAGTCGGAGAGGTTGAACACCCAATGATACCTGAGCATTATATAGAGTGGATATCCATAGAGACTACTTTTGGCAACCAGCGTAAGGAGCTCACACCTGAGCGTGCACCTAAAGCAGAGTTTGCACTAACTGAAGGTGAGAGCGTAGTGGCAGTATATGCATACTGTAATCTTCACGGCTTGTGGAAGTCATAAACACTAATAATAGCTCAAATAATATTAGTCTAATAATAAAATAGGGGGTTACATAATGGATAATAAGGTTCATCAGTTATTAAACGATCAGATTAACAAGGAGCTGTATTCAGCATATCTTTACTTAGATTTCTCTAACTACTTTGAAGAGGTAGGTCTTGACGGCTTTGCTAATTGGTATATGATTCAGGCTCAGGAGGAGAGAGACCATGCAATGCTGTTCTATACATATCTCCAGAACGAGAGCCAGAAGGTAACACTCGAGGCTATAGCAAAGCCTGACAAAGTATTCAGCTCTCATATGGATGTCTTGAAGGCAGGGCTTGAGCACGAGAAATATGTGACATCGCTCATTAACGATATCTATGCGGCAGCGTATGACGTCAGAGATTTTCGCACAATGCAGTTTTTGGACTGGTTTGTCAAGGAGCAGGGCGAAGAAGAGACAAACGCTAACGATATGATTACAAAGATGGAGCTGTTCGGTGCAGACCCTAAGAGCCTGTATATGCTCAATCAGGAGCTTTTGCAGAGAGTTTACAGCGCACCGTCTTTAGTCCTGTAATAGCCTTACAGATTATAAAAGATGTTATTAAGTGAATAATTTGTCTATAATATAAATGAAAGCGGAAAGGAGATATAAAAATGTCAATTGTAAAAGTTAACAAAGCTAACTTTGAGCAGGAAGTGCTCAAAAGCGATAAGAGAGTATTGCTCGACTTCTATGCTGACTGGTGTGGTCCATGTCGTATGGTGATGCCTATAGTAGAAGAAATCGCAAATGAGTACCCTCAGTATAAGATATGCAAGTTGAATGTTGATGATGAGCCTGAGCTTGCGTCACAGTTCGGAGTGATGAGCATACCGTCACTCTTTGTAATAGAAAACGGCGAAATAATACTAAACGAGATGGGTGCCAAAACAAAGGCGCAGATACTCGAAATGTTGAGCTAAATACAAAAGACCGTAGGATAATGAGCAGGGTTGCTAAGGACAGTTATGTTTTATAGGAACGCTGAGCATTGCGAAGGGCAAGAGAATTGAGAGAAGTTTCTGCTTCTCTCTTTTTTCTTGCCCTTTTTCTGTTTATATCGGTACATTCGACTATTACACCGCCTTTGAGTACAATTATGGTAGAAAATCAAAGGAGGTAACAATATGGGCAAATTCATAGAAGAATTTTATTACGGCAACATTGATCCGCAGGCACGAAGCACCAAGCAGAACAAAGTGGTGCAGAAACAAATGGAGGTCTTGATGCTCAACGAGGAGTTTCTGACTGAAAGGCTTTCTGGAGAAAACAAGAAGAAATTTCTTGACTTTGTAAATGCGTGGAGCGTAGTAAACGGCGAATCCAACCTTGACAGCTTTATGATGGGATTTCGCTTGGGAGCAAACTTTACATACGATACTTTTGTTGCAACCGATACACCGTTTCAAGATTTGCTGAAGGAGTGAACGATATGCGTGATAAGAAGTATTACATAGCACTTGATAATTTTGAACGTAGGGTGATTGTGAATTGCCTAAACGAAATGCGGAACAACCTTATTGCCAACGGCAAGTATACCGATGCGGTGGACGAGGTTTTATTGAAAATTATTGATGCGAAACAAAAGAATTTCAAAGTAATCTACAAGGAGGCGTGATTATGGAAAAGGTTATATATGATGAAAAGAACGGTCTTTGGTATGAACTGCAAGGCGACTATTACATTCCCTGCATAAAACTCCCCGAAGAAGAACAACAGCCTATCGGCGTATGGGGACAGCGGCATTTACGGTATATCAAGCAAAATCGCAAGGTTTTATATCTTAATCTGCTGACAAGCGGAAAATTAAACGGATACCTTGCAGACCTCGACAATCAGGCAGAAGAAATGTTTTTTCGGCTCGTAAAACAGATGGCTGAGCGTGAGGGCGTAACCGGACAACTCAAAGCAGACAATCAAATGAAATGGGTCGGGATGATGAACAACATCCGTAGCAGAGCCACAGAAATTGTAAACCATAGTATACTTTATATATAATAGGGTGTTGCGGCAGAGAAAAATCTCTGCCGCAACTGCTATTACCTGATGCCATATTTCTCAATGATATAGTCCATATCCTTATCGCCCCTGCCGGAGAGGTTGATAAGCACGGAACCCTTACCCATTGTCTTTGCCAACTTCATACCGTAGGCAATGGCGTGAGAGCTTTCGATAGCCGGGATAATCCCTTCCATTCTGGAAAGTTCGAAGAACGCATCAATAGTCTCGTCATCCGTAACCACATCATACTTTACTCTGCCAAGGTCGTGCAGGAATGCGTGCTCCGGACCGCAGGACGGATAATCCAATCCGCTTGCCACGGAATAC
>JAZQHJ010000032.1:0-2855 GCA_045540515.1 Eubacteriales bacterium
CGAAACAGAGCTTACAGCTGAGGAAAGACTACTACATGCAATTTTTGGTGAAAAATCAAAGGACGTAAGAGATACATCTAGACGTTTAAAGAACGGTGAGGATGGTATTGTAATCGACGTTAAGGTATTCTCACGTGAAAACGGCGACGACCTAGCTCCTGGTGTAAACAAGGTAGTTAAGGTTTACGTTGCACAAAAGAGAAAAATTTCAGTTGGAGACAAAATGGCTGGTCGTCATGGTAACAAGGGTGTAGTTTCAAGAATTCTACCACCTGAGGATATGCCATTCCTAGCAGACGGTACTCCACTTGATATCGTTCTTAACCCACTCGGTGTTCCTTCACGTATGAACATCGGTCAGGTGCTTGAGGTACATCTTGGTATCGCAGCAAAGAAGCTTGGCTGGAAGATTATGACTCCTGTATTTGACGGGGCGAAGGAAAAGGACATCTTTGAATGCTTAAAGGAGGCTGGACTTTGGAGAGATATTGCTCCAAATGAAAACACAGACGGAAAAGAGCTATTTGAAGAGGTAATCAGAGAAGACGGTAAAAAGGACATTCAAAAGCTTGATGAGGCTACAAAGAATGACAAAGAGGCACTTAAAAAGCTACGTGAAGAGGGTAAGCTTAAAATCTGTGATGGTAAGACAATACTTTACGACGGACGTACAGGTGAGCCATTTGATAACCCTGTAACAGTAGGTATTATGTACTACCTAAAGCTTCACCACCTTGTTGATGATAAGATTCACGCACGTTCAACAGGTCCTTACTCACTTGTTACACAGCAACCACTTGGCGGTAAAGCACAATTTGGTGGACAACGTTTCGGTGAGATGGAGGTTTGGGCACTTGAAGCTTATGGTGCTGCATACACACTTCAAGAAATACTCACAGTTAAGAGTGACGACGTAATTGGTAGAACAAAGGCATTCGAGGCAATTGTTAAGGGACAAAATATCCCAACTCCAGGTGTACCAGAATCATTCAAGGTACTCGTTAAGGAGCTTCAAGCACTTGCTCTTGATATAAAGGTTCTTGACGAGGATGGAAACGAAATTGAGCTTTCATCACTTGGAGAAGAGGTTGAGCCTATGAATATCGTAGCACCAGCCGCTGACCAAGAGCCATCAAAAAAGACAATTCAAAGCGAGGAATATGATGAGGACGAGGACGAATTTGCTGATGAAGAGGAAGATTTCCCAGGCGATTTCGACATCGACGATGAAGATATTGACCCAAGCTTTGATGACTTTGACGACTAATTCTAACGAAAAAATACTAAAAGAAGGAAAATGCTGATGGAACATACATTTGATTCTATAAAAATTGGCCTTGCATCCCCTGAAAAGATTCTTAGCTGGTCCTCAGGTGAGGTAACTAAGCCTGAAACCATCAACTATCGTACACAAAAGCCAGAAAAGGATGGTCTTTTCTGCGAAAAAATCTTTGGTCCTACCAAGGATTGGGAGTGTCAATGTGGTAAGTACAAGCGTGCTCGCAACAAGGGACACAGATGCGAAAAGTGTGGTGTAGAGGTTACCACTAAGAAGGTAAGACGTGAGAGAATGGGACACGTTACACTAGCTTGTCCTGTGGCACACTTCTGGTATTTCAAGTCATCAAGAATTGGAACTATCCTTGATATTCCTTCAAAATCACTTGAAAACGTACTATACTTTGTACAAAGAATAGTAATTGATCCAGGCGATACACCTCTTATGAAAAACCAACTCCTTACAGAAAACGAGTTTAACGCATACTATGAAAAGTACGGCAAGAGATTCGTTGCTGAAATGGGTGCAGGTGCTATCAAAAAGCTTCTTTCAGAAATTGACCCTGAGAAGCTTGCAGCAGAGCTAAGAGAGGAGCTTCTCAAGGCTTCTGGACAAAAGAAGGTTCGTATTATAAGAAGATTAGAGGTAGTTGAAGCATTCAGAAAGTCTGGAAACAGACCAGAGTGGATGATTCTTGACGTGCTTCCAGTTATCCCACCAGATATAAGACCAATGGTACCACTTGATGGTGGCAGATACGCAGCCTCAGACCTCAACGATTTATATCGTAGAGTAATAAACAGAAACAATCGTCTCAAAAAGCTAATTGAACTTCGTACACCAGAGATGATTATAAAGAACGAAAAGAGAATGCTACAAGAGGCAGTTGATGCTCTTATTGATAATGGTAAGAGAGGAAAGGCTGTAACAGGACCAAACACAAGACCTCTAAAGTCACTTTCAGAAATGCTAAGAGGTAAGCAGGGTCGTTTTAGACAAAACCTCCTTGGTAAGCGTGTTGACTATTCTGGACGTAGCGTTATCGTAGTAGGACCAAACCTAAAAATTTATCAATGCGGTCTCCCACGTGAAATGGCACTTGAGCTATTCAAGCCATTTGTTATGAAGCGCCTTGTTGAAACAGGAAAGGCTTCAAACATTAAGGAAGCAAAGAGAAATGTTGAGCATAATGCTGACGAGGTTTGGGATGCACTCGAAAAGGTAATTAAAGAGCATCCAGTTCTTTTGAACCGTGCTCCAACACTTCACCGTCTATCAATTCAGGCATTTGAGCCAGTTCTTGTAGATGGTAGAGCAATAAGACTTCACCCACTAGTATGTAAAGCGTTCAACGCTGACTTTGACGGTGACCAAATGCCTGTACACGTTCCACTTTCAAGTGAAGCACAGGCTGAGGCAAGATTCCTTATGCTTTCAGCAAACAACCTCTTAAAGCCTGTTGACGGTAAGGCTATTGCAGTACCATCACAGGATATGGTTCTTGGTTCATTCTACCTAACTCTTGACAGAGCAGGTGAAAAGGGCGAGGGCAATGCATATCGTAACTTTGATGAGG
>JAZQHJ010000033.1:0-3694 GCA_045540515.1 Eubacteriales bacterium
CTCTGCCTCATAGCATACTCGACAGCGTTCTCCACCTCTGCCCTTGAATTACAATGCCTGTCCCAGACAACCGCTTTCAAAAGTTGTATTTCACCTTTTCTTTTATAGCGGTATGCGTGAGGGTGAGTTATTGGCTCTCACTCTGAACGATTTTGATTTTGATAATAATACCGTGAGCATTACAAAGAATTACGCACGGCTCGGATATGAAGAAATAATACAAGTACCCAAAACACCGAAAAGCAAACGCACAATAACCCTGCCTGCTGAAATAATGGAAATGGTAAAAGAATATAGTTCAATGCTCTATGACTACAAACCAACGGACAGGCTATTTCTAACAAGTAAGCAAAGTTTAACAAGAGAAATGATTAGAGGTTGCACCGCTTCGGGCGTGAAAAGAATACGCATACACGATTTAAGACACTCTCACGCCTCATTGCTCATTGAGTTAGGTTTTGCCCCTCTGTTAATCTCTGAACGGCTCGGACACGAAAACATAGAAACAACTGTGAATGTCAGAAATCCTCACACAAATAAAATACAAGTCAAAGCTGCTTGATTATTGTATGAATAATTTATTTGTGAGGAATTTATAATGAAAATTACCTATCGTGAAGAAAATGGATGCTTTTACCCCAATCTTGAACTACCCAAGCAGACAAATTACACCATTGGCAAATACGGATTATTACACCTTGATTATATCAAGGAACATCGTAAAGGCAGATATACCACGCTTGTTTCGGAATGTCGATTGAGTGAATATCTCCATAAGATTGATGAACAAGCACGCGAACAACTGAACATATACATCGAACAAATGGCTAAGATGCAGAACGTAACCGAAGAACTCAAAGCCTATGATCCGAAATGCTGGGTGCAAGCGATGAATAACATCAAAGAAAACGCGGAAGAAAGCGTTTTGAGGGAGGTGGTTTATCAATGAGATCTATCTTTACGAATTAACAGATGGACTCGCAACTCTCAAGGAAGCGGTCGAGGCGTATCTTGTGAACAATCTCGGCTATAATCCTAACGTCAAGTGTGACCACCACGACCATGAGCATGGAGAAGGTGGGCATGATTGTGGAGATCACGGCTGCGGCTCACATAATTGCGGCGGACATAGCTGTCACTAATTATAGTATAATACCGAGGGCTGGAGGAATTATCTGCTAGACTTCAAAATTTGCATTGAAAACATGGATAGCTCAAAATCGGTGGAAAATATATCAAAGTGGCATCTATTTAGGATGCACATGAAATTGCCTTAGAAAGCCAAAAGCCCTTGATTTTATTGACTTTTTCGCCGTGGCATCTAAATTGGCTGTACAACACAGATAGAACCTAAATCGAACCATTGGTTCGGTTTAGGTTTTTTGCTTTTTATATGTTGCTTTTAGTTTTGAATATAAGAGCTTTTAAATAGGGCTTTTGTCCTATTCTTATACTTTTTAAGGTAGCTTTTATATTTAAAAGCCATCTTTTTCTTTCGCATAAAAGCATGAGCCCTGACTTTCGGTGCTCTTTTTTGCTTTGTGCTTGTAAATTCTTCTTGCTTATGCCTCTTAATTGTTGTAGAATATTGTTGTAGAATATTAGTTTAAATTTATAAAAGGAGCTTGAAAATGCGTAAGGCTTTATCTTTAATCTTAGTCATTTGTGTTATGCTCTCCTTGTCTTTTATGCTTAACTGCAAGAGAGATGCGTCAAATCAGCTTGAATTAAACACTCAATTTAATGATACGACTAATTTAAGTAGTGGCGGTGGAAGGAAGGTCAAGGTGATTTTATTGCTTGGTCAAAGCAATGCAACGGGCTGTGCTCTAAACAGCTATTTAGAAACGAATGTGGGAAATGAAAAATACAAGACATATCAAAATGGGTTTTCAAATGTTTTAATTAACTACTGCACTGACAATCACACAAACACCTCAAACGGAGAATTTGTACCAGTTGCGGTTGGTTGTGGAGCAAATGACGAATTTTTCGGTCCAGAGCTTGGCATTGCAGAAAAGCTATCACAAAAATATCAAAATGAAATGATTGTTATATTAAAATACACCTATTCTGGTAGCTGTTTGAAAACTCAATGGCTTAATAATGGTAAGCGTGGCTCACTTTACAATGCATGCATAGCTTTTACAAGCAAGTATATGAATACGCTTTTAGAGCACGATTATGATGCAAAAATTGGTGCAATTTGTTGGATGCAGGGAGAAAGCGATGCTCATGGCAAGACTGCTAATGAGTATTACGACAATCAAAAGTTTTTTATCTCCTCCTTGCGTGATGACTTATCTAGCTACGCAAATGATGACGGAATATACTTTATTGATGCAGGAATTGAGGATATTTCCCTTTGGAAAAAATATGAGGTAATTAACGATGCAAAGGCTCGTATTGCGCAAAGCTCCCCTCTTAATTTGTATTTTTCCACAATAGATGCAGGTCTGACCACTGCAAATGAGCCAAAGGAAGAGCCTGACCTTGCTCACTATGATTCAATGAGTGAGCTGACTCTTGGGCATTTGTTTGGTGAGTACATTATTAAAGCTTATGAATAAAAAGGCGTTTGCTACTGATTTTTAATGTGGTCTTGCTCTACTTTTAATTGAAAAGTGGATATGTTTGTGATAGAATTGTTGTAGTAAGCTTTTAAAGGAGAAAACGAAATGAAGCATAAAAAGAGTTGGATTACGTCGGCGCACAGAGGCTTTGTAGATAGGACGCTTAAAGAAAATTGTCTTGCATCATATTATAATGCTTTCTTAAATGGTGCAGATATGATAGAAACAGATGCCAGACTTACTTGTGACGGAGTGCTTGTTGTTAATCACGATGACACGGCAAGGGGCTTTAATGATAAGGGCGAGGCGGTTACATATGTGGTTGCAAATGCTTCAAGCAGTGAAATTTGCTCCGTGATTTTATCAAGTGATGAAAAATGGGGCATTCAACGTATTCCTACGCTTGAGCAGGTATTGAATTTAGCATATCATACGGGAATGCATGTAAATATTGACTTAAAGAACGGATTTGAAATTGCCGAGGCAGTGGCTAAGCTTGTGCTAAAATGTGGTCTTCAAGGCAAGGTCGTATATGCTCTTAACGGCTCTGGAATGGCGGGTATCAATGCTATTCTTGCAATTGACCCTGATGCACGATTTATTGACCACGGAGTAGGCTTTGCAAATGTGGTAAAGGATTTTGATGAAAGAGGAAAAAGATGCTTTTGCTACACTAGTGATACAAGGCAGGAAAATATTGATGCAATAAGAGAGTACGGTTGCTTACTTGCTCTTATTAGTCTTAATGAAAGCAATTTTGAAAAGGCTATTATGTGCCACCCAGATATGTGTGAATATTTGCACACCTCTGATTTTAGAGCAATTGAGGAAAAATATCTGAGTAACATAAGGCTGTATTAATTTAATATTTGGAGGAATTTATGGTACGCAAGGGCGCTGTAATGAAGCTTTTTCCTGGTATGGAGCAGGAATATAAAAAAAGGCACGATGCTCTTTGGCCCGAGCTTATTGAGGCTATTCATCGTGACGGTGGGAGAAATTATACAATATTTCACGACCCAGAAACAAATCTTTTGTTTGAATATATTGAGATTGAAAACGAGGAGCTTTGGTCAAAAAGGGGTGGGGATGAAATCACTCAAAAATGGTGGGACTATATG
>JAZQHJ010000034.1:0-6932 GCA_045540515.1 Eubacteriales bacterium
AATTTATCATTTTCGTAGGTCCTTCAGGATGTGGTAAGTCAACTACACTTCGTATGATTGCTGGTCTTGAGGAGATTACAGAGGGAGAGCTTTACATAGGTGATAAGCTTATGAACGATATTGCTCCTAAGGACAGAGATATTGCAATGGTGTTCCAGAACTATGCTCTTTATCCACATATGACTGTTTATGAAAACATGGCATTCGGCTTAAAGCTTAGAAAGACACCAAAGGAAGAAATTAAGCGTAGAGTTGAAGAGGCTGCTGAAATTCTTGGCATTACTCACCTTCTTGACAGAAAGCCAAAGGCTATGTCAGGTGGTCAGAAGCAACGTGTTGCCCTAGGTCGTGCTATCGTTAGAAATCCAAAGGTATTCCTACTTGACGAGCCACTTTCAAACCTTGACGCTAAGCTTCGTGCAACAATGAGAACCGAGCTTACAAAGATTCACAAAAAGGTTGGTACAACCTTCGTATATGTAACTCACGACCAGGTAGAGGCTATGACAATGGCTACTCGTATCGTAGTTATGAAGGACGGCTTTATTCAACAGGTTGACACACCACAAAATCTTTATGACAAGCCTGTTAATATGTTCGTTGCTGGATTTATTGGTACACCACAAATGAACTTCATCAATGCTGTTCTTGAAAAGAAGGATGATGGCATTTATGTAACATTTGAGGGTCACTCATTAAAGCTTCCTGCTGAAAAGGCAAATGACCCTGCAATTACTGAATACATTGGCAAGGAGGTTGTTGCTGGTATTCGTCCAGAGTGCATCCACGACGAGCCAATTTACCTCTCTTCAATGGCTGAAAACGTTATCGAGGTTGACGTTGATGTTACAGAGCTTATGGGTGCTGAAATTTACCTATACCTCTCCGTTGGTGAGCAAAATATGACTGCAAGAGTTTCTTCACGTTCACAAGCAAGAGCTGGCGACAAGATTAGCGTTGCTGTCGAGGCTGGTAGAATTCACCTATTCGATAAGGACACACAAAGATACATAATTCACTAAAATTCAAGCCACCGAAATTCGGTGGCTTTTTTATTTATCTATTATAATATTTTGGGATACGTGGCTATTTTTTGTCATTTTTTATTGACCTTTTAATAATATTATGTTATAATAGCGTTGTGTCAAATTGACATATTATTACTTGTAAATTATCGAGGTTTATATATATGAAAAAAAGAATATGCGTTATTGGATATGGCGGAATGGGCTCATGGCATGTAAATCACGCACTTAAAAGCGATGTTATTGAGCTTAGTGGCATTTGGGATATTGATGAAAAGAAAAGAGACCTTGCAAGGGAACGTGGAATATATGCATACGGCTCTCTTAATGAGGTTTTAAGTGATAAAAGCATTGACCTTGTTACAATTGCTATCCCTAACGATGTTCATCTTGAGGTCGTTTTAGCCTGTCTAAATGCTGGCAAGCACGTAATTTGCGAAAAGCCCGTTGCTCTTTCTTCCTCTGACCTTGAAATGATGATTGATTGTGCTAAAAAGAACAAAAAGCTATTTACAGTGCACCAAAACAGGCGCTTTGACGTTGACTACCTTGCAATGCAACAAATTGCTGATTCTGGGGAGATTGGTAAGCCTATTCGTATTGAATCAAGAATTCACGGCTCACGTGGTATTCCTTCTGACTGGAGAGGTGAAAAGGAGCACGGTGGCGGTATGATTCTTGACTGGGGAATCCATTTAATTGACCAGCTTATGCTCATTTATAAGGATGAGGTTATTGATACTATTAACTGTGAGGTAACAAACATTACCAACAAAGAGGTTGATGACGGATTTTATCTTACTATAACCTTCAAAAGTGGCGCTGTTGCCTTTGTTGAGGTTGGAACATATAACTTTATTGCTCTACCTAGATTCTATATGAAGGCTGAAAAGGGTACTGCTCTTATTTCTGACTGGCAAAAGAAAACACAGGTTACTAAATGCAAGTACTGGCACGAGAGTGAGGTTATTCCTGTTCAAACAGCAGCAGGTCTTACAAAAACTATGGCGCCAAGAGACAGCGTAACCGTTGACCAGTATGAAATAGATATTCCAAAGAGTGATGTTCACGACTTTTATCGTAATTTTGTTAAGGCAATGGATAATGAGGCTACACAGCTTGTTACACACGACCAAATGCGTCTTGATATGAAGATTATGGAGCATGCGTTTAAGAGTGCTGAGTTAAAACAAACAATTAAATTTGAATACTAATTTTAAAAGCCACCTAAAAGGGTGGCTTTTTATTTCCTATTATATTGTATAATAAAAAATGCTCTCAAAAATTGAGAGCATTTTGTTTTTTAGTTATTGCCAGCTTTGAACTTCGATTCCGTATTTTTGTGTGATTTCAAAGTATTCAATTGGTGAAATCTTGTCAAGGTACTTGGAACGAAGAACTGTTGACTTCTTTGCAAGGTCCTCTGCCTTGTTCGCTTCCTTACCAAGCATTGTTCTGTCTCCCTCAGGATATCCTGTGTATGAGTCGTAGGATTCATATGATGCGCCATTTTCAGCATCCTGAACCTTTGAGGAATAAACCTCAAGCTCCTTAATGTAAGGGAATACAAGTCCGTTTGCTGTGTAAACTATTCTTACATCATTTGTTTGAATTGGAGTTTCAAGCTCAACTGATACTATATATTGCTTGTTGGTTGCGTCATATGATGTAACGCCTTGCTTAACTGTTTGATAATTTGCGCCAACCTTGAATTGAATATCAAATTCCATTACGCAGTTGCCATCAACACCACCTGTTACAGGGTCAGCGAAGTAAAGCACCACCTTGTCAACCATAAAGCTCTTTTGAAGCTCTACGCCACAGTATGTTCCCTTTTCAAAGGTCTCTGCAAACCATGAATTGTTAAGGTCACGGTGTGTGCCACCATCATTGATATAATCAATTGATGAAATGTTTGCGTATGACATTAGGGATGATGCATAAGCTGTACCGAATATTGCAAGGTTACCAACTGATGCAGATGCCTTCTTGCTTGCAGTAACGAAGTCCTTTAAGAATATACACTTTGGTTCTGGAATTGTTTCGCCCTTATCGTTGTAAATCTTATTGCCCTGTTCGTCCTTTTGAACGTTAGTTGGAGAAATGTTTGCACTCATTTCTGTAAGAAGTGGTCTTGCATTTCTTCCGTTTGTTCCCTTAGCCTCTGTAAAGGTAACTCTTACTGCCTTTGCAGTGAATATGCTTTGAGTTCCGCCAAAGGTTGAAAAATCAAATAGAACATCCTGCTGTTCAGCCTCAGTTGCTGTTACAGTCTTATCAGTTGCAATTGATTCCCATTTTAGCTTTCCATCCTTTAATACTTGAATATCCACGCTATATTTAAGTGTAATGCCATCATTATCAGCACCAACACCACCAAAATTCAATGCTACATTTGTAATATCATAGAGCTTATCAAATTCACACCAAACCTGCTCTGTATTTCCACTTGATAGTGCAGATTTTGCTTGCCAGTATGGTCTTGCAACTGAAAGTGTTGGATATTTTACATCATCATTTACAAGTGCTGGATAGATATTACGTGTATCGTATGTAGATGTTGCATGTGCAAATCCACTTAGGCATGCGTTTGTTGAAAGGATAGCTCCCTCTGGAACGTCCCATGTTGGAACTTGGTCCTTTGTTGCAACTGTGCCCCATGTTTCAAGCTCGTGAATAATTGGAACTAAGTGCCAGTTATGCCAACCTGATTGTGGGTCATATACCTCTGTATTTGGGTTATCGTATGCATTGTTCCAAGAGCCATCTGGGTTCTTGTTTGTGCTGTTGTTTGCCCATCTTCCGTACTCTGAAACCTTTAATCTTATATGCTTGGTGATTACAGGCTGAGTTGCGTCGTCTGGATTTGTAGCCTTAATTGTTAGCTTACCTACCTCGCCCTTGCCTTTACCAGCAGGCTCCAATCCTGTATGCTCACAATCTTGGTTATATGCAAATCCAATTTCCTTCCACTCACCAAGAACAAGTGCTTCAATAGTATATTTAATATTATTGGTTGGACTTTCCATATAAGTGTAGATTACAATTTCTTGAACGTTATAGTAGTTACCGTCCTGATATCTTAAACCACAAATTTGCTCACTGTCATCCATATAAATATCACGACCGTGACCGTCTGGACGCCAGAACTTATATGAGTCGGCTATTACCTTGTTATTGATATATTTTGGGTCACTATCATTATTCCATTTAGATGTAGCATAAGCTGAACCAGATACAGCAAAGTTAAATGCCTTGTTTTCTTCAGTGGTTCCTTCGCCAGTGCCCTCGCCAGCTCCCTCATCAGCAGCTTCCTCAGCAGAAACAAGATATGTAAGCATAGGAACTAACATAAGAATGCACAAAATTAGAGAAATTATCCTTTTCATTGCATACTCCTTTTATATGTGTAATTATTCTCTATTGTGTATTTTAACACAAATATTATATAATATCAAGACTTTTTTGTAAAAAAGTAATGATAAGCGCGAATAAAATTGTTAATTTTTAGATACAATATATAAAAAGCCATACCTTTTGTTTTGCTGACCCCGTGGGGCAATCTTAAGGTGTGGCTTTTTTATTTAAAGTATTTTTTTGCTTGCTCAATGTCGCTTTGAATTTGTTTTTTTAAATCCTCAATGCTATCAAAGCGCCTTTCGTCCCTCAGACGCTTATAAAAATTCACTCTGATATATGATGAATAAAGGATTCCGTCAAAGCCGATTATATGAGTTTCTATATTTTCGGTGCCATTTTCCTCAACGGTTGGGCGAGTTCCCACATTGGTTATTGCAGGATATACGTCCTCGCCTATTTCACACTCGGTAATATATACTCCTCCTTTTGCACAAATTTTATCCTGTGGAATTTGTTGATTTATGGTTGGTATTCCAATAGCTCTACCAAGCTTTTTACCCTCTATAACCTTTGCGTAAACGGAATATGGTGGTGAAAACGGTAAAATTTCTTCAACCTCTCCGTTTTCAATAAGCTTTCTTACAAGAGTTGAGCTAATTGTCCGTCCTTGGAGCTCAATTTTGTCGCAAATTACGACACTCCCCCCGTTTTTTTCAAAAAATTTAACCAAATCATCGCAATCGCAGCTAGCATTTTTACTAAAGCGATAATTGAAGCCACAAACGCCACAGATTGCCCCTAGCTTATCAAAAAGGACGTTTTTTACGAAGCTCTCTCCGTCTAAATCCTTTATTGCATCAAAGTCCTCAATTGCAACATAGTCAATCATTGATTTTCTTATGAATTTTAGCTTTTCATCAAGAGTTAAAATGTTTTTGGCATTTTTGGATTTATGAGTGTCAAAGGTGTACACAAGTGATTTTGCTTTCAGTGCCTTTGCCTTAAAATACGCTTCCTTGAACACACTTAAATGACCTATATGGCATCCGTCAAAGGTGCCAAGGGCTACAACTGTGCTTCCCTCTATTTGACATTCCTGCATTGTTTTAAGGTCATAGATTCTCATTTGCGTACTCCTTTCGTGGTTTTTCCCTTGATATTATACACCATTTTTATTCTCTGTACAAGATTTTTATTCTATTTCGACAAATTTTAAGCTTTTTCCTACACAAATCATACATTTTATGTTATTATATATATAATGTGTTATTTTATTTATGAGGTGACAAAATGAAGGTATTATGGCTTGGACAGGGGGGATTACTTTTCGTTTCTGGCAAACGAAAGGTTATGGTTGACCCTTATCTTACCAATTCTCTTTCTCTTTTAGATTACACCCTTGACCGAAAAATGAAGGTCAACAAAAAAATATTTTCCGTGCGCCCAGAGGTGATGATAATTACAAATTGCCACCCTGACCACGCAGATATTGACACTATTTCAAAATTTGCAAAAAAGCAAAAGGGTAACCTTACAATTTTAAGCTGTGAGAGTGTCTTTATGGATATTGCGGATTATGACCATATTGCGAAGGCGAATAATATTTTGTTTGAAGCTGGCTCTGAGTGGAGTGTTGAGGGCTTTAACATACAAGCTGTCAGTGCAAAAACTGACGACCGTTCCGCCTTTGGTATAATTATTACGGATACGGCAACTGGCAAAAAATATTATGTTGCAGGAGATACTCTTTATAGTAAGCAGGTTTTACAGGACCTACCAAATGATATTTATGCGGCATTCTTGCCTATCAATGGTCGTCACGGCTCAATGAATGTTATTGATGCAAAAAGATTTGCTACGGAAATTGGAGCTACTCATATCGTCCCTGTTCATTTTGGTATGATTGACAATATTGACCCTACTACACTTGACCTTGAAAATGTAATAATTCCTGAAATTTATAAGATTATTGATTTTGAGGCAAATGATACTCCTGACAAAAAGCTAATTGATAGAAAATTCAACGAAAGACCTGTTGATGCAGTGGTTCCAAATGCCGAAGCCGAGGGGGTAGAGGCTGAGGAGGCTGAGGAGGCTGAGGAGGCTGTCGAGGCTGTGGAGACTGTTGAGGTTGAGGAGACTGTCGAGACTGAGGAGACTGTCGAGGTTGTGGAGGCTGTCGAGGCTGAGGAGGCTGTCGAGGCTGAGGAGACTGTTGAGGTTGAGGAGACTGTTGAGGCTGTGGAGACTGACGAGGTTGAGGAGGCTGCTGAGGCTGAGGAGACCGCTGAGGTTGAGGAGGCTGTCGAGGCTGTGGAAACCGTTGAGGTTGAGGAGGCTATCGAGGTTGAGGAGACTGTCGAGGCTGTGGAGACCGCTGAGGTCGAGGAGACTGCTGAAGTTGAGGAGACCGCTGAGGTTGAGGAGACCGCTGAGGCTGAGGAGACCGTTGAGGTTGTGGAGACTGCTGAGGCAGAGGAGACTGCTGAGGTTGAGGAGACCGTCGAGGCTGAGAGTCCTGTGCAAAAGTCGAGGGCTGATGAGGAG
>JAZQHJ010000035.1:0-20060 GCA_045540515.1 Eubacteriales bacterium
GAACATACAAACTTTTTCATTTTTTCTTAACCTTGCTAACCTTCGTTTTGCTGTGTTGCTCCTCAGTCTAGACCTCAACGTACACAATGTACGCTTTCGCCCTCGACTTGCGGTGCGCCTTGCCAAACTTGATTATCAAGGCTAAGACAAAAGACTTAAACCTGTTAATCGTCGTTTGACTGTGTTGCTCCTCGGTCAATCAACACGTTGCTCAACGTAATTAGCGTTACCTTTCTTTTTTTTAATTTATTTTTTTATTTTGATTTACAGCTGGCACAGACTCCGTAATAAACAACTCTTTCACTCTCCACAGTAAAGCCCGCATCCTTTATTGATGCTCTTTTCTCTGGCTCAATAGGAAAATCGTAGATTTCCTTACAGCACCTACACGCAAAATGCGCATGGTCCTCAACGAAGCCGTCGTAATAAACGCATTTATCAACAGCCTCCACGGAAATTATTTCTCCGCTTTCCAAAAGATTGTTAAGATTACGATAAACCGTACCAAGGCTTATGTTTGGAATTATCATTCGGACAGCATCGTAGATTTGCACAGCACTACAATGCTGTCTTTTTGAACGTAGAAACTTCAAAATTTCAGTTCTTTGTGTTGTGTTTCTCATTTTTGCCTCCCTTCGATAAGGGACTTTTTATTCCTTATCAGTAATAATTCCTATTATCATTATACACATCTGCATAGCACTTGTCAATAGGTTTTTTCAAATTTTTTAAATTTTTTCAAAAAGAAAAATGCACCAAAATAGGTGCATTAGTTATATTCTCTTTTAATAGTAATGAAGGCAAGGGCATCATTTAGTGTTTTGTCGCCAAAGCCGTCGGCCTTCAACCAAACAACCTGTTTAGTTCTCAAAATGAGGGCAATGAAGCCGTTATTTTGCCCGATTTCTTTAATTTGCGAGTATTTATAGGTCGCTTGCACGTTTTCGTCAAAAACAGCGATACAATCGTCCATAAGCTCGACTCTGCGAGTCCAGGAGCTTTTGCCAACTCTTTTTGATAGAATAAAAAACCTAAACAATGCAACCACATACGCATCAAGAAAAATTTTGTATAGGCAATAGGCTATAATTAGAGAGCAAAGAATGATTTCAACGGTTGGGTTACTTATCGCAACTGCAAAAAAGGCAATCACCCCACCCCACAAAATGGCAAACAGTAGCCATAATATTTTACCAAGCATCCTTTGGGAGCTGATTGCACTTTTTTCAAGTGGAACAAAGGTGCTCTTGTCCATTTGATATTCGTTTTTCATATTTTGCTCCTTTCCTGCTTGAATTAAAAATATTTTACCACACGGGGACGAAATTTTCAATATATAAAATATTGCCTACGATAATTCCAAAATTTTCCAAAAAATTAAAGGGTATCATAGATACCCTTTAAAGAAGTGCTATTATAATCGGTACAAGCTTTGTTAGTCCAAAGGCACAGCCTATAATTATTGCAATGAACACAAGTAGTACCCAAAGCCTTTCGGGCTCGGCAAATGCCTTGCTTGCCTTTTCCTTCTTTTCCTCAGGAACAAAAAGCCTTGCACTGTTATAGTCATATTTTCCGTTTTTGTCTCTTGGAAAGCAATCACCAACCACGCTTATATAAGCCATAGCGGGGGAGCTATCCTTTAGCATTAGACGGACAAGCCCTTTGTTCAGCTTTAAATCATTTAATGTTGTAGCGGAATCGGCACTTGTGTGGTCGTAGGCAATTAAGGTCCTTACAAGCGGACCAAGTAGCCTTTTATATACGTGAGTTATTATAAATGCAAGAACAGCACCTACGCAAATTGACCAAATTATAAGGTTGGTTGAGGTTAAATTTACAGCAAGGAGCATTTTAGTTCTCCTCGGTGATTTCTTTTCCGCAAAGCTTAACTAAAATGTCCTCAAGGTCCTCGTTGTCAATATATTCAATTTCTATGCTCTTTTTCTTGCCCTTGCTTTTGATTTTTACAATTTTGCCAGTGAGAGCAGTTGCACGTCTTTCAAGGTCCTTTGCATAGTCAACGCCAAGGTCGTCGGTCTCGTCCTCGCCTCTTTGCGCCTTTTCATACTCCTTGTTGAGCTTTTTAACAAGGTCCTCTGTTTCTCTTACGGAAAGAGAGTGCTCTAAAATTTTAAGGGCAGTGTCAACAATTGCGTCCTTGTTTTTAAGACCGAGCAAGGCTCTTGCGTGTCCTGCTGAAATGTCAGCGGATTTAAGTAATTCAAGCACCTCATCAGGGAGGTCAAGCAGACGCATAGTGTTAGCAACAGCACTACGGCTTTTGCCGACTCTTTCAGCTACCTCCTCCTGTGTAAGTCCGTATGTATCCATAAGTGCCTTGTAAGCAATTGCCTCCTCGTAAGGGTTGAGGTCCTCACGTTGTACGTTTTCAACAATTGCAAGCTCGGCAGCCTTCATATCGTCAGCCTCAACAATGATTGCAGGGATTTCTGTAAGACCTGCTATCTTTGATGCTCTCCAACGGCGCTCACCTGCGATAATTTGGAAAAATCCGCCACCGATACGTCTTACAACGATTGGCTGAAGCAAGCCGTGTTGCTTGATTGACTCGGCAAGCTGATTTAGTGATTCCTCGTCAAAGTATTTTCTAGGTTGGTCGCTTTTTGGCTCAATCAAAGAGATTTTTATAGTTTCTACGCCGTTGTCCTTTACGGCCTCCTCAATGTAGTTTTCGGCAAAGATTGATGCAATGCCCTTTCCAAGACGTTCCTTCTTCATTTTTGTCTCCTTATATTGTATAAATATATATTATTAGTATATATAGGCTCCAAAAGCCTTAAAAGCCCAGTGTTCTTTCGATAATTTCCTTGGCTAGATGCTGGTATTCTAGACTTCCCTTTGAATATCTTGCATAGTAGTAAATCGGCTTACCAAAGCTTGGTGCCTCGGACAGCGATACCACTCTTGAAATTTTTGTATCAAATAGCTGATACGGATAGTATTTTTCGAGCTCTGAAAGCACCTGTGCAGAAAGCTTGTACCTTGCTGAGTACATTGTTACTAAAATTCCAGTGATTGAAAGACTTGAATTAAAGTGCTTTTTTACAGATTTAAAGGTGTTCATCAGTTGAGAGAGCCCTTCAAGAGCAAAATATTCGCATTGAACAGGAATTACAAGCCCGTTGCTAACCGTAAGAGCATTTAAGGTAATTACTCCTAGCGACGGTGGACAATCTATAATAATGTAGTCAAAGCTCTGCTCGCTTTTTAATCTTTCGATTGCGTCCTTTAAGTAATATTCTCTTTGCTTTAATGGAGCAAGCTCCAATTCTGATGCTGCAAGAGTGATATTTGACGGCATTATGTAAAGATTCTTGTATTCTGTTTTGATAATCGCCTTGCTAACCTCTGTGCAAACTCCTGTTAAAACCTCATAAGAGGTGTATTTTAGAGAATTTTTAACAATTCCTACACTACTTGTTGAGCTACCCTGAGGGTCTAGGTCGATAAGAAGAGTTTTTTTACCAAGAATGCCAAGGGAGGCGGCTGTATTTACTGCTGATGTTGTTTTTCCAACACCGCCCTTTTGATTAGCAAACGTAATAATGTACATAATTTACTCTTTTCTTTTGTTCTTATTAAAAGTATATCATGTAAATTTGTTAAAATCAATAGATAAATAAAAAATGTAATATAAATAATGTAACGATTTTTGCTTTGTACTTTTGCCCTTTGCTTTTAAGAACCCAACAAAAGCAATCGAACGAAAGCTAAAAGGTTAAAAATTTTGCTCTTAAAATAAAATGCTGTTTTGATAATTTGTACTGAATAAAAGAAAAATAAAAGGAAGAAAAAATCTAAAATTTTTATGTAAAATTAGCAGAAAACCATGTGATGAGGGTTTACCTTGGTAACTAATGAAAAATTTTAATAGCTAAACATTAAAGCCAAAATGTTCCACGTGAAACAAAATCGAGAACCACTCAGTGAGGAGTTCAGCGGTGGGGATTACATATCTTACCAAATTAAGCGCTGCAAGCTCAACAAATATCTCATAATAACGAATTTGGTGGTCAAGGTCTCGTTGTGGGTGGGATAAATCGTAGGAAAACCTTGTGCCCTTGTTTCACGTGAAACACAAAAAAGGGGGTGCTTTTGTTGCTAGCTTTTCTGAATGAAAGGGGCCACTGCCAATCAATTTGCTTTTTGTGTCCAAAACTGAGCTGTGTTTCACGTGAAACATGCTTGTTATCTTCACAAATATCTTAAATTTGTATAAAAACACCACTGTTTCACGTGAAACAGTGGTGTGTGACTATATTGCGAAACGTTTCACGTGAAACATTCCTCCTTGTCATTCTCCTCAACAGTAGCAGATTTGGGTATTAAAATGGTAACCTCGGTGTACTCGTCATTCTCTATTCTTCGACACTTTATGTCAATTCCTTGCTCTTTTATTGAATTTACAGCCTTGCTTATTGACGAATATAGCGAGCTTATGGTTCTTTTTGTACCTTTTTGTTTGCTTGACTTGCCCTTTCTTCTTGATATGTAAGCCTCTACAAGCTCATCGGTTGATGCAACATTTAACCCCTCGCTTATAATCATTCCTAGGATTTTATCCCTTAAAACAGGATCTGATATGCGCAATAATGCCCTTGCATGGCGTTCAGTTAGGTTGTTTTTGAGTATTATGTCTCTCTCTGCACTTGAAAATCTTAACAAACGGAGCTTGTTGGCTACAAAGGATTGGCTATTTGATAGCTTTGTTGCGATTTCCTCTTGTGTCAAATTGTGCGTGTCGATGAGGGCTTGTATTGCCTCCGCTTGCTCGAAAATGTTTAAATCCTCTCTTAACAGGTTCTCGATTATTGATATTTCAGCTGATTTTTTCTCCGAAATCTCTGTAATTATGCATGGTACAACCTTTAATCCTAGCTCTTTACTGGCTCTTAACCTCCTTTCACCTGCTACAAGCTCATAACAATCGTCAATTTTACGTACCACTAGTGGCTGAATAATGCCGTACTGTCTTATACTATCGGCAAGCTTAATAATACTCTCCTCTGTAAAGATCTTTCTTGGTTGGTTTGGGTTTGGAGCTATAAGCCCAATGTCGATATTGACTATTTTTTCTATTTCTTCCTTGAATTCCTTGTTTTTTTGATAATATATCCTCATTTTTATTCCTTTCTGGCTTGGTCGTTGGTTCTTTTGCACAAATCTCCCTTCTTTGACCTTGATTTGCCTCTTTTTCTCGATTTTATCATTTTCCAACATAAAAATTTGTTACATTGAGGTGTCGTAAATATGTAGTTTGTCGCTTTTTTTATTGCAAAATGGAAAAATATGGTAAAAACATTCGTATGAATGAGAATTTTGTTTGATGCAAACACTAAATAAAAAACAAGGAGTATGCTATGCTTGAATTTATAAAAAAATATAGAAAAGACCCAAAAAGACTGGTCTTAACACTAAAATTAAATGAATGTATTTGCCTTAACAGGCTTGGTGACCTAAATACTGCAAGATTGGCAAAAATTGAGAATGAAAACGAAAATAAATATACTTCTGAGAGTGACAATAAGGGCGTTACTAATGGGGCTCAACAAGGCGAAAAGAACAGAGAAAAAACGAAAAGCCGAAGGGCATTCAAGGAACAAGAGGGTTGCGTTTGTCTTGATGATGAATTATGTGTGGGCAGTGAGTGCGATTGCGGATGCAAAAATGAATTTTCAATGCCCTGTGCGTCCTTTGATGCAAAGGGCGGAATTAACTCTGAAAAGACTCTGAGGCTCTTGCTTTGTGATGCGGTGGTTGCGTCTATGCTAATGCTTGGCGGATGCATGATAAAGGAAATGGTTTTAAAGAAAAAAGGAATGAGATAGGCAGATAGCAAGCGTTTTAAAGGGGCTTTTGTCTGCTTTTGATATAGTCAAGCGCAAACGCGAGGAAGAAGAGAAAATCGGCTTAAAAATGCTTGTAAGCTACTGCTTTGCCCGCCCCTTGCTCTTGCGTTGGGGTAAAAAATTCAAGGTGAATATAATAAACACGGATTTGCTGAAATTCTTTGTATTGTGGGTGCTCACGGCAGATTTTATAAAAATTTCCCAAGGTAAAGAGAATTGATTGAAAATGCTGAAAAATCGCCTTTTTATCGGCATCTGTGGTTGTTTTTAGCTAAAAATCACCAAGTGAAGGGAACAATATCTAAAAGCCTTGGAATATCTGAAAATTCTGCATATTTGCGCCTTTTTGGAAAAATCCACCACCAAGAGAGAAGTCAAATAAAATTGCTTGAAAAAAGGCTGAAAATCCCTTTATTACGGGAGCTTTGAGGTTTTTTGGGGCGAAAAATATAAAAAGGAAAGGGTACCTGCTATAAAAAGGAAGCTCTTTCAAATAATGTGAATATATTCTCAAATTTTAATGAATATAGTTAAAAGTGTGAAAAAATAAACATTTAATTTCGTCCACAGGGTGACTTAAAATTCAAAAAATGTATTTTGAATATTTTCTCAAATTATAAAAAAGACAACTATTGCTTGTTAAATAAGAGTAGATGACAAAAAACAGAAAAAGCGTCTCGAAATTACTCCGAGACGCTTTTTTGCTTATTGCTTGCGAGTGCAAGTGCGCATATAAGCGAGTATTAGGCTGTTTTTGGGCCGTTTTAGCTTAAATGCGAGTAAGAACACGTAGAATTGTAAAATTGGCTCAAATTAAGCGTATTTTACGTTGATGTTGATAATCTCCTTAGGTCTTACAACCTTGCCGTCAAATAGCGCATAGCCCTTAACCGCATCGGCGAATGACTTTTCTGGTCTGTATGCCTCTGTGTGAGTAACCGGGTTTACAAACGCGATTGCCTTTGTGGTTCTTATCATGATGTTGTCGGTTGCGCCGTCGTCAGTCTTTGCAACATTGTTTGAAAGTCTAACAAGCACGTTGCCGTAGTATGCAACCTTGCCGTTTTGCAAAAAGTCGCTGTTGTCAGTGCTTTGTGAGATGTGTGCTTGCTTGAAAAGCTTGTAGAAGCGAGGAGATACAGTAACTACAACGCCTGATGACATGCTTACGTCGTTCTCTTGGAGCTTTTCAATTGCGTCGTCAAGAATTGAAAGCACGTTGTCCTTTGTTACAACGGTTGGCGTCTCAAAAAGAGTTGAAACGCTTGAATCTGTTGCCATTGAGGCAATATATTTGTCCATTTCGTTCGCAAGACCCTGTGAGGTTTCACGTGTGAGCACGTCCATAATGCCGCCGACTGCCTGTGCTCCGTCGATATCGCCTACCATATAGTTGAAATAGCGGATTTGGTCAATGTTGAGAATTACAGAATTGTCCTCGAGCTCCTCTGCTGAGTCGATTTGACCCGATGCGTTCTCTCTTTCAAGAGACTTGATGGTTGGCTTTGACACGCCAAGAATGTGTACGCTGTCGCCCTTTGAGCTTACAAGGCCCTCGTACTGTCTGTTACAGTCGAGAACGAATACACAAGCTCTTTCGAGCTCTCTGTTGATTGATTCTGCCCATACTGATGGGATAAAGTTTGTAAATGCCATATTAGCTTCCTTTCTTATGTCTGAGGGCTACTCAGATAATATGTAATAGATTGAATTTGTGGTCACAATAAGAGCCGCGAGCTTACCAATGAGCCTGACTTTTTCTTATTGCATCTAGATTTTCTCGAATTTCCCTTTGGGACATCCTTTTTACCTGCTCCTTGCTGAAAAAGGGCTCGGAGGCTGTGCCGATTGACTCTAAGGAGCCGACGGATGCACGTTCAAGCTCTGCTTGATGACACAGCTTGTCCGCTGTTGCTTTCTCAATTTGCACAACAAGGGAGCAAAAATCACTATAAATTGTCAAAAGACCTTGATTTTCCTTGCCTCTTGCGAATATTTCGAGCATTTTGTTACTAGCAAGAGAATCCTGAGATATATTTGGGAATTTCTTTGAAAAAGCATCAAATTCACTTGAAATAAGCGAGGAAAAGTCACAAATTTGTCCACAGGGTTCGGTGTTTTCGCTATTTTGCGTGTTTTCGGACTCTGAATTGCTGTCTTGGGATAATTCTTGTGCTGATTCCTCGAAAACCCTTGTGTCATCTGGCTCTTTGCTTGTTTTTTGAATGCTTTCGCTGGCTGTTTTTGCCTCGTTTTTGCTGTTTTTCTCGCAATTTAGTGAGCTTTCGTCACCTTGTGGGAAATTTTCTTGTGGGTTTTGCTTGTTTTCTTGCATAATAATCCTTTCTTAAAATTGTCAAAATCATCCACAGGGTTCGCTGTTTTTGAAAATTTGCTCAATTTTTACAATTAAAAATATGAGAAATTTTGGCTTGATTTTTGATGAAATTTTGACTATTTATTCTAAGCTTAGCCTTTTGCGTAGCTCCTTGTTTTCAGCTTTTAGCTTTTTTATTTCTGACTCCTCTTGCTCTTTTAAATGAGAAAGAAGTACACTTTTGTTGCTAATTGCACAATCAGGATAAGCCTCAATGTAGGTTTTAAGGGTTATGCTACCATTTTCAAGACAGCTATTAAGAAAGCTGATGTCCGATGCAACGGTAGCTCTTGTTGAATTTGTTACCTCTACAACTACGTCAAGCACGGAGCCTTCAAATTCGCTAGAATTAAAGGTGTCAAGCACCTCTTTTTTCTTTCCGTCAATGGTTTTTTCAATAATAAACTCCTTGTTATAAAAGTAGAGTCGAATAAATTCTGCAAGAATCAAGCCCTGCTTGCGCTTTATTTCGATGAATTCGTTTTTTAGGTCCTCAATGGGTAGCTGAGCCTGCGCTTGGAGCTGTGCAATTGCTGTTCCAGACAAATTTGCACTCAATGCCTCGCCAGAAAGAACCTCGCTTGCTCCACTTACGTTTCTTGTAATGGAAATTAAGCTATCGCTTATGTTCATTGGCGCCTCGTCAAGTCCTTGTGATGACATTTTTTTAATGCCGTCACCGGTTCCTGTGTGATCTATGAGCACTTGGCCAGGCACATTTGAAATTTTTTGTCCCTTCAAGGCGCCAGGTAGAGCAATGTATTTACCCCATGCGCACTCTTGTGCGTTAAGTAGGCTCATTGCAACATTGAAATTTATAGCCTTTTGGTTAGGAATTAACCCCTCAACCTCTGATATTCCATAAATCGAGCCCTCCTTTTTTTCATAATACCCACAAACAATGGGGTAGAGATGAGCAAAGGAGGATGCGAAGGCAGGACTGAGCCTTTTAGCTGAAACAAGCGTGTGGGTTTTTGTGCTTTTTTCAAAGTGAACCTCTTTTCCAACACGAAAATATCGTGTAAGAACCGTAACTAAGCCCTCGGAGTCTAAATCACTTGAAATTTCTTCGGAGCTAATTGTTGCATCTGCCTGTACAAGAGCCTTTTCTGGCTCCATTTTAGATGCAATAATTATCCATTTTTGCTTTTGCTCATCAAGTAAGCTCGGATTTTCAAAGAAAATATTAAGAGGGTCAATTATTTCGGCACGAACTGAGCCGTCAGCCTTGCCAGAAAGAGAAATTGCATAAGGGTCCCAGTAATAATGCATGAAGCAAGAGCCCTTTTTAATTGAATCTTCAAGAGCAAGCCTGTCAAGGCGACTCTGTCCGAGCTCTGTAAATAAACCATTTGCAAAGCTGTTTAGCTTTGAAATATCAATCCCTTGAGTATAGCTTTTATAAATTATCCTTAAGGGAGTGGATAAAATTGAGGCTTTTTTGCTTCTACATATCATTTTTACAATGTTTATAACTGGTCTTGGAAGGTTTTTTGTGCTTTCGGTTGGAGTAGCCCACTGTCGTCCCTCAAAATAGTCAATGTTTCTTGCAATTGTCTCATCAAGGCCTAGTCGTACAGGATGAGCAAGAGCCCTTTGATACATCTTCCAGGACTCAGTGAGGGCTAATTCTTCTTGCCATTGAGCCATTCGTCAAGCACCTCCTTGTAGGATAAATCAACACCATTTGAGGAATTATCGCTGGCCCTGTGGCTAGAATTGAGGGCTTTTGAGATTTTTTCAAGCTCTTGCTCTAAGACCAAAATTCTTTTTTCAAGAGCAAGAAGCCTTTTTGCTTTGTTAATCATTTACCACTCCATAAATGTGTCGTTATTTTCATTTGGAAGGGAGAAGGAGCTACTTAAAAATCTGTTATCCTTGTCAAAAACCATAATGCTATGCTCATATTCAATGCTTATATACCTCGCAATGGCACAGGACATAACAAGGTCGTCGTGCGCCCCGTCACACGCACCCTGTCGTCCGTCCCTTCTTCTTACAAAGGTTGTCATTTCAATAAGCGTTTGCTTGTCGGTTTCTAGCTCGGGTGACTCTCTCATTACAGCTACAAGATTAGATATTATAATTGGTCTTGATATGCTAGTTGTGACAAAGCCGAAATGCGCCTCGCTTTCGTCCTTAAAGGTTGACATGGTTTTTGACCTGTAAAGATTTTGATAGCCAAGTGACATAATATGCCTTGTTGGTTGCCTTGAAAAATTGGTTTCAATGCCAATTAGAGCATCATTGTAGTATTTTCCAAGACAGTATAGCTGTTCGGCAAATAAATCCTCGTCAATGTACTGCTTTCTTAGAGTTGCGACAACTCTGCCACAGGTATTATCAATTACCTTAGCTGTGAAATAGTCCTTGCCTACTCCTGCTGTATCTGCGCCAATTACGTAGGGCTTTTTGCGGATTTTTCCGTTTGATTCCTTAACGTATGGCTCATCAACAATTGATATAAAGCCCGACCCTGTGTCTAAAAAGCGGATATTTTCAATTGTATAGGTGCAAGAAATAAGCTTTCCCTCACAGGAATAAACAGGGTGTGCAATTTTATCATACTCGAAGTAGCCAAGCCTTGATTTAATATCAAAGCTAGAAATAATTTTTGAAAGAGCTTCCTTATCAAAGATTGAATCACCACTTGAAATAAATGCCTCATCTGCCGAGCAAGGATATTCCTGCTTTATTGAGCTTTTGTCAATATAGGAGAAATATTTTTTTGCGTACCAAATACGTTGCTCGTAGCTAACACCTGTTTTTTCAAGCTCCAAAAGTCTGTTTTTTAGCCACGTGTCGCTATTTTTTAAATATTCCTCTTCGTTTGATGCGTATTCCTTTGTCTTGTACCATTCGTAAAACAAATTGTTACAGGAATTGCTATCCCATAGTGCCTTTGCCTCGTTAAAGCCGTTTGCAGTTGTTTCATAAATGATAATTGCGTTTTTTGTTCCTGCCTCAACTATTGATTTTTGCAAATCTGAAAGCGGACATTTGAAAAAAGCAACCTCGGAAAAATGAATGAACGAAAGAGTTCTGCTTCTTCCAACATTTGAAGAGGCGGCGCAAACCCTTATAGAGGAGTTGAGCCTTTCAAAAAACAGCTCGTTTACTGAATTGAAGCGTTCCTGTGGACGTAAAATCTCGGGAAGAGCATTATACATTGCCTTTGCCTTGTCGATAAAAATTGCCTTTGTGTTGTCGTCTCTATCTGCAACCGTAAAGCCTGAAAAGTTTTTTGTTGTTATTGCGTAGCTTAGCTGAATAGCCGTAATAAGAGTTGTAAACCCCTGTTGCCTACCCTTTAAAACAAAAAATGGCTTTGAGGTGCCAAGCTTTTCTAGCTTGCAAATAAAATCACGCTGAACCTCGTTTAAGAAAAAAGGGACACTTGATTTTTCTTTATTTACAATAGTAAAGCATGCTTCTATTAGCAAATATGGCTTTTCTAGCACCTTTCTACGTAGCTCTGGTGAACGAAGAATACTTTTTGCAATGGCATCAACGAGCAAGGCATCGTGCTCAATATCATGACGCCTTTCCCAGCTTTCCTTTCTTAATGCAATCAAGGAAGAAACACTGATGCTTATGCTCTTTGCCTTTTTTTGCCTTGGCATTTCCTTCTCCTTTCTTATGAATTATGGGATTTTACTCCCAATTTCAATTATATGGAAAAAAACCTGTACTGACCTGTACACCTTTAAGATTAAGGGTAATTAAAAAAGCTCTTTTAGAGCTTTTATATATAAAATGCAACCTGTGGTTTACAAATGTTAACTTTAATTTGTTGAAAAAGTCTTTGCTAAATGGTAAAATAAAAGCATAAATACAAGGGTGCCAAAGAAAAAAGAGACAAAAGACTCTAAACGGACAGCGGTTATATTTGGCAAAAAATTTTAAAAGGAATAGCATAATGAAAATTTCAGAAAAAATTTATCACCTAAGGAAGAAAATGAAGCTCTCTCAGGAACAGCTAGCAATTAAGGTGGATGTTTCACGACAGGCGGTTTATAAATGGGAAGCAGATATTTCTCAGCCCGAAATTGATAAAATAAGAAAGCTTGCACAAATTTTTGGAGTGTCATGCGATTTTTTACTTGATGATAGCTTGGATATTGATTCTCTTGATATGGATAAGCCTGGCACTTTACCACAGGAAAGTACAGAGGCGGTTGCCTTATGTGAGGTGGCGCAGGAAAGCGAGATAAAGACAGAGAGTGAAAATAATAAAACCAAAGGAAAAAGAATGAAGCCATGGCTGATTGCTTTAATTTGCGTGGCAGGAGCAATAATTGTTGCATCGTGGCTGTGGACGGCTGTAAAAATTTTCAAGGTGATTGCAGATAGCCTTGACCTTGGTAGCACTGACACGAGCACAAGCACTGATACATCAGCCACAACACCTCAGGACCAAAATAAGTCAAGGGTAACCTTTAAGGCACCCGACGGAAGCATAATTTCAGTACAGGATTTAGACAAGGATAAGGCGCCAACGCTACCTACGGCTCCCAATATTCAGGGCTACACCTTTGTTTGCTTTAAATATGACGGCAAGGAATACAAGGGCAATGAGGTGCTACCTAATGGAGGTGTGGTTTTTGCGTACTACGAGCCTATAATATATAAGATAAGCTACGAGCTTTCGGGTGGAGTGCCACTTGACAGCCTTGTAAATAGCTATACAATAGAAAGTAGTACAATTTATTTGCCCGAGGTTAGCAGAAATGGCTACGAATTTTGTGGTTGGTACGAGGACTCTTTATTTGAAAAAGAGGTTCAAAAAATTAAAAGAGGCTCATATGGCAACAAAACTCTTTATGCAAAATTTGTTCTAGCTGATTATGAAATTATTTACGAGCTAAACGGCGGAGAAAATTCGGCAAAGAATCCTGAGACCTACAACGTAGAAACGGAGCTTGTTCTAGTAGCCCCAAGCTATGAGGGCTTGACCTTTGAGGGGTGGTACACTGAGCCTGATTTTGAAAACAAGATTACAAAAATTGAAAAGGGAACAAGCGGACATTTGACCTTGTTTGCAAAATGGTCACTTAACGGATTTAGCTTTGCGCCTGTTCTTGACGGATACGAGATTATAAGCGCAAATGTGAATGGACCCAGCACGTACCTTCCACAGACGGTTAATGGACATAAGATTGTTGGAATAGGTAGCTATGCCTTTTGTGGCTTAGATATTGAAAGCGTATATATTCCTGAGGGATATAAATATATATCAAAAAATGCCTTCTTTGAATGTAAAAGCTTAGCAAACGTAAATATTTCAAGCACTGTAAATCAAATAGACCCACAGTCATTTGTTGATTGCACGGCCATTGTGGCATACAGTATTCTTGGTCAGGGTGGAAGCGTTTTTTCAACAAGAAACGGAGTTTTGTTTAATAGTGCGATGACGCATCTTGTTTTATACCCCTGCGCTAAGGTCGGAGCTTACGAAATGCCCGATACTGTAAATTATATAGATGCATACGCATTTTATAAATGCACGGAGTTAACATCCGTTACCTTTGCACCAAGAGTTGGTGGAATTGATGTAAGCGCCTTTGAGGGATGTACCAAGCTTGAAGGTGTAGCCCTTGGAGAGGAGCTAAATTATATTGCTCACAGGGCGTTTACTGATTGTGTTTTGCTAAAAAGTATAACCTTAACAAAAAAGGTGTCCTCAATTGGAAACTACGCCTTTGATGGCTGTTTATCTCTTGAAAGCTTTGAAACAACCGAGGGAGTGGACGTTTTTGGTTATGCTGTGTTTAGAGATTGTTCGAAGCTTAGCAGTGTAAATTTGGGTAAGGTGTGCGAAAAAATCAGCACACATGTATTTCAGGATTGCACAGCACTTACAAGTATTTCAATTCCTCGTGGAACAAAGGAAATTGGCTCAGAGGCGTTTGACGGATGCATAGCCTTAAAAAATGTTTATATAGATACTGAGGGGATTTATACCCTTACAAATCCAAGTAGCTCAGAAAATCCAGTGCTTCTTTCGGATGCGGAGGTTAAGGATAGTGCCATTTTGGCAAAATATTTTGTAAGCGACTACATTAAATACGTTTGGACCTTTGAGCATGCAAACATCTTTTTAAGAGATAATGTAATGTATAACGTCCATATAAACGGAGACTTTTTCTCTAATTCAAATCCAGAGATTTTGTTTAATGGAGCATGGGATGAAAGCAACCAAGAGGTTTTTGTTTCAAAGGGAACAAGACCAACCGAGATTTTTGTTGACCTTGATTACCCCATTATCATTAGTAAAATTGTGGTAAAGGGTAGAGGCGTGAGCACGTTTACTGTTTCTGTATTGTACGAGGGGCAGAGTGAAATGGAGCAAATTGGCACGGGAAAATTCCTTTCAAGTGAGGAAAACAGTGCACAAAACAGAGAAATTCCTACATTTGTGCCAAATCAGACAAGAAAAATATCAAGGGTGGTAATTTGTATGGAAGGCCCTACAACAAGCGACTATTGGGAGGAGCTTGCAATATACGAAAGCAAATAAAAAGAGGTCTATGACCTCTTTTTTGCTTCTTGACAAAATCACGCTTCTAATATATTATATAAAAGGAAAGAAAATGAAGGGAGGGGCGTTAATGGATTTTAAAGGAAAGGTAATTCTTGCGCCAATGGCAGGAATTACGGATTATTCGTTTAGAAAAATTGCACGTGATTATGGAGCCGATTTGTGTGTTAGTGAAATGATAAGTGCAAAGGCGATGCACTTTAAGGATGAAAAAACGGCAATCCTTGCAAGTATTCATTCAGACGATACACCAATAGGTATTCAAATATTTGGACATGAGCCAGAAATTATGGCAGAGTGTGCTATGCAGGTCTCACAAAACACCTATGAATACGTAAAAACAACCACTCTCCCGAGCTTTATTGATATAAATATGGGTTGCCCTGTTAAGAAAATTGTAAACAATAATGAGGGCTCTGCACTCATGAAAAGCCCTGAGCTTTGCGAAAAAATTATCTCTTCCTGTGTTAAGGCATCGAGTGTGCCTGTGACTGTAAAAATCCGTGCAGGGTGGGATAAGAGCAGTATAAACGCCACCGAAATTGCAAAAATAGCCGAGGCTAGCGGAGCAAGTGCAATAACAATTCACGGCAGAACAAGAGAGCAAATGTATGAGCCCTATGCCGACCTTGAAATCATAAAAAGGGTTAAGGAAAGCGTAAAAATCCCCGTTATTGGCAATGGAGATATTGTAAATGGCATTAGCGCTAAAAAAATGCTTGAGCATACGGGCGTTGATAGCATAATGGTGGGCAGAGGCGCACTTGGAAACCCATTTGTCTTTGAGGAAATAAAAGCATATTTAAGTGGAAAATCATACACGTGTCCCACAATTTTAGAAAAGCTAGCCGTTGCACGCAAGCACGTTAGACTAATGGTAAGGGACAAGGGCGAGGCAGTTGCAATATGCGAGGCAAGAAAGCACCTTGCTTGGTACATTAAGGGTTTAAGAGGCTGTACTGACATAAAGGTTAAAATAAATCAGGCAATGACTCTTGATGAAATTGAACAAATTTTGACAGAATATGAAAGCAGATTGGTAAACGGCAATGAAAAATAAGCTTTCAAAATTTTTATATCCATTTATTTGCTTGCTTACTGCAATAATTTGGGGCTCTGGCTTCCCGTTTCAGGATATGGCAGGACAAATAAAGCCAGAGCCACTGGATAGTTTCTCCTTCAACGGGCTTAGATTTTTAATTGCAGGTATTGTTTTAATTCCTGTGTTCTTGATTTTTGAAAGGACAAGGAGAGAAGAAAGCGACTATAAGCCAAGAATAAAGAAAACCGTAATTTTTGGAGTGTTGGCAGGAGTGATTTTGTCATTTTCAGCGGTTTTACAGCAGCTTGGTATTCAATACACAGGTCAAAGCGGAAAGGCGGGCTTCATAACTGGCTTTTATTTGATAATAGTTCCACTTGTCTCGTTTATAATTTTCAAGCAAAAGCCTTCAATCTTTGTTTTTATTGCAGTTCCTATCTCCCTTCTTGGCTTGTTCTTCTTGTCAATATCGGAGGGCTTTGCCATTCAAACGGGTGATATATTTGTTTTTGCTTGTGCCTTTGGCTTTGCCTTACACATAATTTTGTACGACAGAGTTGCAAACAAAACACTTGTTATTCGTCTTTCCTGTGTGCAATTTTTTGTTGCAGGGGCATTGTGCTTGACCTTGGGCTTTATTTTTGGAAACATTTCCTTTGATTTAATAGGAAAAACAATGATTCCTATTTTATATTGTGGAGTTTTTTCAGCGGGTATGGCATATACCTTACAGCTAATAGGACAAAAGAAAACACCACCAACCCTAGCATCATTACTCTTTGCAACAGAGGGATTGTTTGCAACAATCTTCGAGTGTATTTTTGAAAAAAGCATCCCTGCACCAAGACAAATACTTGGATGCCTACTTATGCTTGTAGCAATTTTACTTTCACAAATTCCTGCAAGAAAAAAAGAGCTATAACAGAGAAAAGCACCGATATTGCTCGGTGCTTTTCTTTTCTATAAAAACGCAAAAAAGCGACACGGGGTCGCTTTTTTTATTTAAAAACGCTTTTGTCAAAGGTAAATCCATTCTTTGTTTGGCAAATTCCGTACTCGGTTTTCTTAATAAGCTCAAAGAGAATATCTCCGTCAATTCCAACGCAATTATCAATTGAGTCAAGCAGCTTTTTTGCCCCTGGGTGAAAGTCCGTTGTTGTTAAGAAAATTCCTCGTGAGCCTCCAAGCACATTAAGAGCACCATAAAAGCCACGAACCTCTGTTTCGTTTATACTTGCGTGGTCTCTGCACTTGGTTTGAACCATTATTTTTTCGTAAAAGCCAAGTCCGTCAATGGTTTCAAGAACAATATCAATGCCACCATCGTCCGAGCCACCAGTTACGTCGCAAAAGATAACAAATTGACCAGTCATTGAAAAATACTTTTCAAGCACCCTTGCGCAAAACTCCTCAAAATACTTGCCACCAAGAAGCCAAAGCCTTTTGTAAAGCCTTTCCTTGAAAAGCTCCTCTGGAAGCGGAACTGAGTCATTCTGCTCCTCTTGCTCGATTTTCTTTATTTGATATTTGCCATTTGCAAATTCAATTTGATTTGTTTCAGTAAGGTCAACAAGGATATTTCCTGCCATTGAGTGTAAAACATTGTCGTCCTGTAAGGAGCTAGTTTGGTCCGTACCAAAGTGCTTGTCAAGAGCATTATAAAGCTCATGCTTAACATATGGTCGATTTTGTAAAAGCTTTAAAACCTGCGCCTCGCACTCCTCCTCGGTAACAAAGATAAATTCGTTCTTTGCTAGATAATAAAGCTCTCCCTCACGTTTAATATCCTTCTTATTAAGTAGGGTATTAAAGGCGGTGTTCATATAGTTTCTTACAATGCCGTGCTTACTTCTTGGAGATGCTGTTTCAAGCTCCTTTGGGGTTAGTCCATAAATGAGCAGAGCACCGCGGATAATATCCCTTTTTGCGCTATAAGGGCTTTCCTTTAAGTATTCAATTATACAGGAAACGCATCTTTCCTTGATTCTGTTTGTGATTTTCATAAGCTTAACCTCTTAATAAGGATTTTATAAGTGGCTCAACCGCCTTTGCCATTTTGTGAAAGCCTAAATCATTTGGATGAGTGCCGTCAATAAAGCAGAGCTCGGCATCAATATCATCTTCAAAAAACGATGTACCGCTTATAAAATAAACGTTTTTGTCTCCGCCTTCAAGCGCATTTTTGTAGGTTTGATAAACGATATTGTGTCTTGCCTCCTCGTCGTCTGTGAGCCAAGGGCGAGGTCTTGTCATCATAATAATGGGAACATCCTTGTTTGCCTCTCTGATTTTTTTGTAAAAGGGCTCGTGTGTTTCTTGAAGATGCAGAACGCTTGGAGCATTGTGGTCATAGTCAAGAACAAAAATAGAAAAGTCAAGAGTGTTAAAGAAGTCAGCCATTTCGGGCTCACCCTTGCAATTTCCAGAAAAGCCAAAATTGTAATAATCTACATCAAGGTGTCTTGAAATAATGGCATTATAGTAATTTGCAGGGTTAGTACTGCACCCGCCCTCGGTAATTGATGAGCCATAATATAAAATTGGCTTTGGATGCTTATATGGAGTTGGCTCGGTAACTGTTGCATCATCATCGACAAGGATTTGAACATCTGTAATAATTTCATTCCTTGGTAGCAAAATCAGCACCTCTTGCATTTCACCACTTAAATCAAGGGTGCTCTCAAACGCCTTGGCTTCGTAATTTTGTGGTCCTACAAGTCCAATGAATTTTGAGCTCTGTCTTGTTTTTCCAGCATAAACAAATGCACTTTGACAGGCATAAATAGACATACCGACATCAATGCTAAGCGTTTCATATTCTATTTTTACGGTTAGCCTTTTTGAGTTGGTTCTGAACCCAATTCTTGCACCAGGAACACGCCTGCCCAAGAAATCAAGAGAGGGAAGAGAGCAAAGGAGCTCATCAGGAAGTCTTGATAATTTTTTGGATTTATCAAATCCCGCAATACCAAAAACAGTAAGGGGCTTTTCAAAAACAGAATACGCCTTCATTTTTACCTCTTGTGTGCTTTAAGTCTTTTCTATCTTTATTTTATCACAACAAGCTATATCTTGCAATAGAAAAGCAGACCTTTTGGTCGGCTTTTTTTGATGAATTGTGTCGTTAGCTTTACTTTTGAACGGATTTGTATTCGTTTGCGAGCCACCCTTGTGTAAAGGGGGGAGTCAACGCTGTTGACGGGGGGATTGTCTGTGTTAGTCTGTGTTTCTAGTTTTGCTTTTGAACGGATTTGTATTCATCGAAGTATTTATAGTACGGACAGCCCTTGGTTTTTCGTGTAAGAAAATTCAAATACTCGTCCTCGTCAAGACTGATTTTGCAAACGTGCTCATCATACTCCTCGTCGTAGTCGTAATATTCACAGCTTTCGCAATTTGTATCCATTGCTTCACCTACTTACTTATTGTATAGGTTGTGCCTTCCCTTGTGTCCTTAATTGTAACACCCATATCGGAAAGCTGTGTTCTTATTGCATCTGCACGGGCAAAATCTCTGTTTCTCTTTGCCTCGGCACGTTCCTCTATAAGAGCCTCAATTTCAAGCTCAAATTCGCTTTTTTCAGCCACGTGGCTCGACTTTTCTCTTACAAGGTTAAGTGAAAGCACTCTGTCAATGTCCTTTAATGCTTCAAGCTTGGATGCATCAGTTGTGTTTGCCTTTAAAATATCATAAATTGTTGTAATTCCAAGAGCAGTATTCAAATCGTTGCCAACAATTTCAAGGAATTTATCGTGAACGGCTTTTACAAAGTCCATATCAACAGCAGTGGTTGAATCAAGTGCATCAATTCTATTAAGAATCTTGTTGTAGGTTACCTGTGCCTGGTCAAGCGACTCAAATGAGAAGGTAAGTGGCTTTCTGTAATGGGATTGTAAGCAGAAGAACCTGTAAGCAACAGGATTGTAGCCCTTGCTTTCAAGGAGAGAAACCGTTAAGAACTCACCCTTTGACTTGCTCATTTTTCCACTTTCGTCGTTAAGATGATGAACGTGGAACCAGTAGTTACACCACTTATGACCAAGATAAGCCTCGCTTTGTGCAATTTCGTTTGTGTGGTGTGGGAAAATATTATCAACACCACCACAGTGAATATCAAGCCTTGCGCCACAATGCTTTAAAGAAATAGCGGAGCAAGTCGGATCGTAGCCATGTCGTTCTGTGAGCCAAGGAGTTGGGGAAACATGTTGTCTTCCTAAGACCGCTTG
>JAZQHJ010000036.1:0-9648 GCA_045540515.1 Eubacteriales bacterium
TCTTGGCTAACTCGGGTACACCGCTTTTCACACAGTGCCTTGCTATTATATCACTTACTTTTTTACTTGTCAATACCTTTTTTTAACTTTTTTTAAAAAAATTCATTTTTTCTTGAAAATATGACATTTTATAGTAAAATAAGGCCTTTGCTAATACTTGCAAAAGCCTTGTTTTTGTTTTTTCTTCATTATTATATATTCAATTTATATATTCATCAATTTTTCCATCGAGTAGGAGGAAGTTTGCATTTGATACCGTGCTTGAAGCTACGCTTACAAAAAACTCCTGTTGATTATATGACATTTTTGCTGTTTTTGTCTTATAATCGCTAACATTGATTTTTGATGGAATATATTTTTCAATTGAATCATCCAGCTTATAAATTGCTTCCTTTTTTGTCCATATGGAAAGCAATTCGTTTGCTGTTTTAGCATTTTCGTCCTGTGACAAAATGTGTGTTTTCAATGGGTCAAGAGCCTTGTGCTCTTTTATTATTTCAATATCCACACCTACATTTTGCTTGGAAATTGCTACACAAATAAGCGATGTTGTATGGGAAAATGAAATATAGTAATCCTTCAAAACAGGCTTTCCTCTTTTATCCTTGCTCAAATTCTTAACATTTAGTGGTTTACTATATGTCGCCTTTAAAGCATATTCAAGCAAGCCATATACTGCTCTTTTTTGGTTAATAAGCTCTTTGCTTTTACAGGATTTTATTTCAGCCTTTGCATATTTAGGAAGCTTTTTTGCTTTTTTAAATCTTGATGCATCAGCAATATAGATATCTATGAGAGGAAAATCGTTGCTAAACTTTTCTCTTAATCCCTGCGTTTGCTCACACTTATGCTCATTAAAAACACATTCGTATGCAAAATGCTCACAATTATTATGAATAATATGGTAACCCTTTCTTCCAAGACTCATTTTTGCGTTTAATATGATTTTTGAAGGAGAGTTTTTGCGTTTTTGCTCCCCTTTATCATATTCTGCGACCTCGGCAAAGCGTCCCTTTAAAAATTCATCAATGCTAACCTCATTTACAACTATTGTTTCCGGGTCAGCATTAGGGTCAATTATGCTTTCGCCGAATTGAATAACACTATTCTCACTTACGCAAATTCCGTAATGGTAAAAGCTTCCTGAAGGAACACGCACCATATCGCCTGGATACATTTCCTTTAGCACCCATTTCATTTCTTTTGTGCCTCGATATATTCTATAACATCTGCAACGGTTTGAAAGTCTCCCATTGCTATATTTTCAAATCGAATTGAAAATTCCTCCTCAATTGCAATAATCATATATAGCATACCGATTGAATTAAGTCCGAGTCCTGTGCGAAGGTCACTTTCCTCTGTAAATGCAGAGGTGTCGTTATTACCGCTTACTAGTGTATAAATATTTTTTAGCTTTTCAACAATTAAATCTCTTGTCATAATACGTTCTTTGGCCTCTTTATCTTCATACTTGGAGTTCTTTCAAAATCCTCTGTTCTAAGAATGATTTTTGAAATCTTTTGATAGTTTAGAAGTGTTGCGTTTACTTCGTTTATTTTACCTACACAGTATTCATAAACATTTTCAATGCCTTGCTCTTTAAGTACATCCATACGTGGTGTAAATTCAAGAACTAGGCATTCCATGCCATTATCGTTTACTCCCTTATAGATTAAGCAATCACGAATGCAATCAAGCTCACGGAATTTAGATTCAAGCTCCTCAGGAGCAATATTTTCTCCGCTTGAAAGCACTATGGTATCCTTTATTCTACCAACAATATACATAAAGCCCTTATCATCAAATTTAACAAGGTCTCCTGTTTTAAAATAACCGTCCTCAAACGCCATTGCTGTTTGCTCTGGGTCGTTATAATAGCAATCAAGTATATTATCGCCCTTTAACCAAAGCTCACCATCAACAACCTTGTACTCTTGATTTGGATACAAAAATCCTACGGATGTTGGATTTGCAAGTGTTTCAGAATTTCCACTTACTAGGTTTGCTGACTCTGTTAAGCCATAGCCTGCAAGAAGTGTTACGCCTAGCTTATTATATTCTCTTGCAAGATGTGGTGCAACCACTGCTGCTCCTGCAACGATAAGGTCAAGTGAATTACCAAGAATTTTTGTTCCCATAATTTTTGTAAGTCCTAGCGCCATTTCACAAAGTGCTGGCACCATTATCATTACCGTTGGATTAAATACAGGAATTTCACGGAACATATTCTTTGTGTCTCTACAAACGTAAAGTGTGCTTCCTGTATAAAGTGCGGTCATCATATTACGAACAAATCCAAAAATGTGTGTAAGTGGCAATACAAGAAAATATCTGTCTCCAAATACATTTCTTTCCTTATAGCCAAGACAACCATTAAAGGTTCCAGCCAAAATTGCCTTGTGTGAAAGAAGTGCTCCCTTGCTTTGTCCTGTTGTTCCTGCGGTAAACACAATTGCGCACGGTGCCTCAGGTGCAACCATATTAGAGGGTGCAAAGCCGTCTGATATCTTATTTGAAAGAATTTGCTTTAAATTTGCATTTAACTTGAATGCAAGTGCTGTTTTGTCAGCTGATGAGCTGTCTTGAATTATAGCTGACATTTGAAATTTTAATGATGCGCCATAAATTGTTTTTTCGTCTAAATGGAATGGAAGTGCAACAACGACTGCACCATATGACATTACTGCCATTGCAGAAATTATGTAATCAGCAGAGTTAGGATAGAAAATTCCAACCTTATCTCCTACCTTTATTCCATTCTCTTTTAATGCATTTCTTATTGCTCCTGCTTTTTTTGATACGTCAGCATATGTATATTCTACTCCGCTATCAATTAAAGCAACCGTGTCCTTGTATTCTGTAAAAACAGACTCTGCCATTTCGCCTACACAAGCAAATTTTTTGAGCTTTTCTACTGTTTTTGGTGATGAACAGCTAGGGTGTAAAAGATTAATCATTGTTTTTCTCCTTTTTGGACCTTTTGTTTTTCCTGCATTTTTCATTATAGAATCTTGCAAGCTCTTCTTCCTTTTCGTGTAAATAAGCGCTTACCTTATCAACGTCTTTAATTGAAGGAGTTCCGTCGCAAATTGTTTCTAGATGAATGGGTTCACCGAGCACTATTTTCTGCCTGTGATACCATTTTTGTCTTTTTACAATGTAAACAGGAACAACTGGAACCTTGTTCATTATTGCAAAAAGTGCAACTCCACCCTTAAATTTTCTAACATCTGGCTCTTCGTCAAAGTTTATGCGTCCCTCGGGGAAAATTGCAAGTAGCTTTCCTGAATCAAGCACGTCTGCAACATCGTGATACATATCAATAGTTACATTTTCTCTATCAACGGGAATGCATTTTGCCATTCTGAAAAAGATATTTTTTACCTTTGTTTCAAAAAGCTCCTTCATTGCTAAGGACCACATTCTTCGACCAGCAAAGCAAAAGTGCAAATAAACTATGTCAAGAAGTCCAACGTGATTTGACATAACTATTCCAGCGCCCTTTATTTTTTCCTTGCCCATTTTATAAATTTTGGGTCTTAGATATAAAAGCATTGGAATTGCACCTGTTACGATTATAAAATCGTAAGGAAGGTGCTTTATTGAAAACACCTTATGCTTCTTTTTCTTTTTTTGTTTTTTTACTTTTTCTTCGTTCTGTTTCATTTTTAAGCTCTATTATCCTGTTCCTTACATATTCTGTAATTCTTTGAATATTTTCACTTTCAGATAAGCTTTCGTCTATTAAATCGCTTACATATATTTTCTTGCCTATCATTACATTGGCTCTTTTGCCATTGAAATAATTTCCGTCAGTATATACAGGAATTATTGGTGCGCCAGATAGCATTGCAATATATGCCATGCTTGGCTTAAATTCCAAGGGCTTTTCCTCATACGACTCAGGGATTCTTGATTCAGGATAGATTTCAATAACTCCACCCTTTTTAAGATGCTCCACTGAATCATTTATAAATGAGAAATTTTTTCCCTCACGATGAATGATAATTGGCTTAAAGAATTTCAAAAACCAACCAAGTATCCTTGGCTTTCGTAAAAATAGCACATCCGCCATTAGACAGCATAAATGTCTGCCAAAAAAGGTTTGCATTATTTGAGCAAAATCATACACAGATGTGTGATTGCTTGCTACTATTGCGTTCCCTTTTATTTTTCGGCTCTGCTCTTTTTTATCCTCATAATGAAACTTTGTTCTAAAAATGAGCATTTCCAAAGGATATGCAGTAGTTTTAAAAATGGCTTCAAAAACTTTTCCCATTATATCTCTACCTTGTTAATATCCTTTTGTAGTAACGCAAGTGAAACTATATTTAATGGAAGAATTGGCAATAAAATACCAAATATGATATGTAATACTGGACTAGTAGTCTTAATTCCTTGCTCCTTTGCCTTTACGTTAATATGGTTCTTATATATTCTCATAGAAACATAAACTGAAACGAAAGGAATAAATGCGCAAAGAATCCAAGTTAGCAACGCACTACCACCTATTAAAGCCTTTTTGTTTGTCTTTTTAAGACTGTTAAATGTAAATGCTGACCAAATAAATCCGAATATTCCACCAGAAAGAATCCAGTAAACAGTATTTGCAAGTGTTACTTCCTTTTCTTCCTTTTTAATTTCTTTTTCACCGTCGGTAATTGAAGAAATATCAAGGTCTGGATTTTGTCTTTTTAGTTCCTTTGCAACGCATTCTGGTGTAAAGTCTCTTGGCATTTTAAATGCACAAATAAAGCCTACAATACACATAATTGAAACAATAATTGGAACTAGTAGTGTTCCTAAATTGTAAACGCTATCAACAGGCACTCCGCCAAATAGCTTGGCTGCTTCCTCAGCTGCGGTAACCTCTACAAGCTTGCCACTTGCATCAATATACGTTGAGCCCTCTGCCCAGTGAACACCACTTGCCTCCTTGCTAATGAATAGCATTTTAATGTTTTCATAAACAAGAGACGATGCAATTGCACCGATAACAGAGGTAGTTACTGCTTGTGCTGCAAAATACATTGCGGAATGATTCGTTTTGGTAAGCTTTTCTTCAACGCTTGATACCTGTGCAGGTACTAAAAGTGGCATCATAAAGAATGCTCCTATGCCCCAGCTTCCAATGAATGCGCCTGTTATGGAAATTGCAAATTGTAAAGCCTTATCTCCACCTGTGATATACAAGCTAGCTAGGTCAAATGATAGAATTGCAATAGCGAATGATATTAAGCAGGTTTGATATGTGAAGCGTACGCCCTTTTTAGCCTTAACCTTACCAAACAGATACAGCATCATAGGTACAGGACCAAATGCGCATGTTTCGATAATTGCCATTTCAAGGTTTCCAAAGCCCATACCACCATTGATAAGTGCGTTCATTGAAACCAAGAACATTTGCAAGCCAAAGAATGCGGTGCAGTTTACTACTAGCCACGATCTGAATACTCTGTTGCCAAATGTAACCTTCAAGCTTTTTATGATTGAAACGTGCTCATCGACGAGCCCTTCTCTTTCAGGATAACCGTACTTTTCGCCTTCCTTAATCATAAACAAAGGAATAATCATTGTAAGCATCAATACAGAGCCAACCATTGCAACCTTGTCAATATGTTGTCCTGTTGCAGCTAGAATTATTGGAACTAGTGCATATACGATTGCATATACGATTGTATCAAAAACTGCCTTATAGCTAGAAACTCTTAGTCTTTGCTGTTCGTTTTCACAAACATGTGATAAGCTTCCATAAAATGCGATAAGACACATAGTGTATGTACTGAAAAATATAAGTGCAAAGAAAACAATCCAAATTGTATTTATTGTTTGTGCAGATGTACAAGCAGGGTCGTTTGGATAAATTACATAGCTACCAAATGGAATCCAACACAAAATATAGCTAATCACCATTGGAATAAAGCATATGAGTATTGGTGGACGACGTCTTCCCCATTTAGTGTTTAGTGTATCTGTAAGCTTTGCAAACGGAATATCTATAATTCCATCAAATGCCTTTGAAATTGCCCAAAGAATTGGGAAAATTGCTGGCAAGATATAGCAAATTCCTGAAATTGATTGAAGTGGGTTTTTATCAATGTTTAATGCAGATGGGTTGATAGCATCGGTAAAGAATGCACCCATAAGAATCATCATAAGGTTTGGACCAAAGCCAGATGCTGCAAATAACAGCTCCTTCCACTTTTTGTCCAAGCTTTTAACTTTTGTAGACATAACTAATTACTCTCCTTTTCGTAATGTCAAATTCTATCCTGTAAATACAAGCAGAATTCATCAACTGTCGCAATTGATTGTTCATCTGATATTGGGAACGGAACATTAAATTCCTCTTTAATATTCTCAATTAGCTGGAAGTATGCAAGAGATGTTCCTCCAAGCTCAAAGAAAAAGCTTTGTGAGCATTGCTCCTTGGTGATTTCCTTTTCTAAAACCTCGCTAAACAAGCTCATTACCCTTTGCCTTAGCTCTGGGTTTATATTTTCTTCTCTTTGCTCGTTGCCAAATTCATTTATGTCAATTAATTTAAGCTCGCCCAAGGCGATTCTCTTTCTTATTTTGTTTCTGTTAAGCTTGAATTCACTTTCAAGCATTAGCTGGTCAAAAGTAAAATAAATTTCATCAATTAACGAATTAAAGCCATTTTGCTTCAATATTTCAAAAAGCGATGCCTTGATTTCGGCAATTTTCTTTTTTGAAAAATATTGATTTATTTGAATTACAAGGGTTGAAACGATTTTCCCATTTTTTTCAATTCCAAGCATACAAACGCTTGTGTCAGGAATTGAAATTTTGTCCTCAATTGCACTCGGAGATACATTTTCTCCCGATGATGAAACAATCAAGTCATCGCTTCTGCCAAGAATATATAAGCGTTTTTTCTTCAGCTCTGCCCCGTCTCCTGTTGGAAAGTAGCTTTGCTCATCATAGCTTTGCTTCTCACCCTTTACATATATTTCAGTAGCAATTGATTTTGATTTAACCTCCAGCAAGCCGTTTTGAGCTATTCGATATGTGATTGAACCAAATGGTCTTCCTGCGGAGCCACTATTTAGCACTCGTGTTGAATCACTAAGCTCAACGGAGGCAATTCCTATTTCTGTCATTCCATATCCATTTGCGAGTCTATAACCGATTCCGTTGAAAAATTCAAGAGTTTTAGTGGTTACAGCACCGCCACCTGTGATAAGGAACTGAATGCTATCTCCAAAAAGATTGTCTCTTATCTCTTTGAATGCCTTCCTTGCAAATTTTCTACCTACATTCGGGAAGCTTTTTTGCAATGAATTTGAAATTTTTAAGCCCTTTTGAACCTTTTTAACAAGGTGTGGTCTTCTTTGTTCAAGTAGCTTTGTAGCACTTTTTCTGATTTTTTCCCAAAGCATTGGTACAGCAAAAATATGTGTAACCTTATGCTTTCTTACTGTATTCAAAATTGTTTCGCCAGACAGATTTTTTAAAAGAACAAAGGTTCTTGCAAAAAATGCAAACCACATATAGCAAGCAATAAGACCAAATACGTGATAAAACGGTAAAAATGTTAGCTGCTTTATGTGTCCCTCGTAGTGTGCTTTAATTAGTTTGCTTTGACGTACGATGTCGTGGGAATTATAAATTTGCTCACAAATTGCTTTTCCGTTATATATGCAAAGCTTTACATCATTTGTTGAGCCAGAGGACATAAGCGCAATTTTGTTTTCCCAAGAAAAGCTTATGCTGGGCTGTATGCTCTTATTTATATCTGTATAAAGAATAGTTGGAGTGGAAAATTTCTTTGAGTCGGTTATTACACAAGTGACATTGTACCCTTGCAAAATTGCTTCAAGCCTGTCACTGTCGAGTCTTTTGTTCATAAGAAGTGGTACGCTACCACATTTTAAAATTGCCCAAAAAATTTCAATCCACTCTTGGCTGTTATCCATAAATATTCCAATAAAGGAGCCATTTCCAATGTTGGATATGTTTTGTTTTAGCCAGCTAGCCGTTTTGTTTATATTCTCGTCAACCTGTCCATACGTGGTTTTGAAAATTTTATTTCCGTCCGTGGTTTCAAACATAACATTTTCCTTTTGAGAAAACATTATTTCGTAAACGGACTCGAAGGTCTGCTCTTTTTTTCTTAAAGCAGACATTTGCAAGTCAACAAATTCATCAATTGTCTTGCAATTCCCAATTCCTAGTACTTTCATTTTATTGCCTTTCATAACATAAATTTAAGGATTTTTTAAGGTAAAAATCACTTGTATTTTAACATATATAATATATGATGTCAAGTAAGTAAACAAAATTTTAATTATTTATGTCGAATTTTGTTGTAACGTATTTTTTATTCAAAAAATTGGTAATTATATTTTTTAATGATTGCTTCATAATAATATCAGAGCGAAGCAAAAGCTTATGCTCGATAATATAGATATTTATAGAATAGGAGACTGTTATGTCTAAGAACAACATTTCTGTTCCAGAGGCAAAGGCTGCTCTTGATAAGTTCAAGATGCAAGCTGCTAGCGAAGTAGGTGTTACTCTTAACCAAAGCGGTTACAACGGCGACCTCACAGCACGTCAGGCTGGTTCTATCGGTGGTCAAATGGTTAAGAAGATGATTGAGTCCTACGAAAATTCTATTAAGAATTCTAAATAATTAGTTCAAGCTTTGAATTAATTGCTTTGAATTCAAAAAAAACAAGCTACCGTTTTCGGTAGCTTGTTTCATTTTATGCTTCAATATAAATTATGGTATTGCGTTCCATTCTTATTTGTAATGAATTGTCAACAAAAGCTGTTTTGACATATGGAGTGTATGTATTATTTTCATCCACTAAATAAATTTTTGCCAAAGACATATCAAAGCCCTTAACGTCAATTGTTACATATTTACTGTTTTCATTGTCGTTTTCAGTATAATATGTTACCATTGCGCCGACTTTTTTACCATTTTTTGCAGAAACAACATAAACATTTTCATCATCAGAGCTGTTCTCTGCCTGTATTCCAAGGTCATAAAGGTTGGCAAAGGCATAAAATGCATAATATCCCTTTAGCTCCTCGTAGGTGTACATATCCCATAAGCCGTTGAATGCAGTAGGACGAGCATCATAATACATAAGCATATCAACATCTGGGTTATTCTGCATAGCACTCATAACAGCAGAGGTAAATGCAGCACCCTTCATACCGATTATTTGCTTTATTGTATATACAAATTCCTTTGTCCAGCAACGAACATAGTTCCATTCATTTAAAATGCTTTCTGCATTGCCATATCCGTATTTTTTCATTAAATTTCTTATACGGGTTGCTTTAATTGAAACATCAGAGGGCTCGGTCCAATACCAGTGCCACGAGAAAAAGTCAAGAGGAACATTCCCTTCCTTGCTTATTGCTTGTAAGAAGCGCTCCATAAAGCTTTCGTCGCCTACTGAGGCAGGTCCACCTATTTTCAAATGTGGGAAGCACGACTTTAAGTGATTTGAGGCTACTATGTAAAATCTGATGTAATCAGCCTCAGTTCCACTCCAACACTTTTTATTGGTCGCGTCGTCTGGATCTATATCTGGCTCATTCCATATTTCCCAATATTCAATGTCATATTCAAAGCCATTTGCCCATAAGTCGGAGGCCAAGCGGTCT
>JAZQHJ010000037.1:0-3671 GCA_045540515.1 Eubacteriales bacterium
CTATTGCAAAAATGCTCAACGACGGTGGTATAAACGCTTACACTCTTGATTACAATGTCAATCCTTGCCACAAATATGCTCCTTTAAGCGATGCTCAAAGAGCTATAAGAATTTTACGCTATATGGGGTATGAAAGGGTTGGTATTTTAGGGTTTAGTGCAGGCGGGCATCTTACCTGCTCTGCTGGTACTATGTATGACTTTGATGCTTATGAGCATACTGATGAAATAGATGAGCTTTCAGCTCGTCCAGATGCCTTTATTCCTTGCTATCCAGTTGTTTCATTGGTTGAGCCATTTTCTCACTTTGGTTCAAGAGATTGCTTATTTGGAGAGGAAAGAGGCAACCAAGAGCTTGCAACAAGATTCAGCTGTGAAAAAAATGTTACCAAGGATACTCCTCCTTGCTTTATTTGGCATACTGCTGATGATGCTGTTGTACCTGTTAAAAACTCTCTTGCTCTTGCTACTGCTCTTTCTGAAAATAATGTTTATTTTGAAATGCATATTTATCCTACTGGCTGTCACGGACTTGGACTTGCACAGGATAGAAATGATATTTCTAAATGGACTGATTCCCTTATTACCTTCCTAAAAAATCTTAATTTCTAGGAGATATTATGAATATTGCTATTATTACGGGTGCATCAAGTGGTCTTGGTGTTGAATTTTTCAAGGAAATTCAACATGAGGAGCTTGATGAGGTTTGGGTTATTGCAAGACGTAAGGACAAGCTAGTAGAGATTTGTGATAAGCTTGGCAAAATTAAATCAAGAGTTATTCCTATGGATATTACAAGAGATGAAAGCATTTTGGAGCTTCAAGCTTTATTAGAAAGCGAAAAGCCAAGCATAAGATTTCTTATCAACAATGCCGGCTTTGGAATTATAGGTGAGCTTGCTGATGCAGATTATTCAATACAAGGCTCAATGATTTTATTAAATGCCAAGGCTCTTACAGAAATTACTACTATTTCTCTACCATATATGCAAAGAGGAGCTTGTATAATCAACACCTGCTCGATTGCATCGTTTGTTCCAAATGCAAGAATGACCGTTTATTCCTCTACAAAAGCGTATGTTATGAGCTTTTCAAGAGCTTTAAGATATGAGTTAAGGAAAAGAAAAATCAATGTTACTGCAATTTGTCCTGGTCCTATGAGTACAGAATTTTTAGCTGTTGCAGGTATTGAAAGGGGAGTTTCAAAAACATTCGATACTCTTCCTCGCTGTAATATTGCTAAAACTGCAAAAAAAGGCATAAGAGCTGCAAAAAGAGGTAGAGCTGTATATACTCCTCATCCTTTTTATAAGCTTTACAGAGTGCTTGCAAAAATTCTTCCTCATTCGTGGCTTATGGGTGCTGCTAAAACTTAATAAAAAAACCGATGCGCTTGCATCGGTTTTATTTTATTTTTCGGTTGTTATCTCAATAACATCGTTATTTATTGAAATAAGTATTGTGCCCTGTAAATCGGTTCTGTAAACCTCTACATTGCTCTGTGCAAGTGCGTCAAGTGGCTCCTTGTGAGGGTGGTTGTATGAATTTCCAACACCGCACGAGATTGTTGCATAGGTTGGCTTTGTGTATTGAAGCATACCAGATTTCCATGTTGAGGAATCAGAGCCGTGGTGACCAACCTTTAATACGTCGCATTTTAGCTCCGAGCCATATTCTTCAATGAGTCTTTCCTCTGCCTCGGTTTCAGCATCGCCTGTAAGGAGAACCCTTTTGTTGCCCCAACGTGCCATTATTACTACGCTTGGATTGTTATTATCATTTTTACTGAACTCGCCGATTGGACCTAGCATTTTTAATTCAAGGTCTCCAACCATTATGCTTTCACCAAGCATATCTTGTGGATTGATGACGTCCTTTATTTCCCCACTATCAACCTTTGCCTCAATTGCTTCAATCATTCTTTCATAGGTTTTTGTTGTGTGCTCCTTTGGTGAAAGAATTACATTGTGAACAGTATAATTATTAATAATGTAATCAGCAGAGCCGATATGGTCGCTATCTGGGTGAGTTGCTACAAAGTATTCAAGCTCGGTTACTCCTTGTTTTTCAAGATAATTAACAAGCTTTTCTCTTTCTCCGCTTTCGCTAGTGTCAATGAGTATGTTTTTATTTCCCACTCGTATCAGCGTTGCATCGCCCTGACCTACATCAATCATATGGAACTCACAGGTGCCCTCTGGAACGTTGTGGTTTTCATCCTTTGGTTTTAAAATAAATTCATATACAAAGAATGCAATTATTGCTAATACAAGGGCGATTATTGTTGATATAACCTTGCGCTTTACGCTAGCCCTTGATTTAGATTTTCTACGGTTTTGTGCCATATTCCCTCTCCTTTTAAATACTAATTATATTCTAACATATAAGCTATTTTAATTCAACAATTATTTTCAATTTTAGATATAAAAAAACGGACATAGTCCGTTTTATTTTTTATTGAATATGTTTTTTCTCTTTTCAAGAGCAATGTAAAGTATAACACCAAAAATATATGCCGATATAACCTCACCAGCAAAGACACCTAGTGTTGTAATTAAATAGGTTGATAGTGTTCTTGCCTCCCTTGCTGTGTAGCAAAATAAAATCACAACAGGAACAACTATCGTATTTGATATTACCGCTGGAATAGGTGCAAGGAATTTGTTTTTTAGTCTTGATGTAAGTATTGCTCCTATAAGGGTTGCAAGTGAGCCAAATATTATATCAAAAATATTTGAGCCCATTGAGAGATTTGATATTAAGCATCCTATAAAAAGTCCAGGTATTGCACTTGGCATAAATGCAGGAAGAATGCAAAGAGCCTCGCTTATTCGTACTTGAACTGCTCCGTTTGCAAGACCAAAGAGGTTTGATAGCCATGTAAGTGCAACATAGAGTGCAGATACAAGGGCGGCTTGTGTTAGATAAAGAATTTTACCCTTTTTCATATTTTTCTCCTAGTTTTGTTTTAAGTGAGGATGGTTTCGAACTCACTGCAAGGTATTATACATTCTTTTTTGGGCTTTGTCAATATTTTTTACAATGCATAGAATATTTTTAATAGGGGGTGATTATATGAATTCTAACGTAGATAACAGCATTGGATTTTTAGTGGTTACTGCACGTACTGCAAATGGCTCTATTCCACTAGAAAATGCTCTTGTCAACATTTACGAAAACAAAAAGGACGGAGATGCTATGGCAAATGGTTATTTGCTTTACACCTTAAAAACAAATTCTCTTGGTCAAACGGAAAAGATTGCTTTGCCTACAAAAAGCAGTTCTCTTTCCTTAACTCCTGGTAACGACAGACCGTTTTATAGCTACAATATTTTTGTTTCGAGTCAGGGATATTTTGATAGCGATATTATAAATGTTCCTATTTTTCAAGGAATTACGTCAATCCAACCCGTAAATTTAATTCCTGTATCTGAGTATTCCAATCCAAACGATTTTACTCCATCATATGATAGCAGATTTGTAGAAATTCCTGACACTGATTTATAAGGAGATTTATATGCCTAACGCTTTACCATATATTCCAGAATATATTACTGTACATTTAGGAAGACCAGATGCGAATGCCAATAATGTAACGGTATCTTTTATTAATTATATTAAAAATGTTGCGTCTAGTGAGATATATCCAACATGGCCTAATGCTTCACTTAG
>JAZQHJ010000038.1:0-1609 GCA_045540515.1 Eubacteriales bacterium
CTCCTTATTTGCCAAGGAGGCTTTGTTTAAAATAGTTAAGCATGGCTTATCACCAATAAGCCTTGCTATTTCAGGATTTTTTGAGCTATATGGAATTCTTGCATCGAGAATTTCAACAACAATATCAACCTCTTTAAGATTTTCTGAAATCAAACGACGAGTTTTCGCCATATGACCAGGAAACCACTGAATTACCTCCGATTGCATTAGTCAATTCCTCCAAGCTTGTTTAAAGGTAAAATTCTGAAAATAGCCTTACCCACAATGTAATTTTCGTGAATAAGTCCAAACATACGGCTGTCTCCTGAGTTCATTCTGTTATCACCCATTACAAAAACATAATCCTGTGGCACCTCAACAGTATAAATACCAGTTGTCTTGTCGTATGTTCCACAGGTGTGAAACCATGAGGAAAGTGGAGTAGAGGTAGTTGTATCAACTATAAACATTGACTCGTTTAAGGCCATCAAAACCTCACTAGGTGTAAGGTCCCTACCAGGATTTGGGTGGTTACGTGAGGTAATATATACCGCATAATCCTCGACAATCGGCTCACCGTCATTTATAGATATTGTTCTGTTATAGAAATCAACCTTTAAGGTTTGATTGCCTGTTGCAATAACTCTTTTAACAAGAGGGGTTCTATAATGAGAATTTTCTAGCTTATTTGAATGAACCACCACAACATCGCCATTTTTTGGTTGATAGCAAAATAGTGGGTCAGCAACAAAAAGATAGTCTCCGTCATTTAATGTTTTGCACATTGAATCACCATCTACCTCACTGACTCTACCAATAAATAAAAACACTACTACAACAATTGCAATAGCATAAACCAATGATTCTAAAATGTCAAAAAAGCCTAAAAAAGCTTTGCTTGTAGGCTTGCTAACTTCGTTTTCCTTCACAATAATAGCTCCTTTAAATAATATACGCAAATATTATAACATAATTTTCCCAATTTAACAATATTTTTTCACAATATTATGAATTTTGAAAAAAATAAAAAAAGTACTTGCAAAACCAAAAGCCTTGTGATATAATATCAACGCACGTGTAATAACACGGAGTTTAAAACGGATGGTCCTCTGCGTAGCTCTGCATGAACATCTAGGATTAATGGAGGCTTATCATGAATAAAATTGAAGCTTTTGTAAGTGAGCAATTAAAAACAGAGGTACCACAGTTCAACATCGGTGACACTGTAAAGGTACACAACCTCATCAAAGAGGGAACAAGAGAGAGAATCCAAATCTTCGAGGGAACTGTTATTGCAAAGCATAACGGTGGAATCGCAGAAACATTCACAGTAAGACGTGTTGCTTACGGCTGTGGTGTTGAAAAGACATTCCCAATTCACTCTCCATCAGTTGCTAACGTTGAAGTTGTTAGAAAGGGTAAGGTTAGAAGATCTAAGCTTTACAAGTCGGATCGTAGCCATGTCGTTCTGTGAGCCAAGGAGTTGGGGAAACATGTTGTCTTCCTAAGACCGCTTGGCCTCCGACTTGCTTACGGCTGTGGTGTTGAAAAGACATTCCCAATTCACTCTCCATCAGTTGCTAACGTTGAAGTTGTTAGAAAGGGTAAGGTTAGAAGATCTAAGCTTTAC
>JAZQHJ010000039.1:0-5529 GCA_045540515.1 Eubacteriales bacterium
CGACTTCCTTAACTACGACATAATCATAGCCAAGCTCGCTAAGAACTCTACGAACAGGAACATTTCCTGTGCCGTGGAGTGGGGTATATACTATTTTTGCGCTCTTTTTGCCGATATCGTGAGCCTGCGCCTTTACGCGCTCGTTAAAGCTATCGAGCACGCTATCGGGAACGCTCTTTATCATTCCGCTATCTCTTGCGCTCTTTTCGTTGGCAACAGGGATTGCAGAGATATTATCTATTGCGTTTACATAAGAAATAATCTTGTTAGCATCGTCGATTAGAACCTGACAGCCCTCCTCGTCGTAAACCTTATAGCCATTATACTCTCTTGGGTTATGGCTTGCGGTTACAACGATACCAGCAACACAGCCAAGCTCTCTTACAGTAAAGGAGAGAACAGGGGTAGGCATAATTTCATTATAGATATAAGCAGGGATGCCAGATGCCGCCATAACAAGTGCAGCCTCACGAGCAAATGCATCTGAATTATTTCTTGAATCATATGCAATAGCAACACCACGTGATACATTCTTGCCATACTTATCTAAAAGATAGTTAGCAAAGCCCTTGGTTGCCTTTCGTATGATGTACTTATTCATTCTATTAGTACCAGCGCCCATAACACCACGAAGACCACCAGTACCGAATTCAAGCTCTCGCCAGAAGCGGTCCTCAATTTCAGCATCTGAAAGATTTTCAAGCTCTTTTCTTATCTCCTCATCAAACCTTTCATCCGTGCGCCAAAGGTTATAGGTGTCTAAAATTTGCTTAGATAACTGTCCCATTTTAAATCTCCTTAAATTCATAAAGTTACTATAATAATTATAGCATAAAAAACTCAAAAAATAACACTATTCTTAAAATTATTCGCCCTTTGTATAAGCAAGAAGTCCGCCAGCCTTTAAAATGTCAATTTGACGTGTAGTGTAGCTACAATTCAAAACAGCCTCACAATTTTTTGATTTTAAAATCATTTTTCCACTGCTCATACCCTCAAAAACATTTTCAATAGTAAGCTCATCATCCTGATTGAACTTATCATAATCATCTGGATTTTCAAAGGTTAGTGGTAGAATACCTGCATTTACAAGGTTAGCAGCATGTATTCTTGCAAAGCTCTTTGCAACAACAGCCTTAACACCAAGATATAGTGGAACAAGTGCAGCGTGCTCACGAGATGAGCCCTGACCATAGTTAGAGCCACCAACAATAATTGATGAGCCATTTGCCTTTGCTCTTTCTGCAAAGCTCTCATCACAAACAGCAAAGCAGAATTTTGAAAGAAATGGAATGTTTGAACGATATGGCAAAATCTTAGCACCGGCAGGCATAATATGGTCTGTTGTTATATTATCCCCAACCTTTAATGTAAGCCTTGCCTCAATCTTGTTTTCAAGAGGCTTTGTTTCTGGGAAGGGCTTGATGTTAGGACCACGAACAATTTCAAGGTCCTTTGCCTCCTCCTCTGATGCAGGCATAATAACAGCACTGTCATCAATCTTAAATGCCTCTGGCATTTCAATTTCCTTGTACTCGCCAAGCGTTCTTGGGTCAGTAATATATCCAGTAAGAGCAGATGCAACTGCAACCTCAGGAGAAACAAGATAAACCTGTGCATCCTTAGTGCCACTTCTGCCCTCAAAGTTACGGTTAAAGGTTCTTAATGAAATACCTGCGGAGTTAGGAGAGAAGCCCATACCAATGCAAGGTCCACAAGCACACTCTAAAACTCTTGCTCCCGACGCTAAAATATCGGAAAGAGCACCACAATCAGCAAGCATCGAAAGCACCTGCTTTGAGCCAGGAGAAACAGAAAGGCTAACGCTGTCATCAATTTTCTTGCCCTTTAGCATTGATGCAACTCTTAGCATATCACGAAGTGATGAGTTGGTGCATGAGCCAATGCAAACCTGGTCAACCTTAATTCCAGAAAGCTCTCTTGCACTCTTGATATTATCAGGGCTATGAGGACAAGCAAGAAGAGGCTCAAGCTCTGAAAGGTTAATATCAATAACTCTATCATAAACAGCATCCTCATCACTTGCAAGTGGAACATAAGCATCACCACGGCCCTGTGATTCAAGGAACGCCTTAGTAGTTTCATCAGATGGGAAAATAGAGGTAGTAGCACCAAGCTCTGTGCCCATATTTGTAATAGTAGCACGTTCTGGCACTGAAAGCGTCTTAACACCCTCGCCACCCCATTCAATAATAGCACCAACGCCACCCTTAACACTCAAAATTCTTAGAATTTCAAGGCTGACATCCTTTGCGCTAACCCAAGGCTGAAGCTTACCAGTAAGGTTTACCTTATACATTTTTGGCATAGTAATATAGTAAGCACCACCACCCATTGCAACAGCAACATCAAGTCCACCTGCACCAAAGGCAAGCATACCAATACCGCCAGCTGTTGGAGTATGGCTATCTGAGCCAATAAGTGTCATTCCAGGAACACCAAAGCGTTCAAGATGAACCTGATGGCAAATACCATTACCAGGACGAGAAAATCTAAGACCGAATTTTTTAGCAACAGATTGAATATATCTGTGGTCATCAGCATTTTCAAAGCCCGATTGAAGAGTGTTGTGATCTATGTAAGCAACAGAAAGCTTTGTTCTAACTCTTGGAATACCAATGGCCTCAAATTCAAGATAAGCCATTGTACCTGTTGCATCCTGTGTAAGTGTTTGGTCAATTCTTAGAGCAATCTCATTTCCAACAACCATTTCACCGGAAATTAAGTGCTCCTTAATGATTTTTTGAGCAATTGTAAGTCCCATAAAAATCTCCTTTGCTTTACTAAACTAAAATAATAAAAATATTATAGCAAATAAATATCATAGTGTCAAGAAAATACAGAATATTTTGGATATAATTTATTAATAAATTAAACTTGCAAATATCATAAGCATTTGCTATAATATACTCATAGTGCCAAGGGCACGCAATTATTCAAAGGCGGAAACCAATGAAAAATAATAGATTCGTATTTAAGGAAAAGATAATAGAATCGACAAAATCCGTTTTGCCGGTTTTTATAATAGTAATTCTGCTTTGCTTTATAATACCAGGAATGAAAATGTCTGTCTTGACATCCTTTATTTTTGGTGCACTTATGGTAATAGTAGGAACAGGAATATTTAATGTAGGCGCAGAAATGTCAATGACTCAAATGGGCGAGTATGTTGGTGCTCAGATGACAAAATCAAAGAAAATCTGGCTCATCATTGCCTTGTCCTTTATTGTTGGTGTTATGATTACAATGTCCGAGCCCGACCTTCAAATTCTTGCCTCAAATGCCTCAATTGATCCAAGCTGGCTACTTACAATATCTGTATCCTGTGGCGTTGGAGCATTCTTAGTTGTTGCAATGCTTCGTATAATTTTTGGAATAAGGCTAAGATATCTACTCTTAGTATTTTACATAGCAACCTTTATTCTTGCAATATTTGTTCCATCTGATTTCTGGGCAATTGCATTTGACTCTGGTGGAGTTACCACAGGACCAATGACAGTACCATTCATTCTTGCTCTTGGTATAGGTGTGTCCTCCATTCGTTCCGACTCACAGGAGAACAATGACAGCTTTGGTCTTGTTGCACTATGCTCAGTAGGACCAATTATTGCAGTTTTAGTTTTAGGGATTATTCTTGGCGGAGATATAGGTAGCTATCAGCCTAATGAAATAGAAAGTGCAATTCAGAATATGAACGACTCAAATGTTCTTGGAAAAGTATATTTAGAGTCCTTGCCAGACTATTTAGTTGAGGTGCTAATAGCAATACTTCCAATTTCTGCATTCTTCTTTGTATATCAGCTTTTTACAGGCAGAATGAACAGAAAAAATCTTGCAAAAATTTCAATTGGATTAGTTTATACAACAGTGGGACTTGTACTATTCCTAACAGGCGCAAATGTTGGCTTTATGGCAGCAGGCTCTGCTCTTGGCTTTTTCTTTGGTAGCAGTGGCTTTGCGTGGGTTGTTATTCCTCTTGGAATGCTTCTGGGCTTCTTTATTGTAGTCGCAGAGCCAGCAGTACAGGTGCTACAAACACAGGTAGAAAACGTAACCTCTGGTGCTATTCCAAAAAGAGCTCTTGCCTTTGCACTTGAAATAGGTGTTGCAATCTCCGTTGGTATTGCAATGCTACGAGTGCTTACAGGAATGTCAATAATGATTCCACTTGCAATAGGCTACTCAATAGCCCTAATACTTACATTCTTTGTACCAGATATATTTACATCAATAGCCTTTGACTCTGGTGGAGTTGCTTCAGGTGCTATGACCTCAACCTTTTTGCTAACCTTCTCAATAGGTGCTTGTATAGGTGTAAATGGTGGCTCAACAGCAAGTGTAATGACCGATGCCTTTGGAACCGTTGCAATGGTTGCAATGACACCACTTATCGCAATTCAAATACTTGGTATTGTTTATAAAATCCGTATCAAAAATGTTGGAAAGGCAAATGTTCAAGAGCTTGAAACAGCTATTGCTGATGATGTTATTGACGTTCAAGAGGAAAGCTTTGATAAAACTCTTACAATTCCAATTCCAATTTATACAGATAACGAAATTATTGACTTCTAAGAAAGGAGAGGGAAGAGATGCAAAAAATGTATCTTTTTGTTACAATCACTAAAAGAGATGATAGTGACGAATTTACAGAATTTTTCACCTCTAAGGAGGTCCCTATTCTATATAGCACCCCCTGTGAGGGAACAGTAAGGCAAAAAACTCTTGACCTCTTCGGACTTGAGGAATCTCATAAAACCGTACATTATTGTGTAGTAACAACAAACAAAAAAAATGAGCTTATGAGGGCACTCACAAGAGAAATGGCAATTGACTTGCCAGACCGTGGCATAGCACTTTCAATACCACTGACAAGTATGGGTGGAAGAAGACCTATTGAGCTATTTGCAAACGGACACGAAAATGATGAACAGGAGGAGAGCACTATGCAGGAAAAGCAAATGGAGCTAATTGTTGCAATCTGCGAAAAGGGACATACTGATTACGTAATGGATGCAGCAAGAGAGGCTGGTGCAAGAGGCGGAACAGTAATTCACGCAAAGGGCACAGGCTCAAAATATTCAAGTAAGTTCTTTGGAATATCAATTGCCGAGGAAAAGGAAATGATATATATAGTCTCCTCAGTTGAGCAAAAGAAGGATATAATGAAGGGGATAATGGAAAAGGCAGGAATAGACACACAGGCACATACCATTGTTTTCTCATTACCAGTATCTGATACAGCAGGACTTCGCTTATTTGAGGAAAACAAGGAATAAAAGAAAATCCGACCAAAGGGCGTGCAAAATTAGCGGAGAAATGAAATATGGGTATGGGCATAGCCCGATGCATTTGTAAAACAAATGCGAAACTTGCAATAAAAACAGAAGAGAGAGTGCTTCGGAAGCAAAATTCCGTAAGACTCTCTCTTTTTCTGCTGTCTATGAGTGATATTCTTTGCTTTCGCAAAGAGTGATATTGCCCTTGCGGGCAGTGATATTGTTCGGCTAC